>JAYUZG010000133.1:0-21063 GCA_043751985.1 Betaproteobacteria bacterium
CCCTCTCAAGTACGTCGATTGCCATGGCCGCCCCACGTTCGTGCAGATGCTCAACATACTACCGGTAGTGGGTGGGTGTGACAACCGGATAAGCACGGATCCTTCTTTAGTCGCAGCTGACTTCTACTACATAGCCGCCAATTGATTCCTTTACTCCACCCCATGCGTTCGCTTTCAGTTGGCCGGTGCACGTAATCCTGCCTGCGGCTCTTACCTCGGGGATCCACAAGACAGAGCGGAAAGTGATAGTCAGAAGGCAAAGCGCAATTATGGTCAATGTGGCTTTGGTGTAGAGGTCAACTCGCATGATTTTCTCCTTCGATTAAGGGTACGACAGAGTGCGTAGATAACAGGTTTGAAGACACATAACGTTGCCTTCAGCCGCGCGTCATTTGCGTCGGCTGCAAGGCAGTGTTATGCGGCTTTCGCATGCAGCAGAGACCGTCTTACCGTCTGCGGTGGCTCGATCTCGACAAAGCGATCTACTGAGTAAAGGTAGTCCTCGCCGCTTTCATCGACAACACGGATATCGCCGTCGGCAGCAGCTTCCTCGTCTGGCACAACACGGTAAATCTTGTGCAGTTCCAGCGATGCTGGGTACCCGCGGTTGTCGATGCAGACCGCGAAGACGGTGTGTGATTTGCGTCGTTTCATGGCTATTCGTCCAAGTATCTCTTGCGTTTGAATTCTCGTTTGCCGATCCCGTGCGCTTCGTACCAATGGATCTCTGCGATACGCACGTCTCCATTTCGAAGTCGAATGCGGGCTGAGCCCTTCATCTTCCGCCAGCGGCCTTTGCCATAGTTTCGCTGCAGGCGCCTGAGGTCGCGAATGCCGCGACCAGAAGCAATAGTCTCAAGGACGGTGATTTCACCGAGAATCTCGAAGTCCATGGCGCGATTGTGCCAGCTTGGCAGCGACGGAAGTCTCTAAGCCGCATAACTTAAAGTCGGCCCCCTAAATGGGGCTTTATAAACCACGTTGAATACTGTATAAATATCCACATAAGAAACAAATCTTCTGATTTTACCGCACGTTGCGCACGTTTTAGCACACCCTAAAGCGAAAGACAATTGCCCCTCGATGATTCGCTATGCAACGATCCGCCCCCAAACTTCTTGACCAATTGAGGGAGTAATAGGGAACAGACCGTAATTGTTCTAATTGTTTTTTTTAAGAGCTTGAGCAGAAGGTCTTCGGCGCTCAACGGTCATTGATCCTGCGCGCCAACTCGAGCATGCGTGCTTCGTCTATCCGCGCGAAATCCTCAAAGGTGCCTCGGTAAATCCCTCTGTTTTGGCGCGGTCGCGCAGACCGTAGCATTGCGTCGAGCGCGCGGCCGCGGCGATAAGCTTCCTCGGGATCAAGCTCGATCTCGGTACGATCGCCATTGGGGCCGACAATGCGTATAGCGCTTCTGTTCTTCTACATGAAATCGATGACGCTGAAGTAAAACAGTGTCAATGGAAATAAATCTTTCGTCAAGGGCGTCTCCGCAGCCCGGTCTCAAATTAAATTGCCTGCACCATGATCGCGCTATACTTCTCGTGACTCAAAGGACTTACATCATGGGCAAAGTCGAGCATATCGAGCATCAGATAAAAGACCTTTCGCCGCAAGAGATGGCTGAGTTGCGCGAGTGGTTTGCCGCACTTGACGCCGAGACCTGGGACCGTCAGTTTGAAGCTGATGTTTGCGCTGGAAAACTAGACGCGCTGGCTGAGAAGGCGTTGCATGCCCATGCGTCGGGTGCAACTACGAAGCTTTGAACCACCACGCGTCGCCGGAATTCTGGCAGAGCTACCAATCGCTTCCTGCTTCGATCCAGCGCCTCGCGGATCGTTGCTTCGAGTAACTAAAGCGAGACCCAATGTGTCCGTCTCTTCACTTCAAGAAAGTCAATCGTTTCTGGTCGGCCCGAGTCGGTGCCCATTATCGAGCGATTGGCGTCGAGTCCTCAGATGGCATCGTGCGGTTTTGGGTAGGCCCGCACGCCGAGTACGACATGTTGATCGGCTAAGTGTGAGGGAGAGCAAAACGATTGATTGCAACTCGTAACTTCATTGACACGAATCGTACAAAGACGGTCGTGGAATGAGGTTAACCTCGGTGGATTCTCCCGAGGCAAGCGCTTGTAGTCCCGCCTGCGCCACCGCGGTGGCGACGTAGCCATCCCATGCTGACGCACCCGCGTGTTTGCCTTGATCAATCGCTCTTACCCACGCTTGCAACTCCGCGCGATACGCAGCCGCAAAGCGTGGCCGCCAGTCGCTGGGCAACGCGAAGCCTTGCTTGGCCGCTTGCAAGGTCGTGACATCGTGCGGCGGCGTCAGGGTAATGGTGCCTCGTTCACACACGAGCTCCGCGCGCACGTCGTAGCCGTACTGGCTGTTCAGAAAAATTTCCACGTCCACCAGGACACCGTTGTCCATTTCAAGCAGCAGAATCTGCGGGTCCTGCATGGCGGAGAGGCTAGTCTTTCTTGGGAAGACAACGCTGATGCGGCGAATGTTCTGGCCGAGAACGAAGCGAGCGATGTCGAATTCATGCACGGCCGAATTGGTAATGAGCATCGGGCCGGTAAAAAACGGCGTGGTAGTTTGATTGCGATGAATGCAATGCAAAATGAGAGCTGCACCCAGCTCGCCCGCATCCAATCTGCGCTTCATCTCGACGTAACCGGGATCGAAGCGACGCATGTAGCCGACGGTGACCAATTGTCGTTGCAACGCGGTTTCTTTCTCCAGCACTCTGATGCAATCTTCAACTGATGGTGCGAGCGGCTTCTCGCACAAGACCGGCTTGCCGGCGTCAAGACAGGCGAGCACCAGACTCGCATGCGTATCGTCCGGCGATGCGATGAGCACGGCGTCAACATTTCGATCACTGATCAACGCGAGTGGATCGCTGATGATGCGCGCGCCCGGACTCAGTTCGGTAATTTTTCTCACGCGGCTTGCATCGGGGTCGGACGCGGCGACCAGTTGTGCGCCGGACACCGCGGTGGTGAGGATATGCGCGTGATCTGCGCCCATTACGCCAGCACCGATGAGGCCTATACGAATTGTCATTGCAGTTGCCCGGATGAATGCCACAACACGGAAGGCCGACATAATACCGATGTCGAAGCGCGCGTTGTCGATGATGAACGCACCACGCGATCGGTTGCGAGATAGGGTCTAGGCCAGGAGAGGGCGCAGCCGTTCGAACATCCAGTAGCTTCCCACCAACATGGACGATCCTGCAGTGAGTCGTAGAACGTGGGGTTTCCAAGCGGTATGTCGCGAGCACACCGATACAAAAATGACGAGCACCAGCACGGCGAAGACGAGTTGCCCCAGCTCAACACCAAGATTGAAAGCCGCAAGGCTCAGCCACACGTGTGGACCTTTGACGTCCAGCATTTCTCGCAGACCAAATGAAAAGCCCAGGCCGTGCACGAATCCGACCATCACTACCGTAATGAAGAGGCTACGGCCCGCAAGGTTTCTGCTCACCAGACTGAGGCCCGCCAAAACGATGGAAAGGGCAATCGTCGCTTCCACGACAGGTACGAACCAGACTGCCGTCGGGACATAACCCCAGAAGCCGAGAATGAGGGACACGGTATGGCCCAGCGTAAAACCAGTAACGCGCCACGCGAGCGACGCCAGCCCCGTCGCGCCCAGCGTGAGACACAGGATCAGCATGAGATGATCGGCGCCGCTCAGGACGTGCTCGGCGCCATGTGCGACAAATCCCCTGACCGCCGACCAGCGCGACGGATTGATCCGCACCGGTTGGTTCAATGCACCGCGAATTCGATAGATGATGTCTCCACCAGGGCGATGGTCGACGATGAGGTTTTGTATTTCCGGCTGGCCGATGACGCGATTGTCGAGAGAACTGCTAAGCGTAAATTCCTCTGCTGAATTGGGGTAGAGCAGATGCAGGTCGACCATCGCGAAAGCGGCGTCCACCGCCGGAGCGCTCACAGGATACGTGTCTCCCGCCTGCGTCGCGCTGCGCGCCTGCGCGAGATCGTTGAAGGGCGGCACCGATCCCTTCGGGTAGACACGCACCAAAAGAATTCGCGGCTCGATCTCTCGGCCTTCACTCTCGAGACGATGCCCGCGCGCCACCCATCGCGCCAATTCAAGCGGCTCGGCGCGAATGCGTTCGACATCGGTGTAGTAAAAAGCGTGCGCGCTTTCAATGCGCAGAACAGTAAATGGCGGGGGTTCGAAAAATCCGTCAGCGCGTTTGGCGCCCACACCGTTCGCCACTACCAGCGGAAAAGTGAGCCTGAAGTAGCCGTGCAGCCCGTCGGCATCTTGCAAGAAATGAATCGCGCGTAAATCGTAACCGGCAGGCATGTGCGCGTGCGCACCTGCCGCCATGACGAGCGCGATAGCCAGCAGGACAACCTGGCAAAGACGCCGTGCCACGTTGCCCTGCTACTCGCTCGCTTTGATCCCTACTTCGCGGGCTGCGTCGGACTCCACAACCGGCCTTTGAAGTCTTTCTCGTAGGCCTTGCCCTTGGGATAGCTCACCAGTTCGAGCTGCATGCCGCACGGCGCCAGGAAATACAGCCAGGTTTCGCCGGCGCTCGGGCCTTGGCCCATCAGCGTGGGTTCACCCATCATCTTCACGCCTTTGCTCTTGAGATGTGCCACCGCCTTGGCCATATCATCCACGTAGAAGGCCAGATGGTGACCGCCGATGTCGCTGTTCCTCGGCCCGGTCTTGTTCTGATCGGGTGACGAGTATTCGAAGATCTCGAAGTTCAGACCATGTCCGCAGCGCATGACTTGAATTTGCGGAATCTCGGCGCGCGGGTTGACGTCGAGGTGCACCTGCATCCAGTCGTTGTCTGCTTTGAAGGGGCCTAATTTGTAGAACGCTTCACAGCCGATGACATCGGTGAAGAAACCCACCGCCTCGTCCAACTTTGGAACGGTGAAGCCCAAATGGTCGCCGCCACGCAGTCCCGGAATCCCACCTGCTGCGGCGCTCATCGAAGTGATGCAACTTGCCACGGCCAACCAATATCTCATTTTCATAGCTGCTGTGCTCCTCTTTGTGACGCAACGGATTTTTGTTTTGTGACGCAACGGATTTTTGTAGAGCGCGGCCGCCGCTGCATCGGCCGATTTTTGGTCGATCAGGCCGGCGCCATGCCGAAATCAAACTTCACGGTGAAAAACGGCCTGTCCATGCGTTTTCCGTCGGGTGCAGTGCCAGGTTCGTGCTTCTGAAAATCCGCGACGAGAGAATTCTTCACGCCGAACACTGCGTCCGATTCCAGATACGGATCGCCTTCCACGAACACGTGAGTGGTGACGGATTTGAAGCCGGGCGCCGACAGAATCAGATGCGTATGCGCCGGCCGGTAAGGGTGACGCCCCATCATGAGCAGCATCTTGCCCACCGGTCCGTCGGTGGGTACCGGGTAGCTCACCGGCTTCACAGTCCAGAAAGCGTAACGCCCTTGCGCGTCGGTCTTGATCTTGCCGCGCGCGCGCATACCTTGTCCCGGCAACTGCATGTCGTACCAGCCATCACCGTCGGTTGACCACAAATCCAAGGTCGCAGCGGGAACAGGTTTCCCATTGGCTGCGTTTACTTGGCCGGAGAAATAAGTCGGATCACCCGGCACGCCGTCGGCGATGTCCGCGCCGAGCGGCATCTCCGGCCCACCCGTGACGTAGAAGGGGCCTTGCACCGTGGATTCGGTTGCGCCCGACGCGCTGCGGTGATTGATCGCGTCCACCAGCATGGAAACGCCGAGTGTGTCAGAGAGCAGAATAAATTCCTGCCGCTTGTCATCGCACTTCTGCCCGGTGGCGGTAAGAAATTGGATCGCCGTGAACCACTCGCTTTCAGTCAATTGAACTTCGCGCACGAAGCCGTGCAGGTGCTTCACCAGGCTGCTCATGATTTGCTTGAAGCGCACGTCAGTGGCGCCGTCGAGTTTTTTCCGCACTGCTTCGGTTAAATTTTCTTCGGTCAAATTACGCATGGTTGCGAACTCCTGTTGTACGCATGAGATGTCATGCAAATAAACTTCGACGGCCTGTCATACTGGCGCCGCTATTTTGAAAGCGGGAGAAACCAAATTGAAAGTTAGCGACATTTCCCACGTCAGTTATTTCTGTCCCGACCTGGACGTGATGGAACGCTTCATGACGGACTTTGGCTTGATCAAGACGCTGCGCACGGCGGACTCGTTGTACATGCGCGGCGCCGGGCCGGCGGCGTATTGCTATGTCGCGCATCGGGCTGCCAACGCCGGATTCGCGGGAGTCTCGTTGCGAGCCGCCAGCGCGGCGGAGTTCGCCGCCGCGGCCAAAATTCCGGGCGCCTCCGCGCCGCGCGCGTTGTCCGGTCCGGGCGGTGGTATGAGCATCTTGCTGCAAGACCCCGATGGCTTGCCGGTGGAAGTGGTACACGGCATCGCGGACGTTGCACCTCTGGCTATACGCGCGCCACTCGACTTGAACTACGCGGAGCAAAAAAACCGCCGTGGCGCGACGCAACGCATCGCCAAAGGGCCGGCGCAAGTACAGCGTCTCGGTCATGCACTTTTTTTCGCCACCGATTTCCAGCGCACCATTGACTGGTACTGCACGCACTTTGGGTTGCTGCCCTCGGACTATATTCACGAAGGCAGCGAAGAGCAGAAACTGGGTGCATTCTTGCGCTGCGATCGCGGTCCGCAGTGGACCGATCACCATAGCGTCGGCGTGTTCAAGGCACCCAAAGCGAAAATTCATCACGCGTCCTTCGAGATTCAAGACTTTGACGCGCAGGTGCTTGGACATGAGTGGCTGCAAGGCAAAGGCTATCGGCATGTGTGGGGCATCGGCCGTCATCTGCTGGGCAGCCAGATCTTCGACTATTGGTACGACCCCTGCGGCCACATCGTCGAGCACTTTGCCGACGGCGATTTGTTTACTTCGAGTAAACCCGCGCAGTCGTTTCACGCCGGTCCCGACAGTCTGTTCCAATGGGGTCCTCCGGTGCCTGAAATATTTTTCGCCTAGACACGCTCGATGACGAGCGCAATGCCCTGACCTACGCCGATGCACATGCTGCACAAGGCGTAGCGGCCTTGCACGCGTTCAAGTTGATTGAGCGCGGTGGTGACCAGGCGTGCGCCGCTGGCGCCCAGCGGATGGCCCACGGCGATGGCACCACCATTGGGATTGACGCGAGCGTCATCATCGGCGACGCCGTGATCGCGTAGCGTTGCCAATACTTGCGCGGCGAAGGCTTCGTTCAATTCGATGACGTTCATGTCACTCAGCTTCAGTCCGGTCAAGGCCAGTACTTTGCGCATGGCGGGCGCCGGGCCGAAACCCATGATGCGCGGCGGCACACCCGCCGTGGCCATCCCCAGCACGCGGGCGCGCGGCTTGAGTCCGTGTGCGCGTATTCCTTTCTCCGAGGCCAGCAGCAGGGCACAGGCACCATCGTTGATGCCGGACGCATTACCAGCGGTGACACTGCCGTCCTCTTTCACCACGCCCTTTAATTTGGCCAACGCTTCCAGCGTGGTCTCGCGCGGGTGCTCGTCGTCCTTGACAGTGAGAGGCTCACCCTTCTTCTGCGCTAGTGAAATGGGCACGATCTCGCGCTCGAAGAAACCGTCGCGCTTGGCGGCGGCGTAGCGCTGCTGGCTGCGCAGCGCATAGGCATCTTGGTCAGCGCGCGACACTTTGAAATCCACCGCCACGTTTTCGGCGGTCTCCGGCATGCTGTCGATGCCGTACTGTGCTTTCATGCGCGGATTGACGAAGCGCCAGCCAAGCGTCGTGTCTTCCAGTTTCACCGATCGCGAGAAGGCGCTATCCGCCTTACTCAACACGTAAGGCGAGCGCGACATGCTCTCCACACCGCCGGCGATCAGCAGATCGGCCTCGCCGCAGCGAATAGCACGCGCCGCCGTGCCTAATGCATCAACGCTGGAACCGCACAGCCGGTTGATAGTGACCCCCGGCACTTCCACCGGTAAGCCCGCCAGCAGGCTCGCCATGCGCGCGACATTGCGATTGTCCTCGCCCGCTTGGTTGACGCAGCCGTAGAACACATCGTCCATCTTGGACCAATCGACGCCGGTGTTACGCGTCATGATGGCTTTAAGAGGATAGGCGGCGAGATCGTCGGTACGAATCGATGAGAGCACACCGCCGTAACGGCCAAAAGGTGTGCGGACGGCGTCGCAGATAAAAGCGTCTTGCATCATGACTCCTTGTCGATACGCAGTTCGCGCTGCACCGGGAACAATTGCCAGCCAAAGCGCTGGAACAGCGAGCCCCAGAGGCCGCGCGGCCATTTGATGATCACGATGATGGCCATGAGGCCGAGGCCGATCAGATACCAAGTCCCGTAATCCGAGAGATAGTTGTTGAGCAGCCAGAACAGCAACGCACCCAGGATCGGGCCTTCGATGGTGCCGATGCCGCCGATCAGCACGATGAAGATGCAGAAGGCGGTCCAGTTCACACTGAACGCCACATCCGGTGAGATGCGCAGGTTGCTCAAGTAATACAGCGCGCCCGCGAGACCCGCGCCGAAGGCCGCCAGCAAGTAAACCATGAGTTTCACGCGCGCCACGTCGATGCCCTGACTTTCCGCCGCGCGCTCACTGTCGCGGATGGCGGTGAGCGCCAGGCCGAAACGCGAGCGCAACACGCCGTACACCAAGCCCACCGCGAACACCACGATGGCGAGCGCTATCCAGTAGGTGATCATCTCGCGCGCGGCCTTGGGGATTCCCAGCATGGCGGTGAGACTGGTGCCCGAGCCGCCGCCCAAGGCCGAGACGTTGGCGAAGATGAGCCGGAACACTTCGGCCATCACCCAGGTGCCCACCGCGAAGTAGCCACCTTGCAAGCGAAACACGAACTGCGAGGTGGGCAGCGCGATGGCCACCGTCACCAGCGCGGCCAGCGGCACGGCGACAAAGGGATTGACGCCCAACTTCTGCGCGAATACGAACAGGAAGTAGCCACCGAGGCCGAGGAATCCTTGCTGCCCGATCGACACCATACCGCCGTAGCCTGCCAGCAGATTCCACATGCTGGCAAACACCAGGTAGCAACTGATTTCGACCACGCTGCGCATCGCAACGCTGCCGCCCCACCACGGCAGGCTCACGGCCACTATCAGCAACACGGCGCCGAGAACGGCGGCCACGCGGCTGGCGCGGGTTGCGCGCTCGACCGAATACGACGCGGAAGCAGCGCTGCTCATCATCGCGTCTTGGGAAACATGCCGCTGGGCCGGATCATCAACATGATAAGGAACACCACATGCCCAATGAGGATTCCCCAGCCGGGGTCGATGCGAAACCCCACGCTTTGCGCCACGCCGAGCAGGATGCCGCCGGCAAACGTTCCCCAGAATGAACCCAATCCACCGATGATCACCGCCTCGAACGCATACAGCAGAAGGCCGGGACCGTCGGCCGGCGCAATCACCGTGCGCATCCCTTGCAACATGCCGGCCATGCCGATGAGAGCAAAAGCAATGGCGGCGGCGAGCGCGTAAATATGCCGATGATCTACACCCATCAGCCGCGCGGCGTCGATGTCGTCGGCGGTGGCGCGAAACGCTCGGCCCAGATCGGTGCGGCGGAACAGCCACTCCATGAGCACCGTGGCGAGCAGCGCCAGCATGAAGATGATCAACGGCAAGATACCGATGTGAATATTCTCACCCAGCGACAGACTCTGCGTCTCGACTCCCAGCGCGCTGATGGAACGGTTGTCGGCGGAGAACACTTCCAGCAACAGATTCTGGATGATGATGGACAAGCCGAAGGTCACCACCAGCGACGGCATCGGGTCTGCGCCCAGCGTGCCGTTCAACACGCCGCGCTGCAACGCATAGCCGAAGCCCGCCGCGATGGGCAGCAGTATTAACAAAGTCAACGCCGGGTTCAGACCCAGCCCGGCGAGCGGTGTGCCCGGCACTCCGCTGATCAACGCGAAACCGGCGAATGCGCCCAAAATAATGAAGTCGCCGTGCGCCACGTTGGTCAGCCGCATGACGCCGAGAATGAGCGATTGACCGAGCGCAAATAAGGCGTAGAGACCACCCAAGATGATTCCCTGGAGGACCGTGTCAATCCAGTTCAGCATGACCGCATCCGTGGTCCGCGCGCCGCGCGTTCAAATGCCGAAGTAGGCACGGGAGATTTGCTCGCGTGTGAGTTCGCGGGAACGTCCGGTGAGCGACACCCGGCCCTCCTGAAAACAGTAAAGCCGGCTGGAGGCCTTTTGCGCCAGGCCGACATCCTGTTCGACGATCACCGCGCTCAGACCCTCCGCGGTTACTTTGCCCAGCGCCTGGTAAATATCTTTCACCACGATAGGGGCGAGCCCGAGCGAGATCTCGTCGCACAGTAATAGTTTCGGGTTGGACATGAGAGCGCGGCCGATGGCGACCATTTGTTGTTGACCGCCGGAGAGCGCGGTGCTGGGCGCGTCACGCTTTTCGCGCAACATGGGAAATAATTGGTATACCGCTTCGAGATTCCATTTTCCCGGACGCTTGGTGTAGGCACCCATGCGCAGATTTTCTTCCACGCTCAGGCTGGGAAACAGCCGCCTGCCTTCGGGCACCATGGCGATTCCGGCCGCCACGATTTTGGCGGGTGCGTGGCCACCCATCGGCGCACCATTGAATCGCACCGCTGACTTCGCTGCGGGCAACAGTCCAGTGACAGTTTTCAGGAAGGTAGATTTGCCGGCGCTGTTGGCGCCGATAATGGCGACGATCTCACCGGCATCCAATTGGAAGTCGATGCCGAACAGCGCCTGGAAATCTCCATAGAACGCGTTGAGTTGCGCGGTTTGTAAGAGCATTGTTCTCTCAACGCCTCAAACTTCGATGCCCATGTACACGCGCTTCACCTCGGGGTCGTCCATCACATCGCGCGGCACGCCTTCCGCCAATTTCTGCCCGAAGTTGATGACGTAGAGACGATCGGCTGCGGCCAGCAGCGCATGCACGACGTGCTCGATCCAGATGATGCTCACGCCCGCCGCTTTGATTCGTTGCACCTCGTCGACCAGCTCGCGCGCCTCGTGCTCGGTGAGGCCTCCGGCGATTTCGTCCAGCAGCAGAAGTTTGGGTTGCGTGGCAAGCGCACGTGCCAGCTCCAGGCGCTTGCGGTCAAGCAGAGTAAGGGCGTGCGCCAGCACGTTGGCCTTCTTCGTCAGCCCGGTTCGCCGCAGCACCTCTACGCTAATGTCATGCGCTGCGCTGTCGCGCGTCCCACCGCCAAAGGTCGCGCCCACCAGCACGTTCTCGAACACGCTCATGCCGACGAAAGGATGCGGAATCTGGTAGGAACGACCGATTCCCAGCCGGCATCGTTGATGCGGCCGCAGGGCAGTAATGTCACGTCCGCCCAGCGCCACCTGGCCCGAGTCGGGTTTGACATCGCCGCTGATGAGATTAAACAGCGTGGTCTTGCCAGCACCGTTGGGGCCGAGGATGCCGAGCGTCTCACCCGCCCTGACATCGAGCGTGAGGCAATCGATCACCTTCAACGCACCGTAGCTCTTGGAGGCGCTTGAGACTTGCAACAACGCGGAGGTCTGCATGGCGAGAAAACCCGACCAGAGGCGTCGCTCTTACGCGAGCGGAACGACGCCTTGGCCTGGGTTACTGCACTGATTTAGCCGCCGATCACCTTCATCTTGGCATCGGTGGGAATGTTGGGCGCGGTCTTGTTGTTGACGATCATCAGATCGAACTTGAACTTTCCTTTGCCTTTGACCCACTGACCGCCGACCAGAGGACACTTGGCGACGTTCTTCACCGGACCTTTGCCCCACGAGATGGGGCCCACCATGGTATTGAGATTGGTGGCGGCGATCGCATCGCGAATGGAAGCCTTGCTGTCGAGGTTATTGCTGCGCTTGATGACATCCAGTGCGATCTCAAACAGCGAGTGCGTGTAGCCAAGAATCTGCGTCCACTGGCGGCCGGTGTTCTTCTCATAGCCATCCGCCAACGCGCGGCCGGTCTCGCCGGTGAGAGACGACTTGAACGGGAAGCTCGGGCTCCAGAATATTTCCGACGACAAACCGTCGGCGATATCGCCGATCGCCTCTACGCCGGGCGGCACCAAATAGGCTTTGCCGACCGATACCGCCTTCGGCTTGTAACCTTGCTGCGCCGCTTGCGTCCAGAACGTCTTGAAGTCCGGCGGGATCACCACGCCAGTGACGATTTCGCAATTGGCTTTCTTGAACGCGGCGATCTGCGCGCTGAAATCCTGCTGCAGATTTTGATAACGCCCTGGGTCCGCCAGCTTGTAACCTTTGGCAGCGAGCGGCTTCGGGAACCCGCGCTCGGGATCGCCCCAGGCATTGCCGTCGCCATCATTGGGGAACAATGCACCGACGGTCTTGTTGGTCGGCAGGCTGTCCCACATGTTGGTGAACACCGCGATGATGTCCTCCAAGCCCCAGAAATAGTGGTAGGTCCAGTTGAAGCCCTTGGCGGGATCGCCGCCGCGCGTGAAGAACCACGGCTGCCACGGGCAAAGCGTGGTGATGCACGGCACTTCGTTCAACTCGCATTGATCGCTCACCGGATTCACTGTTTCGGGCGTGGCGCCCGCGAGCATCAGATCAACTTTATCTTTCAGGATCAGATCGGAGGCCACTTCACCGGCACGATTCGGCGTGGATTGACTGTCCTTCTCGATGAGTTGCACCGGATGCATCTTGCCGCCGATAGTAACTCCCGCCTTGAACAGATTGGCCAGTTGCCCGATGACGTACTTGTCGGTCTCGGCGAAGATGGCAAGCGGCCCGGTCTTAGGAATGACATAGCCGATCTTGATGGCGCGGCCGGTCTCCGCCGACGCGTGTTTGGCGTTGATGAAGGGAAAACTCATGAGCGCGGCGGCCGCCGCGCCGGTCTTTATTACCTTGCGGCGTTCGGTGCTCGGCTTGTGGATCAACTCGTCCGTTTTTTTCATATGCTCCTCCGGTGTGTTGTTAAATTCACATCAACTTTGATGTCACGTTGTACTAACTCCAATCCCATAACTCTGCATCGTGACCACGCTTGGTCGCCCCGACGTTGAGGTACTGCCCATCCATAAAAGCGAGTGGCTCCAATCCGGATATCACCGATACGGCCGCGATGCCGCCGATAAAAATCATATGCGTGCCGGCCGGTAACTCTTGTGCCACGGTGCAGTCGAAATTTACCGGACACCCCTTGAGAACCGGCGCGCCGGTGACCAGCGTAGACCAATCGCCGGCGTCAAAACGCTCGCCCGGCGCAATTGCTTGACCGGCGAAGCGCCGCGCAATCGGCATTTGTGCGCTCGACAATACATTCACGCAGAACGATCGCCACGCGTGAATCTTGGCACAGGTGCTGATTTGCTGATTGACGCAAACCAGCAACTGCGGCGGCTCGGCCGACACTGAACACAGTGCCGTCGCGGTAAACCCCGCGCGCGCACCGCTGCCATCCGAAGTGGTGATGACCGAAACCGCAGAGGCCAACTGCCGCATGCCTTTTTTGAACGATTCCGCATCGACCGTCTGATAGATCTTCGCTTCGCGATCTCGAGGCGCGGAGTTACTCGCCCATGGATGACTTGCGTGCAAGGGTTTAGGCGTGTTTCGCATTGCCGTCAAATGATCGGTGAATTCGCCGGCAAGCCGAGCAACATTCGCCCGTACATTTCCAGATTGGTCTTCATGCTCAGCAGACCGTGCATGTTGATCGCATGCAAATCTTTCTGCGCCAATTGAATGGGGCTCTTTTCATCCAAACCGCTGCCGCCGGTGGCGAGGTACAGCAGTTGCGTCGATTCGAGGCACAGGCGTACCGCGTACGCGCAGTCCATGCGTGCTTTGGCGCGCCGTTCCAACGGCATTTGCTCCGCCTGGCCGGCGTAGGCCTCGACCTCGTCCACCATGGCGTGCAGCATCAAGCGAGCCGCATCCAGCTTGGTCGCCGCTTCCGCTACCTCGATGTGCGTGACGGCGAGGTCGATCTGCTTGTCGCCGAAGGTGTAGGCGACGATGCGACCCGGCAGTCGTGACTTGAAATAGTCCAACGCACGCCGGCTCATACCCAGGGCCGAGCTGCAGATAAACAAGGCCAGTACCGGTACCGCTGCAGACCGATATAAATGGGTCGCGTGCAACTGAGCGCCCGGAGTGCGGCCTTCGATGGCCGCCGGCACCGACAGGAAGCGGTGTTCGGGCACAAACAAGTTCTTCACGGTCACGCTATTGCTGCCGGTGCCGGTCAGCCCGCCGGTGTACCAATCATCCTGAATGCTGACTTCTCGCGTCGGCACGACCATGACACCGCTGTCGAGGATCGTGTCATCGTCGCCCATTACCATTTCGCCCAGCAGCACCCAATCGGAGTGATGACAGCCCGAACAAAAAGGCCAGAAGCCGGAAAGAATGTATCCGCCTTGCGTCTTGCGCGCCTGTCCGCGCGGCCCGATTACCGCCGAGACAATAGCATTGGGATTGGCGCCGTACACATCGTCCTGCGCGCGTGCATCGAACAAGCCCAACAGCCAGGAATGCGCTTGATAAACTCCTAAACACCATCCGGTAGAACCACAACCGAAGGCGACTTCTTCCACCACGTCGATGTGATCGTGCAGAC
The DNA here is from genome assembly GCA_043751985.1 of Betaproteobacteria bacterium. Classification (GTDB taxonomy): domain Bacteria; phylum Pseudomonadota; class Gammaproteobacteria; order Burkholderiales; family JAYUZG01; genus JAYUZG01. The sequence goes on from JAYUZG010000133.1 coordinate 14,655, forward strand.
TTGCTTCCCAGCCACCGCAGCGTTGCGGCTGCAGCACTTTCACCAGGCCCGCATCGCGAATCAGCTCGACGCTTTTCTTTAGGAGCTTGCGCGAGGCGATGGTCTCCAGGGCGCCTTTGGCAAGCTCGTCCGCAATCGACTTCGCGCGCGCGGCATGCTGGTTCGGGCGCTGGTTAGCTAGATTTTGCACTGCTGTTTCTCCTCCTAATTACGGGTATCTGAGAGTTGCTTTTTTGAATGACGCCAACGCAGTATAAGACGTCTCCGCAATCGTGCGTTGCCTCGAAAATAGCTCATGAAATTTCTGTGCCGGCCTGGCTCAGGAATCCGCTAATGAGACCTCGGACGGCGGCCAAAATAAGCGTCATCGAGCAACGCTCGGATCGACGTGCGATCGATTGGGCGCGGGTTCCAGTACGGGTTCATCGTTGCCAGCTCGGCGGCACGGTCAAGACCGTCTTCGGTCATGCCGATGTCTTTGAGTGAGAGCGGCATGCCGAGCGCCGCGCCCAAATCGTAAATGCCATCGGATGCTTCACTTTTTCCCAGTGCCCGTGCAATGCGCGACATCGCGTGCGGCGCTGCGTCGCGGTTGTAGCGCGTCGCATGCGGCAGCATCACGCTGTGCGTTTCGGCGTGCGGCAAATTGAAACTGCCGCCGAGGGTATGGCAGAGCTTGTGGTGCAAGGCCATGCCCACCGTGCCCAGACAAGTGCCGGCAAGCCACGCGCCGTACAACGCGTCCGCACGCGCTTCGATGTTTCGTGGCTCGCGCACGACCAGCGGCAAGCTGCGCGCGAGCGCCGCGATGCCTTCTTCAGCCATCAGCGAGGTGATCGGGTTCTCTTGCTCGGCGTACAGGGCTTCGACGCAATGCGCGATCGCGTTCATGCCGCTCGGTCCGGCAATTTTCGCGGGGAGCGATAACAACAGTCGCGGATCGTAGATCACAGTCTTCGGCAGCATGCGAATATCGCGCAGTGTTTTCTTGATTCCGTCCGCGGTGATTCCCTGGATCGGCGTCATCTCCGATCCGGCGAAAGTTGTGGGAATCGCGACAATCGGCAACGACGAAGTCAGCGCGATGGCTTTACCCAGTCCGGTGGTGGAGCCGCCGCCAATCGCCACACAGCAGTCTGCTTTCAGTTCCGCCGCGACGCGCCGTGCGTCTTCGGCGCTCTCAATGGGGACGTGCATCACTGCTTTGTCGTAAACGCCGACCGCGCGCTGACCAAGACGCCGTGCGACATCTTCCGCTGCCCCGCGCTGCTCCGGTGTGTTCAATACCAATGCGCGCTGCGCGCCGAGCAGAGCAATCTCCGCACCGAGTTGATCGAGCGCGTCCACGCCGAAGACCACGCGCGTGGGCAGCGCCGAATACACGAAGGCCTTCACGCGGGCAGCGCCTCGCTGGCGGCGAGTAAGGGCACGCCGGAGAGCCGGCACAGTTCGCCGAAGTTCAAGCCCTCGATCATCTCCGCGACGCGCAAGCCCTGCCTGGTGACGTCGATCACGGCGAGGTCGGTAAAAATCCGCCGTACGCAGCGGGGCGCAGTTAACGGATAAGTGCAGCGCGCGACGAGCTTGCTGTCGCCTGATTTGGTCAAGTGTTCCATCATGATCCAGACTTGCTTCGCGCCGATGGCGAGGTCCATCGCGCCGCCGACCGCCGGAATCGCGTCGGGCGCGCCGGTGTGCCAATTGGCGAGGTCGCCGTTCAGCGAAACCTGAAATGCGCCCAGCACGCAGATATCGAGATGTCCGCCGCGCATCATCCCAAACGAATCCGCGTGATGGAAAAAACTTCCGCCGCTGAGCAAGGTCACTGCTTGTTTGCCGGCATTGATCAAGTCCCAGTCTTCTTCACCGGTGGCCGGTGCGCGGCCCACGCCCAGAACGCCGTTTTCGCTGTGCAAGAAAATTTCCCGGTCCGGCGGCAGATAATTTCCGACCAGCGTGGGCAAGCCGATTCCCAAATTGACGTAGGCGCCTTCCGGAATTTCGCGCGCGACGCGCGCCGCAAGCTGGTCTCGACTCAGAGGTTTCATATTTTCGTTGTAACTAGGCCGCAGCTCGCAACGGCGCCGATGCGACCCGCACCACGTGTCGCACGAAGATTCCCGGCGTGACAATCACTTCGGGATCGAGTTGCCCGAGCGCGACGACTTCGCGCACCTGGGCGATGGTGCACTTGGCGGCACTCGCCATGATCGGCCCGAAATTGCGCGCCGTTTTGCGATACACCAAGTTTCCCCAGCGATCGGCGCGCTCGGCTTTGATCAGAGCAAAGTCGGCGTGGATCGGATACTCGAGGACGTAGTGCTCACCTTCGATGACGCGAGTCTCTTTGCCTTCGGCGAGTTGCGTGCCGTATCCGGTCGGCGTGAAGAACGCACCGATGCCGGCACCCGCCGCGCGAATACGCTCCGCTAAATTTCCTTGCGGTACCAACTCCAGCTCGATATCTCCGGCGCGATACAAAGCATCGAAAATTTGCGAATCGGTCTGGCGCGGAAAAGAGCAGATGATTTTTCGCACCCGCCGCGCCTTGAGTAAGGCCGCCAGGCCGGTCTCGCCGTTGCCCGCGTTGTTGTTGACGATGATGAGCTCTTTTGCGCCTTGATCGATCAGCGCGTCGATCAGTTCTGACGGCATGCCGGCCGGGCCGAAGCCGCCGATCATGATGGTCGCGCCATCCTGAATGTCCGACAGCGCGGCGTGCGCGGACTCAACGATCTTGTTGATCATGATTCAGCGTGGCCGCAACAGCGTCGGTGAACAATCGCGTCTCAGGCACTTAGAACGAGACCGGATTGACCGGCGACTTGCCGGCTTCGATGTCATAGACCACTTGCGGCGAGCCGTTCTCCCACACCAGCAACATCGAGCGCTTGGGCGAAAATCCCTGGTGGCGGCAATCCGCCGGCATGGCCGCCATATCGCCGGCCTTCATGATCACGCGTGCACGCGGCGCGCCGGTCTTTTTGTCGCCGCAGTTCCAGTGAATCTCGTCGCACATCTGAAAGAACCATTCCACGCGATCGTTGCCGTGGATCACCGGCAAGATGTGCTCTTCAGTGGTCGGGCAGCAGAAGCTGTATTTCACGACGGAAGTGAAAGACGGATTCCAGGTCACGTCGGAGCGCGACAGATACGCGAACAGATTGAAGGCGTGCACTTCATTCTCGAAGCCTGGCTCGGGGTGAAGTTCGGGCGCGTCCTGCGGCACGTCGGTGAATGCGCGATTCACTGGATACCCGCTCGCGTCGGAGCGAATACCAAGATCGTCTTTTAAGCCGACGCAACGTTTGGCCAGTTGCCGCACGCGCCGCAGGGCCTTGAGATTTTGACCGTTCTTGTGGCCATACGGACTGCCGGTCTCTTGCGGCGCGGCGAACGGATCGTAGCCTTCGTTGACCCAGTCTTCCAGCATTTCCACGAAAGTGATGCGCACTTCCTCCGTCGGCAAATTTTGCAGCAGATCGACTTCCGCCTTGCTGTACTGGCCGTTGTAGGTACCGGCATACACATCGACCGAGGTGTACTTATTGCACGTACCGAATACGTCGTCGAAATTGACGTAGCCGTAGAAGAAACCCCAGGCCACATCGCGCATCAGCGGACGCAAGAAGTTGCCGACATCGACGCTGTGGCTCATTTGCTTGCCGTTACGCCCGCTCCACCGGATATGCGCGAAATACTCGTCGCGGCTGAATTCGAATTGGCCCAAGCGGTAGCTGCGATAACCATGCAAGTTGGGCGGGGCGGATTGCGCTTTGAAATTCGTTGCGGGTGCGTTCATCTTGATCTCCTCTGCTCAAGCGGCCTGGCAAATCTGCGCCCACTTCTGCACCGACAAATCGCCGAGCGTGGTTTGCAAGACCAGCGCTGCGGGCTTGGCGGCGCGAATCTGGTACGCGGTGTTGGCCGGCAGCATGCCTTGGTGTCCGCGGCGCAATTTCATCCGACCCATCTTCTTACCCACCGGCTCGCCGCTCAGTTTGATGGCGCCGTTCTTCTCCGGGTCGCTCACGGCAGGTCGCTCCAGCTTGACCAGATGCACCTCGACGTCTCCGTCCATGCTCAATAAAAATTCATCGTGCGCACAACTGAACCAAGGCGAGTTTCCTTCGGCGCGAATCGCTTCCAGCACGTAAATTTGATTGATCCCCATGACGACTTTTTCGTACGCCTTGGAGTGCGAGCAAATCTCGAATACATTTGAGAAGGCGTAATTCTTGGCGTTGTCGTCAATCACCTCAACGCGGCCTTTCTCGTAATGGGTTAACGAGCCGAAGATGGTCTTCATGGCGCGGGTCTCCTCCTTGAATATTTTATGGACTTGCTGTTACAGTGTCCGCATTGCGAACACATGTTCGTCATGCGAACGTTGGGTGCTACTTTATGCCGGCTAGCAAAAGGCTGTCAAGGCCGCAATCGAAAATGGAACCAGGCGGTGACACTACGCCTGGCGGTGACTTTGTGCGATCTCTGGCAAAAGGGCTGGCCGTCATCGAAGCTTTCGACGCGCAGGCGGCCGGCCTGACGCTGAGTGACGTGGCGAAGCGCACCGGCCTGGCGCGGGGAACCGCGCGCCGTTCCCTGTTGACTTTGGTGGAGCTGGGCTACGCCGGTTTCGACGGTAAATTTTTTTCACTGCGGCCCAGCGTGCTGCGGCTCGGTTTTGCTTATCTTTCCGCTTTACCGTTTTGGAATTTCGCCGAGCCGATCATGGAAGACCTAGTTGAAGAGGTGCGCGAGTCGTGCTCCGCCGCGGTACTCGATGACACCGACATCGTCTATGTGCTGAGAATTCCGACGCACAAGATCATGGCCATCAGTCTTGGAATCGGTAGCCGCCTGCCGGCGTTTTGCACATCGATGGGTCGCGTGCTGTTGAGTGACCGAAGCGACGCCGAGATAGAACGCATTCTTAAGCGCTCCGATTTGCGGCCGCGCACCAATCGCACCGTCACCGATCGCGCCGAGTTAAAGCGCATCATTGATGAGGTGCGCAGCAAGGGCTGGGCGATGGTCAACCAGGAACTCGAAGAAGGTCTGATTTCAATCAGCGCGCCGATTCGCGACCGCAACGACCGAGTGATCGCGGCCATGAATGTAACCGGTCAGGCCAACCGGACGCCAGCCACTCAGATGGTAAAAAACTTTCTGCCGCCTTTGCGTGTTGCGGCGGATCGCATTACCGCTTTGCTGCGGCCGCGCTGAACCGCCGCTAGTGCAGCTTCGGTTTTTTTAAGTAGTCGCCGCGATCGGCAGAGTGGACGCGCACGCGCACGATCGACGATTCGCGCGCCAAGGTCAGCGGGATTTCAGTGCCGGCCGGTCCCAGTTGCCAGATCCTGCGAAACAATTTTGCCAATGAAGTCACGCGTTCGCCGGCCACTTCCAGCACCATGTCGCCCTGTTTCACGCCGGAACGTTCCGCCGGTCCGCTGTTGGCGAGACCGCCCACCACCAGTTGCCCGTTGGCTTCGGTGGTGTACATGCCGAGCCACGGACGCGGCGGCCGCGCGGCACGGCCTGCGGTCAGCAGGTCATGGAGAATGGGTTCGAGCAAATCGATCGGCACAAACATATTGCCCTGCATGGTTTCTTCGGTGCCACCGGCTTTGTTATCGCGCGACTCCTGCACCAACAGCGAACCCACACCGAGCAGCTTGCCATCCGGGCCGACCAGCGCGGCACCGCCCCACTGCGGATGCGCCGGCGCGGTGAACACCGCTTGATCGAGCACGTACTCCCAATACCCGGCGAATTCGCGCTTATCGGTGATCTTGCTCTTGAGCGAATGTGCGCGGCCGCCATTGCCGATGATGATGACTTCGCTGCCTTCTGCGATCGACTCGACCGATCCGCGTTGCATTGGCACAGCATCGAGCTTGCCCAGCGCCTGTACCAGACCGAGGCCGGTCACAAAATCGTAAGCGATCGGATAAGCGGAGATCAACGCACCGCCATTGGTGCTGAGCCATATGGTCTGCGCTTCAGTGATGAGATAACCGATGGTCAGCACAATGCCGTCGTTGCCGATCACAATGCCGTTGCCCGCGCGCTCGGTGCCGAGGATCGAGGCGGTGAACGCGTCTTCCGGAATTTCCGCTCGCAACAACAGCACCGCATCGAGTACCGTGGCGAGGTCGAACTGCACGTCCTCGGTGGTCGGTTGCAGCTCGGATGGAAATGCCCAGCGTTCGGCCATGATCGGATGGTTCTCGCGCAGCGAGTTATTTTTTCTTCTTTGCGGGTGCCGGCTTCTTGCTTGCCGGTGCTTTCGATTTGGCCGCCGGCGCCTTGGCTGCGGGCTTGGCCGGGGCTTTCGCTACGGGCTTTTTCGCGACAGGCTTTGCTGGCGCTTTTGCCACGGGTTTCGCGGTGGGCTTTTTGGCCG
>JAYUZG010000134.1:0-3747 GCA_043751985.1 Betaproteobacteria bacterium
CTCGAGACACGTATCTACGCAAAATATCTGTTGCAGACCAAGCCGGACGCGAAGGTTGGCATCCTTTATCAGAATGATGACTACGGCAAGGACTACTACCGCGGCTTCAAAGAGGGGCTCGGTGACAAGGCTGCGAGCATGATCGTGAAAGAGGTGACCTACGAGGTGACCGACCCGACGGTGGACTCGCAAATCGTGGACCTGAAGGGATCCGGTGCGGACACTTTTATCAATATCACCACGCCTAAATTCGCCGCGCAGGCAGTTCGCAAGACTTATGACATCGGCTGGAAGCCGCTCCAATTTCTGAACAACGTGTCAAGTTCCATTGCCGCGGTGCTGACACCAGCCGGTTTGGAGAAGGCCGTCGACATTATCAGCACCGCATATCTGAAAGACGTTGTCGATCCGCAGTGGAAGGATGACGCAGGAGTGAAAGAATACTTGGCCTTCATGAAAAAATATTATCCTGATGGTGATCCCAACGATTACTCCAACGTGTACGGCTACACTAACGCGCAGACTTTGAGTCAAACCCTTAAGCAGTGCGGCGATGATTTGACCCGTGAAAACGTCATGCGGCAGGGCGCCAACCTAAAAGATCTCGAATTGCCCATGCTGTTGCCGGGCATCAAAATCAATACCAACGCGACCGATTTCTATCCGATCGAGCAGGAACAATTGGTGAAATTCAACGGTAAGCGCTGGGTGCGGTTTGGCGCAATTTTGAGCGGCCACTAAGCGAAGCGGAGAGTGGGATGACAGACAAATATCTATCCGGCCGCGTCGCGGTCATCACTGGCGGCAGTCGCGGGCTCGGGCGTGCCATGGCCGTCTCTTTGGGGAAACGAGGGGCAACCATTGCGCTGGTCGGGCGTGACCGGGCGAAACTTGATGAGTCGCAAAAGCTGGTCGCCGCCGAAGGGGCGCAAGCGGCCACGTTTATCTGCGATGTGCGCGATGAGGCGCAGGTCAAAAAGCTGGCCGACGACGTGAAAGCGAAATTTGGCGAAGTTCACATTCTCATCAACAATGCCGGTACCGCTATTCGGAAGAATCTTGCCGACTTCACCTTTGACGAGTGGAAGCTCGTCATCGACACCAATCTGCACGGTGTCTTCCTGTGCACCAAGTATTTTCTGCCGCTGATGCGCGGACACGGCTATGGCCGCATCATCAATATCGGCTCCATCATGGGCCACGTGGGCTCAAGCGGCCGGAGCGCCTACTGCGCGACCAAAGCCGGCGTGCTCTCAATCACCAAGTCATTGGGGCTGGAACTGGCGACAGAGAATATCAACGTCGTCGCGATCAGTCCGGGTTTTTACGCGACTGACTTGACTGCGCCGTTGCGAGCCGATGCGGCAAAGAACGCGGCTCTGCTCGCACAGACTCCGCAACAGAAATGGGGACAGCCCGAGGAAATCGGCGAGCTCGCAGCGTACATCTGCTCGCCGTCAACCGGATTCATGACCGGGTCGGATATCCTTATGGACGGAGGCTGGGTAGCGCAATAGGCGATCGGTTCAAAACTACTGCGCGGCCGTGATCCGAGCTTGCGCGGTGCTCAGAATCCTCATGTACCTGTTACGTACATTGCGGTTCTTGCGCTCCGGGCGCGCTCGACTGACGGCCGCTCGCTACGTTTTCAACAGATCGCCATGCAAATTATTTGGAGGACAGACATGGCTCACACACCTTTTCTCGCGCATGAGAGTTCACTCGGTCCGCTCGACTCGCGCAATGTCGATGTCGAACAACTCCCGTGGAAACCGACCGGGTCGCCAGGTATTGACATTAAGATATTGCTCGAAGACAAGGAATCAGGCCTGCTGACCGCGTTGTTTCGCTGGGCGCCGGGGAGCAAGCTGGGTCTGCATGAGCACGTAGAGATCGAACAAAGTTACGTGCTGGAGGGAGAGTTCGAAGACGGTGACGGCGTTTATCGAAAAGGCAACTTCGCTTGGCGGCCCAAAGGGCATCGGCACGAAGCATGGTCGAAGAATGGCGCGCTGGTGCTGGGGTTTTTCCTAAAGCCGAACAAGTTTTTCTGAAAGGCCAATTTGGCGAGTGACGTTTGTGCGGCGGGTGTGACCCGCGCTACGCGCTGCGCTCTGCGCGTTGAAGCATCTCCGTGTATAGGAAACGGAATTCGTAGGGTGGATTCGCGCGCCAGCGCAATCCACCGCGCCGCTCGGTGGGTTGCTGCGCGAACCCACCCTTCTACGAGCTATTTTTCCAAGGAGACGCAAGGTGCGAGCGGTAAAGCGGCACCGTCAGGTAGCGGCGTCCGCGCCACATTCATGATCATCGCCAGCATCGAGTAGTAGCCGGCGACGCCGAGCATGTCGATCACGCCTTGCTCGCCAAACGATTGCAGCGCTCGCGCGTAGACCGCATCGCTTACCGCATGTGTTCGGAACAGTTCGTCGCAGAAGTCGTAAGCGGTAGCCTCGTCATTGTTCATCGCGGCGGGACGCAGTCCTTCTGCGATTGCTTGCGCGACCTCTTGTTTGACGCCTGCTTTCAGCGCAATCGGATAATGCATGAACCACTCAAATTGCTGGGTCCATTGGCGCGCCACCAGCAGGATCACGAATTCATTCAACTGCGCACCGAGGGCGCTTTGAAAGCGCAGATACTCGCCGGTTTTCTGCAAGCGGCTCATGAATTCAGGGCTGCGCAGCAGCGGAATAAACGGGCCGATCAAGCCGCCGCGCGGACCGGCAGCTATCTCTGCAACAGCCTGTCGCTGCGCGGAAGTAAGTTGATTATCCGGAATCGGCGGCATGCGATCTTGCAAAGCCGACGGGTCGGGTGACGATTTGCTCATAATGAAAGTCCTGGGAGTGGGAGCGAATGGCATTGTGACATCGTCCACGGGCAGCCATGCGGGCCGGAGCATAGGCAAAAGCGGCGTGATGTTTTACTATCCCGAATCGACTGACGATTCCAATGAACTGCGATTTACCACAGAGACACAGAGACACAGAGGCGCAGAGAGCGAAAGCCATTTGGTAGCCTCAAGTATCGCGTTTACGGGCTTAGCGTAGCGCAGTTGCTCTGTGGTTAAGCAGTTTTTCTTTTGAGGAGATATTGAATGGCCATCTGGCTGAAACAAGGCATCAGCGCCGAGCAGGACGCGCAAGACAACGAAAAAGTTCGTAAGACGGTCGAAGACATTCTCGCCGACATCGAGAAGCGCGGCGATACCGCCGTGCGTGAACTGTCGAAGAGATTCGATCAGTGGGAACCGCAAAATTTCCGCCTGTCGAAGGCCGAGGTCGACGAGTGCCTGAAACAGGTGGGCAAGCAGGCACTGGACGATATCAAGTTCGCACAAGAGCAGATTCGCAATTTCGCGCAGATCCAGCGCGATGCCTTGCGCGATGTCGAAGTGGAGACCATGCCCGGCGTCGTCCTCGGTCATAGGAACATTCCGGTCAGTAGCGTGGGTTGTTATGTGCCTGGCGGGAAATATCCCTTAGTCGCGTCGGCGCACATGACCATCCTGACCGCCAAAGTGGCCGGCGTGCCGCGCGTGATCGCGTGCGCGCCGCCGTTTCAGGGCAAGCCCGCGCCGGCTATCGTTGCCGCGATGCATCTCGCGGGCGCGGACGAAATTTACTGCCTCGGCGGCGTGCAGGCGATCGGCGCGATGGCGCTCGGTACCTCCAGCATCAAAGCCTGCGACATGATCGCCGGTCCCGGCAATGCGTTTGTGGCCGAGGCGAAGCGTCAGTTGGC
>JAYUZG010000135.1:0-17945 GCA_043751985.1 Betaproteobacteria bacterium
CGCCGGCGATGTCACCGCGCCCACCTATGCTGAGCGCTATGCCGCAAAATCGCGCGCAACTATATCTGGTGGGCGGGTGTGACAACCGGATAAGCACGCTTCTTTCTTCACGTCCTGATGACTCACTTAGACACGTTGTCGCCACTTCTCTGGATCGTGCTTTCAACTTTCGTAGGCGGCGTTCTCAGCGCCATCGGGGCAGCCATTGTTGCCGTCACCGTGCATCCCGAGCGTGTGTCGCTGCTGATTTCCTACGCCGTGGGTGCGCTGCTTGGCGCGGCCTTTCTCGGCACGCTGCCGCACGCTTTAGCGCAAGCACCGAGCATCGACTATCTGACGCGCGTGGTGCTGGCCTCCATTCTGGGATTCTTCGTGCTGGAAAAGCTGGTCCTATGGCGACATTGTCACGCCGAAGAGTGCGAAGTTCATGATGGCCACGAACGCGCCGAAGCGCCGGCGCCGGGCGGGCAGCTCATCATCCTCGGCGACGCAATTCATAATTTTGTCGATGGCGTCTTGATCGCCGCCGCGTTCATGGCGGATACGCGAGTAGGCTTGATCACCGCGCTGGCGATCGTCGCGCACGAGGTGCCGCAGGAAATCGGGAACTTTCTGATCCTGCTGCACAGCGGTTACAGCAAGACACGCGCGTTCGTGTTCAATCTGCTTTCGAGTTTCTCCATGATGGCAGGAGGCATCGTCGGCTATCTCGCGTTGCAGGCCATGCAACAGTGGACTTCAACGCTGTTGGGGATCGCCGCCGGCAGCATGATTTACGTTGCGGTCGCAGACTTGATTCCCGGCCTGCATCGACGGCCCGCTCTGCGCTCTTCGGTCGCGCAAGTCGTCTTGATCGGTCTCGGCGTGGCAACTATAGCCGCCGCGACAATTTGGCTTGATCACGCCTAATTTATCTCGGTGGCGCATGACTGATTTGGAACACTTGACCGGCCAAGCATTGAAAGATATCGCGGCGAGATTGCCGGTACTGAGCGAAGACGTGCGGCGAGAGTGGGCTGATGCGATGGCTGCGGTATTGCGGCCGGAGAATTCCGTCACGCTCTACTCAATGCAGGCGCGACACGCCGGTGAGCTGTCCGCGGTCTGGGAGCAAGTCCTCAATAAGACCGGTGCCGGCGCAAATGTCGGCGCGCACGCGCGCCCTACGGGTATTGATTGGGAGAACCTAGCTTATTTTCAGTTGCTGCGCACCCTGCACTCGCTTCGCGCGCGCCAGTTGATGGAGCTCCTCGACACCTTGAAGCTGGAAGGCGCCAGCAGAAAATGTGTTGGTTTTCTTTTACGCCAGGCGATCGATGCGGCATCACCCGCAAATTTCGCCGCCACCAATCCCGAAGTCATTGCGCTGGCGCAACAGACGGCGAGCGCAAGTTTGCAACGCGGTGTGGCGCAGTTCGCTCAAGACCTCGCGCGCGGTCGTATCAGCACCTCCGATGAAACTCAATTTGAAGTCGGCCGGAATCTCGCGGTTACCGCGGGCGCAGTCGTATTCGAAAACTCCGTCATGCAGTTGATCCAGTACCAAGCCGCGACCGATTCGGTGAGCGCACGCCCCTTGTTCATCGTTCCGCCGTTTATTAACAAATTTTATATTCTGGACTTGCAACCGGAAAATTCACTGGTGCGCTACTGCGTCGAGCAAGGTATCACCGTGTTCATGGTGTCGTGGCGGAACGTAAAGGGCACTGAGCTTGGTCAACTCACTTGGGACGATTATCTGCGGCAAGGAATACTTACGCCGCTTGAGGTTGCCCGCGAAATTACCGGTGCAACCGGATTGAACGTATTGGGGTTCTGCGTAGGCGGCACCCTCCTCACCTGTGCGCTGGCCGTCGCCGACCAAGCCGCGCTAAAGCGCATTAAGAGCCTGACCTTGCTTGCATCGATGCTCGATTTCTCGGACACCGGGGAAATCAGCGTTTTTGTGAACGAGACTTTCGTGCGCCAGGCCGAGCAAGACTATCTGAGTGGCGGGATCATGCCTGGGGGCAAGCTGTTCGACACCTTTGCGTTGCTGCGCGCCAATGACCTGATCTGGTATTTCGTTGTCAACAATTACCTCAAGGGCCAAGCACCGCGCGCGTTTGACTTGCTGTATTGGAATGCAGACAGCACCAACGTCCCCGGCCGTTTGTACGCGTATTACCTGCGCAACATGTATCTGGAAAATACGCTGCGCGTACCCGGGGCGCTGGACATGCTGGGCCGTCCCGTTGACTTACGCCGCCTCCAGGTTCCGGTGTTTGCCGTGGCCGCACGCGACGACCATATTGTCCCGTGGCGCACCGCGTACGCCAGTGCGCAGTTGCTGCGAGGTCCGCTCACCTTTGTTCTGGCCCAAAGCGGGCACATCGCGGGGATTATCAATCCTCCCCGCAGTGCGCGGCGCAGCTATACAAAAGGGGGGGTCATAAAGGACAATCCTGATGCTTGGCTCGACGGCGCGGAAAGCGTCGCGGGAAGTTGGTGGAATTACTGGTTGCAATGGTTGAGGAGTCACTCCGGCCGGAGCAAAGTGGCAAAGAAGATCTTGGGCTCTGCACGTTATCCTGTCGTCGAAGCGGCGCCGGGGCGCTACGTGCGGGAGCGAATCGATTAATCAAATTTCACGATAGATAAAGCATTCGGAGGAAACAATGGCAAAGCGAGTGGTATTGGTCACCGGGGGAATGGGTGGCCTGGGCGAATCAATCTGCACCAAAATGGCGGATCAAGGCTACGTGGTCGTCACCACCTATTCACCGGGCAATAAGACGGCGTCTGAATGGAGCGCCGCCATGAAGGCGCGCGGCTACGATTTTCTGACGGTAGCACTGGACGTCACCGACTTCGACTCGTGCCAATCCGCGGTGAGTCAGATCGAGGCGAAGACCGGCGCCATCGATGTCCTCGTCAACAACGCCGGCATCACGCGCGACATGACGTTCAAGAAAATGACCAAGGCTGATTGGGACGCAGTGATGCATACCAACCTGGACAGCGTATTCAATATGACCAAACAAGTCATGGACGGCATGCTGGAGCGCGGCTGGGGACGCGTCGTCAATGTGTCCTCGGTGAACGGCCAGAAGGGCGCGTTTGGCCAGACCAACTATTCTGCCGCGAAAGCCGGCATCCATGGCTTCACCAAAGCTTTGGCTCTTGAAGTGGCCAGGAAAGGGGTCACGGTAAACACTATTTCGCCGGGTTACATCGGCACAAAAATGGTGACGGCGATTCCGGCCGAAATCTTGAATTCAAAGATTATTCCGCAGATCCCGGTGGCGCGGCTCGGCAAACCCGAAGAGGTCGCCGGCCTGATCATTTACCTCGCCTCCGACGAGGCTGCATTCGTCACCGGCGCCAATATCTCGATCAATGGCGGCCAGCATATGTACTGAGCTGGGGGCTGGGGGCTGGGGGCTGGCGATAGAGGCGGAAATAAAAAGCCCCGATGGCAAGCCATCGGGGCAAACCTTTATCAAAGGGGGAACCTTTGGATAAAGGGGGAGGAGACTTACACGAAAAACCTTTCCCGCCTTCCGGAGCCCAAACTCCGTCACCGCAATTTCAGATCACTACCTGCGTTCCGAGGGCCAAGCTTCGGCCCGGCGTTTCCGTAGCAGACCACTCACATCAAGTTGGGCCTGCTCCGCATTTGTTCAATATGCAACGAACGTGCCACCTTCAACGTCGTCGCCATCCCTTCAAACAGATTATCGGCCACACGCTGAAAACTTAAGGGTTATTTTATGCGTTTGTGCTAAACATCGACCTTTTACCCTATTATTTGCGCCGCTCATCCGAATCCGCCCGTCCTTGTTCGACGACCCGGTACGAAGGCACGCGGTTGCAGCAAATAAGGCCAGCAGCCGTCAATGCTTCGAGAAATTGTCGGCCGGCCAACACGGAACGCTTGTTCACTGCCGCAATTTGGACATACCACGGTCAGCCGTCGGGACACCATCGTTCAGATCGCAATTGGATCCGGCGCGACCGAGCTAGCTCGCGCCGGGTCCCGGTGACAGTCGCACGGCAGTCGTGGCGGTCGGCATCGCAAAAGTCCTCGTTTCTACCGCGTCGCACCAGGCTCAGGACAGCGCGCGCACGTTCGGTTAGAATCGCTACGCTGCGGTGCGCTGCGAACGTGCGCGAGCCTACGTTGGGCGCTGCGAATCATGACCTTCTCCTGTATATTTTTTCTCTGAGAACCGAACCCATGGCAGACGATATCCGCCTCATCAAGAAATATCCGAACCGTCGTCTCTACGATACAGCGACGAGTAGTTACATCACCTTGGCCGATGTCCGTCAGTTGGTGCTGGATCACGTTGCGTTTCGCGTGGTGGACGCCAAAACCGACGAGGACCTGACTCGTAACATCATGCTGCAGATCATCATTGACGAGGAAAGCGCGGGCGCGCCGATGTTCTCCTGCGACATGCTGACGCAGCTCATTCGCTTTTATGGCAATGCCATGCAGGGAATGATGGGCACTTACCTGGAAAAGAATATCCACACCTTCATGGAAATTCAGCGCAAGCTGCAACAGCAAAATGCTCCCAAATTTGGTGCCAGTCCCATGCTCAATGCCGAATCTTGGGGCGAATTCGTCAAGATGCAAGGACCGGCCATCCAGCAGTTGATGGGTACCTATCTAGAACAAAGCGCCACGACTTTCCTCGACATGCAGCAGCAGCTCGCCAAGCAAGCGCATAACATGTTCGGTTCTTTCCCTTTCCCTAACTTCGCCGCAACACCCGCAACTTCGGCTGCGGATGACGATTCGAAGCAAAAGAAAAACGGCGTCTGAAGGACGCCCACTCGAAGCTGCTGGGCGGCCGTGCGTCGAGCCGTCTCCTCTCAATTCCATGAATGGCTAGTTTGACACTTTCCCCGTCAATTCCGTCCGCTGCCTCTCCGGTCAAAGCGCCGCCGAAAGTCGGCTTTGTTTCGCTCGGCTGCCCCAAGGCTTTGGTGGATTCGGAGCGAATCCTGACGCAGTTGCGCGCCGAGGGGTACATGATCGCACCCAACTACGCGGGCGCGGATCTCGTGGTGGTAAATACCTGCGGCTTCATCGATTCCGCGGTTGAAGAATCGCTTGACGCAATCGGCGAGGCGCTCGCCGAAAACGGCAAGGTAATCGTCACCGGCTGCCTCGGCGCGAAGGGCGACATCGTCCGGCAACATCATCCGCAGGTGCTCGCCGTCACCGGGCCGCACGCCACCGACGAAGTGATGTCCGCGGTGCACGCGCATCTACCGCAGCGCCATGACCCGTTCACCAGCCTGGTGCCACCGCAAGGCATCCGCCTCACGCCGCGACACTACGCCTATCTAAAAATTTCGGAGGGCTGCAATCATCGCTGCACCTTCTGCATCATTCCGTCAATGCGTGGGGATCTGGTCAGCCGACCGATTGGCGACGTGCTGCAAGAAGCCGAGCAGTTGGTCAAAGCCGGAGTGAAAGAATTGCTGGTGATCTCGCAGGACACCAGTGCCTACGGCGTGGACGTAAAGTACCGCACCGGATTCTGGAACGGCCGGCCGATCAAGGCGCGCATGACCGAACTGGTACGCGCGCTCGGCGATTTTGGCGTTTGGGTGCGCTTGCACTACGTGTATCCGTATCCACACGTCGATGAGATCATCCCATTGATGGCGGAAGGAAAGGTGTTGCCGTATCTTGACGTTCCGTTTCAACACGCGAGTCCGCGCGTTCTCAAAGCCATGAAGCGCCCGGCCAGCGCCGAAAACAATCTTGAAAGGATTCTCGCGTGGCGTCGCGCCTGTCCTGATCTCACCATTCGCAGCACCTTCATCGTCGGCTTCCCTGGAGAGACCGAGCAAGAGTTTGATGAACTGCTGCAGTTCCTGTCAGCCGCCCAGCTTGACCGAGTGGGCTGTTTCAGCTATTCGCCGGTAGCAGGGGCGGTGGCGAATGAACTGCCGCATCCGCTTCCAAAAGAAGTTAAGGAACAACGCCGTGCGCGTTTCATGGCGCATCAAGAGCAAATCAGCGCGCAGCGTCTGGCGCGCAAAGTCGGGACAACCGTTGACGTTCTGATCGATACGGTCAGCGGCAGTCGTGCCACCGGACGCAGTCACGCCGACGCCCCGGAAATCGACGGCGTGGTGCAGTTGAGCAAGGCGCGTGGACTACAGCCCGGCAGCCTGGTGCGCGCGATCGTCACCCGCGCCGACGCTCACGATCTGTACGGCACGATCGCGGAGTAAGCGCCGTGTGGCAGCGCCTAAAGCTGTGGGCCGCCGCACTCAAAGCCGATGTCTTGACGCTGTGGTTCTGCGCGCGCCATCCGCGCACGCCGTTGGCGGCAAAAATTCTCGCGCTGGCCATTGCCGCCTACGCACTTTCGCCGATCGATCTCATTCCGGATTTCATTCCGATCATCGGCTTTCTCGACGAACTGTTGCTGTTGCCGCTGGGCATCGCGTTGTGCCTGCGCTGGGTGCCCCCCGCTATTCTTGCCGAGTGCCGCGCCAAGGCCACTGCCTCGCTGGAGCGCGAACATGTGAAACCGCGCAGCTACCTCGCGGCCGCAGTTATCCTGATCATCTGGCTACTGGCAGCGTGGTGGATCGTCATCCAGCTGCGCAGCGTAATTGCCACTCCGTGAATCACGCGCGTTCAAGCCTTGGCCGAGCACTCGATAAATCAGCGACGGAAAAATCCGATCGCTTCACTTGCCACCCGCGTGCGCCGCATCGGCGGGAGGCTCTGCCAGATTCGCCGTCCATACGGTTTCGACACCAGCCGTGGATCGCAAATCATCAGCAGCCCGCGGTCGCTCTCGTCGCGGATCAAGCGACCCGCGCCTTGTTTCAAATTGATCACCGCCTGCGGCACCTGAAAATCCATGAACGCGTTGCCACCTTCACGGGTGATTTGCTGGATGCGTGCCGCCAGCACTGGATCGTCGGGCGGCGCAAACGGCAGACGATCGATCATCACCAGCGACAGCGCCTCGCCGCGGACATCCACCCCTTCCCAGAACGACTGACTGCCCAGCAGCACGGCGTTGCCGAGGCGGCGAAACTGCTCGAGCAACTCCGACTTTGACGCATCGCCTTGTACCAGCACCGGATAGGTCATGCCCATGCGCTTCATCCCCGCCTGGATCATGTCGTTTGCTTGCCGCATGGCGCGCAAACTGGTGAACAGCAAAAACGCCCGCCCCGCTGATGCCTCAACGATTGGCAAGACCGCATCGATCACCGCGCGCGTGTAGTGCTCGCTGTTGGGGTCAGGCAAGCCCTCAGGGACGTACAACAACGCCTGTGTGTCGTAGTCAAACGGACTGTCCCAACTGTGGGTGCCGGCCAACTCCAGGCCCATCTGCCGCTGGTAGTGCGAAAAATCGCCGCGCACTGACAGCGTGGCGGAAGTAAAGATCATCGCACGCGGCGTTTTCGCTACTTGCCGCGAAAAAATATCGCCGACCGAGAGCGGGGTCGCATTCAGATGCAGCGCGGAAGCAAACGTTTCTACCCAGCGCACTTTCTCCGGATCATCCGAATCGGACCACTGTTGCAGTAAAGCCTTTAGCTCCTGCGCGCGCTCCCAACAGCGCTGCAATCCTTCGCTGCGATCGGCTTGGGTCTCGGCGACCGCGCAAAAGCGCGCCAATGTCGCTGCGGCGCTTGCCAGCGCTTCACCAAATTTTTTCTGCGCCGCAATCTGCGCCTGCGAAAACCGCGTGGCATCACCCGCGACTGCCAGGCGCAAATCGCGCGCAGCTTTTTCCAGCGCGGCCGCGGCCGCCGGCAGTTCGGCAAAATCCTTGGCGCCGGCCGCCGCTTCTATGCGGGTGTCACGCGCCAGCGCAATCAACTGCGAGGTTGAGACGCTATCACCGAAGAACAGACTTGCCGTCTCCGGCAACTGATGCGCCTCGTCGAAAATCACCGTGTTGCAGGCCGGCAGTAACTCAGCCACTCCGTCGTCACGCAGCGCGACGTCGGCAAAAAACAAATGATGATTGACCACCACCAGATCCGCCGCCATCGCTTGTTTGCGCGCTTCCATGACGAAGCAATCTTTGTAGTGCGGACACTCGCCGCCCAAACAATTCTCCCGTGTAGAGGTCACCATCGGCCAGATCGTTGCGTCTTCCGGAACCTCGGACAGGCCTGCCCGGTCGCCGCTCTTGCTGACCTTGGCATAAGCGTCAATGCGCGCCAGATAAACCACGTCATCACGCGATGGAAAACGGCCGTCGTGCTTGGCACGTTCTAGATGATAGTGGCAAACGTAATTGGCGCGGCCCTTCAACAACGCCACCGAAACCGGCACCTGCAACGCCTGGCGAACCGTCGGGATATCGCGATCAAACAACTGATCCTGCAGTGTCTTAGTGCCGGTGGAGACGATCACCTTGCCGCCGGCGAGCAACGCGGGAACGAGATAGGCGAATGTTTTTCCGGTGCCGGTGCCGGCCTCCGCGATCAGGCATTGTCTGTTTTCGATCGCACGCAGCACCGCTTGCGCCATCTCGAGCTGTTGCTCTCGTGTCTTGTATCCAGAAATCGCGGCGGCTAACGGCCCGGCGGGCGAGAACACCCAGTTCAGATCGTGCGCCAAGCCGGAATACCATTTGCGAGCAGAAAGTGCATCGTTTGTCAGTGAGGGGACTGCGGCCGCTTGTCGAGCACGCGCTTGGCCTTGCCGACGGAACGTTCGACCTCGCCGGGCTTCAGCAAACGCACTTCGGCGCTCACGCCGACATAGGCTTTAATGTTGTGCTGTAACGCCTTGGCCGCGAGCGCTTGCGCCGGCGCACCTGCCGCAACCAGATGCGCGCGCATTTCCACCATGACGGCTAAGGCGTCAAGCGGTCCCTCGCGCGAAATCTCCAGTTGATAATGTGCCGTCAAATCCGGCTGCTTCAGCAACAGCTCTTCAATCTGCGTCGGGAATAAATTGATGCCGCGGATGATCAACATGTCATCCGAGCGGCCGCTGACTTTTCCGATGCGTCGCATCGAACGCGCTGTCGGCGGCAACAAGCGAGTCAGGTCTCGCGTTCGATAGCGAATCACTGGCATCGCTTCCTTGGTCAGAGAGGTGAGCACCAGTTCGCCCATTTCGCCGTCGGGCAGCACCGCGCCGGTTTTTGGGTCCACGATCTCGGGATAGAAGTGATCCTCCCATAGCACCGGACCGTCTTTACTCTCAATGCACTCGCATGCCACACCGGGGCCCAGCACTTCAGACAAGCCGTACAGGTCGATGGCATCAATATTCGCCGTGGATTCGATTTCGCCGCGCATGGCTTCCGTCCACGGCTCTGCTCCGAAAATTCCAATCCGCAATGAGGATTGCGCTGCGTCCAATCCCTGCCGGGCAAACTCCTCGATGATGTTCAACATATACGACGGCGTTGCCATGATGATGTGCGGCCGGAAATCCGCAATGAGTTGTACCTGCCGCTCGGTCATGCCGCCGGACATCGGGATCACCGTACAGCCGAGACGCTCTGCGCCGTAATGCGATCCGAGCCCGCCGGTAAACAAGCCATAACCGTAAGCGACGTGCACGATATCGCCGGCGCGGCCACCCGCGGTACGGATGGAGCGCGCCATCAAGTGAGACCAGGTGTCGATATCCTTGGCGCTGTAGCCAACCACCGTGGGCTTACCGGTGGTTCCGCTCGACGCGTGAATGCGTACCACTTTCTCGCGCGCGACCGCGAACATACCAAACGGATAAGTGTCACGAAAGTCTGCTTTGGTGGTGAACGGAAAGGCAGACAAATCCGCGAGCGACTCTAACTCCTCGGGTCGCACGCCCGCAGCGTCAAACTTGCTCCGGTAGTGTGCCGAGTTGTCGTAGGCGTGACGCAAACTCCAGCGCAGGCGATCAAGCTGCAGCGCTTGCAGTTCGTCGCGCCCTGCGCGCTCAATCGGCTCAAGCTCGTCGGCGGTCGCGCTTTTATTGGCAGCTCTCATTGGGCTACGCTACTTTCCCTTGAACGACGGAGTTCGCTTTTCGAGAAACGCCGCGACGCCTTCGCGATAGTCCACGGACAAGCCCAGCTCGCGCTGCACATCGCGCTCCAAATCTAGTTGCTGTTCCAGTGTATTCCCCATCGACGCCTGCATGGTGCGCTTGATCGATGCCAGACCGCGCGTAGCGCCACGGGCGAATTTCTGCGCCAACGCGTCCACCGTCGCGACGAACTCATTGTCATCTACACATTTCCAGATCAAGCCCCATTCCGCCGCTTCGCTCGCACCCAGTGCGTCGCCGGTCAACGCCAGACCTAACGCGCGCGCGCTCCCCACGAGACGTGGGAGAAACCAAGTGCCGCCCGCGTCCGGCACCAGTCCGATCCGGTTGAAAGCTTGCACGAAACTCGCCGACCGCGTGGCGATCACCACATCGCAGGCGAGCGCGATGCTCGCACCCGCGCCCGCCGCCACTCCGTTTACCGCGCACAGCACCGGCATCGGCAGCGAGCGCAATCCCAGAATCAGCGGCCGATAGTAGGTGTCGAGTGAATGACCCAGATCCAACGGTGCGGCATCGGCCGCGACTTTGCGATCGTGCAGATCCTGGCCGGCGCAGAAGCCGCGCCCGGCGCCGGTCAACACCAGCACGCGCGCGCGCTCATCCGCGCGCAACTGGTCCATCGCCACTGCGAATTGCCGGTGCATCTCAACGCTAAAGCTGTTGAGCCGCTCGGGACGGTTCAGCGTGACGCGCGCAATTCCGTCGCGCGACTCATACAGGATGCAGCTCTCGGTCATTTTGATGTCACTGCTAAGTTCTGCTCTCGACGCGCCTACGCCAACTTGCGGTTCTTGGCGTCCCAGTGTTGCTCGAGGTTAGAAATCAACGCAGGGCTGAAATGGCAATACGCCTGATCGCGCGCGTAGCTCGCAAAGTAACCGCGGAACACGTCCAACGGTTCTTGCGACACCCGAAACGCGCGCCGGTTCGACGCCGCGCTGACGTTACCTGAACTGGTGAGCCGGTCCACCACTCGGTCAATCGCGCCGTCCATATCGGCGGCGTCGACAATCTCATCGCAGATCATGCGCCCTTCGGCGCTGTCGCACTCCAATCGCCGCTCGTACATGATCGCCTGCCGCGCGATGCGTTCGCCGGTGAACCGCGGCAGCCGCAAATTGGCCGCGCCGGGAATGATCCCTTCCTTGCGCGCGGGCAAACTCATGAACGCGCCGCGCGCCGCCAGTACGTAATCCATGGTCAACAGATATTGGCAATGTCCGCCGATGGCAAATTGTTCGACCACGGCAATCCACGGTTTCTCGATCGTCTGTCCGTTTACGTCATCGGGCGTCACGTCTTCGCACGCGACGCCGCGAAAGAACTTGTTGACGATGCCGAGATCGCGCTGCAAGTACCAGATGTACGGGATTTTCCCGTAGTAAAGGTGAGTGAGATTGATGCCGCTGCCGAGCATTCGCAATCCGTCGTACTTGCCGCCTTGCACGTAATCGCCGCGCAGCACGCCGATCTGCGTTTGCCGATCCAGGATCGCCAAATCAACGGCGATCTCGGCGGCATCGATAGTGGTGTCATCTTCGGCATTCAGATGACGCGGATTTTTCTGAATCACGTAAGACGCCTGACCCTTGCGAAATACTTCCGCCGCGCCCAGATCAAGACGGCCGGTTTTTTCGTACTCGGAAAGTTTTTCGAGCGCTTCCGGCCGCGGCAATAACATCGCATGACACAGATGCGTGCCGCAACGGACATGCGCGAGCACGCTTGCGACAAAAATTCCTTGATCGATTTCGTGTCCGTCCTTGTCACGCTGCATCCGCGTTGATTCGACCGCGACCTGATGCCGAGTCGGCGTCAGACCGGGTATCAGTGTCGCCGCGTCATAGATCAAATGCTCGACGCGCACAAAGCGCGTGCGGCGTTGAGTCAACTGGTCATACACCGCCGCGCTGTGCGCCGCGAGAAAACGTGTGCGTGCGTCGCGAGCGACATTGAAAACTTGCGCGGCGGCGGCAGCTTGCTGCGCATTGCGCGCGCGCTTTTCGGGAAGACCCGCGATAATCTCGTTACCGGCGAGCCAGAACGCCGAGTATCGCGCGCGGTCTTCGGTGAAATCGCGAACGTCCAACGGCAGCAGCGCTTTCACTGCGTCTATCGCCTTGCCATCAATTCGGGCCTGACGCAGGCTTCTTACTACCTCGTCGAACGCGACCGTCGCCATTCCGCTAAAACAACCCGACCACTTGACCGTTCGCGTCCAGGTCGATTTTTTCCGCCGAGGGAACTTTGGGCAAGCCCGGCATAGTCATAATGTCGCCGCAGATCATCACGATGAATTCAGCCCCGGCGGCGAGCCGCACTTCACGCACGTTCACCACGTGACCCGACGGCGCGCCGCGCACGCTCGGGTCGGTGGAGAACGACGACTGCGTTTTGGCGACGCAGATCGGGAAATGGCCATAGCCTTCCTCTTGCAGACGTCGAATCTGCTGCGCGACTTTTGCGTCAGCGGTAATTTCCGCCGCGCCGTAAATTTTGCTGGCCACCGCGCGCATCTTGTCCCACAAGCTATCGCTGTCATGATAGAGAAAGCGAAATTTCGACTCTCCGCGCTCGGCCAGTTCCGTCACCATGCGCGCCAACTCCTCCGCGCCGCGACCTCCGGCTGCCCAATGGCGTGCCACCACCACCGGCACGCCCAGCGCGCTCATGTGATGTTGCACAAGTTTGATTTCCGCCTCGGTATCGAAAGTGAAATGGTTGATCGAGACGACGCACGGCAAGCCGAATTGCTCGCGCATATTGCGCACATGGCGCTCCAGATTGGCGAGGCCTTTTTCCAGCGCAGACATGTTTTCTTTGTTGAGTTCCTTTAAGTCCACACCACCGTGATACTTCAGCGCGCGCATGGTCGCGACAATCACCGCCGCATCCGGCCGCAGACCGGCCTTGCGGCACTTGATGTCGATGAATTTCTCCGCGCCGAGATCGGCGCCAAAACCCGCTTCGGTTACCACGTAGTCACCCAGCTTGAGCGCGGTCCGGGTGGCGATGACCGAATTGCAACCGTGCGCGATATTCGCGAACGGCCCACCGTGAATAAACGCCAGGTTATTTTCCAGCGTCTGCACGATGTTGGGCTTCAAAGCATCTTTGAGCAGCACCGTCATCGCGCCATGCACTTTCAGATCGTGCGCGGTCACTGGTTTTTGTTCGCGAGTGTAGGCGACCACAATTTTTCCGAGCCGTTGCTTCAAGTCCGCAAGCGATGTGGACAGGCAGAATATCGCCATCACTTCCGATGCCACCACGATATCGAACCCATCTTCGCGCGGATAACCGTTGGCGGTGCCGCCGAGCGAGCTGACGATCGAGCGCAGTGCGCGGTCATTCATGTCCATCACACGGCGCCAGGTGATGCGCCGCACATCGACGCCGAGCGCGTTGCCTTGATGAATGTGGTTGTCGAGCACCGCGGCGAGAAGATTGTGCGCCAGCGCAATCGCGCTGAAGTCACCGGTGAAGTGTAGATTGATATCCTCCATCGGCACGACTTGCGCGTAGCCGCCGCCGGCCGCTCCGCCTTTCACGCCGAACACCGGCCCCAGCGAGGGTTCACGCAGGCAGATGATCGCCTTCTTGCCCACCCGGTTGAGCGCGTCGCCGAGACCGACGGTAGTCGTCGTCTTGCCCTCCCCGGCCGGCGTCGGGCTGATCGCCGTGACCAGGATCAACTTTCCGTTGGGTCGATCTTGCAGCGAATCGATATAGCCGAAGGAAAGCTTGGCCTTGTAGTGCCCATACGGATCGAGGTGCTCCTCGTCGATCCCCAGCCGTTCGCGCGCCAACTGTGCGACGCGAACCATCTTTGCCTGCTGCGCTATTTCAATGTCTGACATCATGATGACTATGCTGTTGTCGGCCCGGTGCACGCGCGCGGATGAATTTGCAGGCGGCGGCGCATTCTAGCAGGGCGAGCCCGATGATCAACCGGCGCGCGCGCCGTACAATGACCGGCCAAGCAGGAGGAAGCATGACCAAAATGATGGCAGGAGTCGCGACGGTCGGAGAAGCGCTGCTGGCGCTGCACGAGGGCGCGGATGTCATTGATCTTGTGGATCCGGCGCGCGGCACACTGGGTGCGCTCGATGCGACGATCCGCAAAGAAATCGCCAGTATCATCGATGGCCGGCGGCCCATGAGTGCGTGCACCGGAGACTTCCCGGAAATGCGGACCGACGATGTCGTCGGCGCGGTTCGCCGCACCATCGCACTCGAAATGAATTTCCTAAAAATCGGCCTCTATGGCACGCGCGAAGACGCAGCATGCATACGCGCGCTGGCACCTTTCACGGCGACGACACGACTGATCGGCGTGGTGTTCGCCGATCGACCTAACGCTCTGCACCTGCTGGATGCCATGGCCGAATGGGGATTCAGCGCCGCGATCCTGGATACCGCACGCAAGGATGGCCCGCCGCTGCGGCGAATCAAGACCGACATCGACCTCGCGCTGTTCGTTCGCCGCGCGCGCAACAACGGCTTGCTGCTAGGTCTTTCGGGTCTGCTGACCGCCCGCGACATTCCGCCGCTGCTATCGCTTGAGCCCGACTATCTATGCTTTCGCAGCGCGCTGTGCGTTCATCGTTATCGCAATGGATTCATCGACCCGGCCGAGTTTCGCGCGATTCGTAACGCCATTCCACGCATAGAAGATAAAGGGCATCAGCGATCCTCAGCTCTACGTTCCACGAATTGAAACCGAAGCCACCAATGCAACCGAGTCCCACCCGCCATTGCATTCGAACATCCGGCATTGACGCGGCGGAAGTTGGACAGGTCGTCCGAGTTCGCCCGAGAGTACGGCGGACGTAACCCCCTTCACGCTCAAGTTGCCCAGCGCTTCGGCCGAGAAACCTCGGCGTTGAGCCGCAGGGTGGGGCGGCTGAAGCGACAGGCACGTGCCGGCACGAGCTAGGCGCGTTCGCTGCGGCAACATCTTAGTGCCATTGCTCAGGCCTGACCCCATCTGTGATGACCCCATCTGTGAGTCACGCCCCGGTGAGTCTGGCACCACCCGCCACGCGCTACTGGAAATTGGCGGATACCTCACTTTGTTCCGCGGGTTGCCGCCCTTTGGTCGCGCGCTTGCGCAGCGGGGAAACAGCGACTCGGGATACAATGACTTCGTCAGGAAACTTCACTCCGGCGTCGCAAAGCCCGAAGACCTCTACGCCGTAAATCCAGAGGGCAGCCAATCTCGTCACCAACTTGAAACTCTCGAATCATTCTCCGTTTGGAGTTTTATGTCACGCTTGTCATACTTGTTGAGCGGGCACGATCATTCGTACTCAAGCAAGGGGGCTAATAGATCGTTCCACATGGCGTGAAAAAGCGCCGCTTCCCTCTCTTTTTGCACACCAGTGAGTTCACTCAATAGATGCTGCCATGGCCACCGCTGCTCTCGACACTCTGCTGCACCATCCGGCGCTCTGGCGCGGCGGTGACACAGCTCGGGTCAAACTCCCCAGTATTCCGACCGGCTTCAGCGCACTGGATCGCGAGTTGCCCGGAGGGGGTTGGCCGCGCGCAGCCATCACAGAATTACTCAGCACGCATCAGGGCATTGGTGAGCTGTCGCTGCTGATCCCGGCGCTGGCGCAGTTGTCGCGCAGCGAGCGCTGGGTCGCGCTCATCGACCCACCTCATGTTCCTTATGCACCCGCGCTGGCAGCGAGCAGCGTGGAGTTGTCTCAGCTCATCATGGTGCGTACCCGATCGGAGCGCGATGCTCAGTGGTCCACCGAGCAGGCGCTGCGCGCGGGAAGTTGTGCGGCGGTGCTGACCTGGTCCGCCAGTATGAATGAACGCAACCTGCGTCGTCTGCAACTCGCAGCGGAAGAAGGCGGCAGCTTCGGCGCGCTGTTTCTTCCCGACGTAGCGAACTACAGCTCACCGGCACCGCTGCGCTTGCGGCTCGCACCAACGCACGCAGGACTGTCGGTGCACATCGTCAAGCGCCGCAGCGGCGGCGTACCACCGGTGCTGGAACTTGACACGTGTCGTGACTTCACGTCGTTCGCTTCATCGCGCACTCAACCCCCAGCCTTGTACGCCAGCAGGGTGGATTCGCGAAGCAATCCACCGTCTTGTGGCGCAGTAGCGCAGCGTATTGCGCCGAATGCGTGGAAAGAATGAACAAGGACAGGTATCCAACGGAAGAGGTGAATGATTCAGGCCGACAGCCTGGTTCATCCGAGGTGCGGAGCATCCGCAAACATCCGGCGCAATACGCTGCGCTATTGCGCCCTACGCGGGCTACACAGCCTGCGCAATTGTGGGCCGCGCTGCATCTACCCGATCTTTCACTGCAATGTCTGTTGCGTGGAACGCTTTCTTCCGATCCGATGGCGATACAGGATGCACGCCGCATCGCCTCCTGCAATGAGGCCGCACGTGAGTGCGGAATTTATTCCGGCATGCAAGTCTCCGCGGCTTTTGCGCTGACGCCACAGTTGCGTCTGTTCGCTCGCTCCTGCACGTTGGAACAACAGGCACTGGCAGGCGTAGCCGCTTGGTCGATCCAGTTCACGCCGACGGTGAGTCTGGCACCCCCCGCCACGTTGCTGCTGGAAATCGGTGGATGCCTCACTTTGTTCGGCGGGTTGCGTCCTTTGGTCGCGCGCTTGCGCAGCGGCCTCTCAGAGCTCGGCTATCAGAGTGCCGTTGCCGTGGCACCCACTCCCACCGGCGCGGGACTGCTCGCGCGCGCCGGCATCGCCACTTGCCTCACCGATCGTCACGAATTGAAACGCGCACTGGCGCCGCTACAGCTCTCATTGCTCGACTTATCCGCGGAGTCGGTGCGGCTGCTCGCTGCGTCCGGCGTGCGCACCCTCGGACAATGCATGGCCTTGCCGCGCGATGGGCTGGCGCGGCGCTTCGGGCAGAAACTACTCGATCAACTGGATCGGGCATCGGGACGGCTCCCCGATGCGCGCCTGCCTTTCGTCGTTCCCACCCACTATCGCGGACAGTTAGCTCTGCCTGCGTCAGTGAGAGACAGCGAGCCGTTGTTATTCGCCGCCAAGCGCCTGCTGCAGGAGCTCTGCGCATTTCTGCGCGCACGACAACAAGGCGTCACCCGGCTGAGACTCGATCTGGAGCATGGCGTGCAACGCGCGACGCACGATACGCCACGCACTACTGCCGTCACTCTTGCGCTCTCTACGCCCAGCCGCGATGCTGATCACCTGCTCACGCTGTTGCGCGAGAAACTCGCGGCCACATCTCTTCCCGCGGCCGTGGAAGCCATCGCCCTCAGCGTGGAACAGAGCACGCCGTTTGTCGCGCGCAATGCCACGCTGTTCGGCGACCCACTGCCCACCGCGCAGGAACGCTGGCAGATCGTCGAACATCTGCGTGCAAGGCTTGGGCATCGTTCGGTCTATGGGGTTGCGCTATGCGCCGACCATCGCCCGGAGCGCGCCTACCGTCTGTGCGAGCCAGGAACCAAGAGCAGCGATCTCGACTATCCGCGCCGCCCGCTGTGGTTGATCGATCCGCCGCGTGCACTGCCCGGTCCGCCACCCGACGAATCGCTACTGGATGGCCCGGAGCGGATCGAGACCGGCTGGTGGGATGACGCCGATGTGACGCGCGATTATTTCATCAGCCGCGACGAATCAAACCGGCAGTGGTGGATTTTTCGCACGCGCGGCAGAGAGCAACGCTGGTTTCTGCACGGCATTTTTGCTTGACGTAAGGTGCATCAAAAGCAAAAAACTCTAATCGCGGACGAAATTGCCAGCGCTCAGTCAACGTCGGCCGCGATAGCCATTAGAAGAATCCGTGCTTATCCGGTTGTCACACCCACTCACTACCGGTAGTATGTTGAGCATCTGCACGAACGTGGGGCGGCCATGGCAATCGACGTACTTGAGAGGGA
>JAYUZG010000136.1:0-6770 GCA_043751985.1 Betaproteobacteria bacterium
TTACTCAGCAGTCGCCAATTAAGACGACACATTCCAAGTTTCGGCGCTCTATGATGGAGACGGCAGTGTGTCGCACAAGTTACCGACTTCTGAGTAATGTTGACGCCAACAACAAAACATGTGTGGCGTTTCAAACTGCTCTACCGAACCAACGCCGGGTTTTGCCAGGCCACGGTGATATCGCGGCTTCGGCCGCAACGATTAACGGCGGGGCGCATCAGGAATTGATAGCGATGCCTGTAACGACAATACAATCACCAAGGTCGAACACAGCGTACCGGGGAACAGATGTCAGATTGCAATCCCACTGCTGACAACCACCAAGCGCCCAAGGCGGGGGCACTGGATGGACTGCGCGTCGTGGACTTGTCGCGTTTTATCGCCGGCCCCTACTGCGCCATGCTGCTGGGTGACATGGGCGCGGACGTCATCAAAGTGGAACCGCCGGGTCGCGGCGAGAACAGCCGTGCGTTCGGTCCTTGCTTAGAAGGAGAGAGCCTCTACACGATGGTGTTCAACCGCAATAGGCGCAGTCTCTCCCTGGATCTGCGTTCAGATCAGGGCAAGGAAATTCTGCGCGACCTGCTGTGCAGGGCGGACGTGCTGGTCGAGAATTTTGTACCCGGCACGCTGGAGATAATGGGTTTCGACTGGGACACACTGAAACAATTGAATTCGCGACTCATCGTGACGCGCATCTCCGGCTTTGGTCAGACCGGGCCGTTGTCGAAAAAACCCTGTTTCGATGTCATCGCGCAGAGCATGAGCGGGCTGATGGACATAACCGGGGAAGCGCATGGCCGCCCCACGATGGCCGGCACCTATGTGGTCGATTATTCCACCGGGTTGTACGCGACCATCGGCACGCTCGGCGCACTGCAAGCGCGCGAACGCAGCGGCACCGGGCAGATCGTCGATGTCGCGCTGTTGGACTCGGCGATGTCTTTGCTGATGACTGCGATTCCAGAACAAATGCTGCTCGGCCGCACCATGACACGTCATGGCAACCGCGATCGTTACGTCGCGCCGGCGAATACCTTCCCCACCCGCGACGGCGCCTGGGTACACATCGCCGTCGCGAGCGAACCCATGTTCAGATCATTCTGCAAAGCCCTGGGACGTGCGGCGCTCGCGGACGATCCGCGCTTTCACGACAACACGGCGAGGATGCAAAACGTGGACGAACTGGAACGCGCGATCGCCGAGTGGACTAAGCGTCTGGATGGCGACGACGTATTGCATGCGCTCAAACAAATTGCTGTTCCTTCCGCGAAAGTCGCCTCCATTTCCGACCTCGTCAGTAACCAGCAGATCGCTCATCGCGGACAAATCATCGACATGCAACACCCCAAAGCCGGCACGATTCCCATGCAAGGCTTCACGGTCCGCTACAGCGACTCGCCCATGAGTTTGCGTCATGCGTCCCCGATGCTGGGTCAGCATACACAAGCGATCCTCTCAGAATGGCTTGACATGAGCCCGGAGCGAATCACCCAACTCCGTGACTGTGGTGCGGTATAGGGAAATGCCGCCTTGCACCTCATTACCTGCGACGCACTATCCGACGCACGTAACCCGTAGATGCGGTTATTCATGTCAAGTCATGCAACGCGGGATTGAAGGGTTTGCCTGACTAGAGGACACCGAAGACAAGGTGCACGGGCTCGCGCAAGAGAGCACCGATAATCACCACGGGTGGCTTGTCTCAATCCGCTTTGGTCATGGCCACCGGCGCCGGCATCTACAAGGCGATGGGTGCGCGCCATTCTCGCCCTCGCCTACTTTCGTGTAGGCGCCGCTCGCTGCGCTCCGTCCTCCCTCACCTCAGCGCCGCTCGCTACGATTTCTGGCGCTAGGTAAGTGGATCGGCCTTCACTATGTACAGCTTGTGCGCCACTCTGCCCTGCCGCTCTGACCGTATTTACCAGCAGCATGGTGATCGTCATCGGACCCACCCCGCCCGGTACCGGCGTGATCCAGCCCGCTACTGGGCGCGCGCTCTCGAAGTCCACATCTCCCGCGAGCTTGCCTTCGGCGTTGCGGTTCATTCCCACGTCAATCACCACGGCGCCTGGCTTGATCATTGAGCCGTTGACCAGATTCAGTTTTCCGGTTGCAACCACCAAGATGTCAGCACGCCGCGTGTGCGCCGCCAGATCGACTGTGCGCGAAGCGCAAATGGTCACGGTCGCGCTACGCGCGAGCAGCATCATGGCCATCGGCTTGCCGACGATATTGCTGCGGCCCACGACCACGGCTTCCTTTCCGGAGAGTTGCGCGCCGATATCGTCGAGCATCGCCATGACGCCAGCGGGAGTGCAAGGTTCGAAACCAGGATCGCCGATAAACAAACTGCCCGCGCTTTGAACGTTAAAGCCGTCCACGTCTTTTTCCACTGCGATGGTCTCAATCACTCGCCCTTCCGCAACCTGCGGCGGCAGCGGCAACTGCACCAGAATACCGTGGATCAAAGGGTCGCGATTGAGCTTGCGAATGGCGTCGAGCACTCGATGCTCCGGCACGTCCGCGGGTAATTCCACCAGAACAGAATGAATTCCCACGTCGCCGCAGGACTTGATCTTGTTGCGAACGTAAACCTTGGAAGCCGGGTTGTCCCCGATCAGCACGACCGCCAGACCTGGCGTTATGCCTCGATCAATGAGAGCTTTGACGCGTGGCACGAGGTCGGCGCGCAAACGCTCAGACAGCGCGACGCCGTCGATTATTTTTGCGATCATAAAGTCAAGAAAACAGTGGAGCCATCGAGGCAGGAGGCGCAGAAAAAACCCGCGAGTGGCTCGCGCATTGCGTCCATGAAAAATCTCGCGCGAAAGTATGCAGACGGGAAGTGTAAGATAACTTTGTCAGTAGGTTAAGCCGAATGACACCTTAATCTCACCTTGTAGGGACGCCCATGCGATTGTTTCCTTCTCTCATTGCTCTCGGCGCGATGGCGCTGCTCCTGAGTTTCTCGGCGCAAGCGCGGCTGACTCGGTTGGTCGTCGAAACGCGCGAAATCGTCGCTGAGGGAAATTCCTTTGGTCTGGCCGGACCCTATGAGAAGCTCAGCGGGACGGCCTACTTCGAGGTCGATCCCGTGCTCGACGCAAATCGGGTGATCTTCGACTTGGATAAGGCGCCGCTCAACACGCAGCGCCGCGTCGAGTTCGCTGCCGATATGGTGATCCTCAAACCGGTGGATATGCGTAACAGCCGCCAGTTGCTGTTCTTCGAAGTCAACAATCGCGGCCGCAAGATCGCCTTCGGCCGCCTGCACGACACGGCGGCCGACGCCAACATGAACGATCCGGCGACAGCGCGCGACTTTGGCAATGGCTTTCTGATGCAGCGGGGCTACGTGATCGCCTGGGTCGGCTGGGGCGCGGACATCGCGGCGGGGGACCATCGCCTGACCGTACGTTTTCCGATCGCGGCGGAGAACGGCAAGCCGGTCGACGAGAAGATCTTCACCGAGTTCGGCGATCGCAACTTCAACGGCGCCACGCCTTACACTTTGCCGTTATCGGGTGGCCCTGCGTTCAACAGCTATGCGGCAATCTCGACCGATGGTGCAGCGGCCGACGCGACGCTCGAAGAAGTATTCAGCGATTCGCCGGCGCCGGGTGCGGCATCCGTGACGCGCGGCACACCGATAGCCGGCACGGACTGGTCGTTTGCCCACTGCCCCAATGGCCCGCCCGGCATTCCCAGTACGACTGACATTTGCCTGAAAAGTGGCTTCCAGAATGACCGCAACTATCATCTGAGCTACCGCGCCACCGGCTCTCCCGTCATGGGGCTGGGCTACGCGACGACGCGGGACTTCGTTTCTTTTCTGCGCCACCAAGACAAAGATGATGCGGGCAATCCCAACCCCGTGGCAGGCATACGCACCGTGCTGTGTCAGGGCATCTCGTCGTCCGGCATGTACCTGCGCGATTTCCTCTACCAGGGCTTCAACGCCGATGAGCAAAACCGCCGCGTGTGCGACGGCGCGCACGTACACGTTGCCGGGTCGCAAAAGCTGTATCTGAATTATCGTTTTGCGCAACCCAATCCGTTTACCCAGCAGCATCGCGAGCGCTATGTGCCGGACACCAATTTTCCGCGGATGTATCTTGCAAGACCTGACCCGCTGAGCGGCAAGCCGGACGGCGTTCTGAAACGGCCGCAGACCGATCCCAAACTCATCCACAGCGACACCTCGAACGAGTACTGGCAGTTCCGTGCCTCGCTCACCCTGACCGACGAAAGCGGCAGCGCCGATCTTGCCGAGTCGCCGCTGGTGCGCCGTTACCTGCTATCCAGTTTGCAGCACGGCTCGTTCAAAGGCGATGCGCCGCATTACGGCATCGCCAATCGGCAGTGCGAGCAGCTCTCAAACTCTACTCACCCCGGTCCGTTGTTACGCGCTCTCACCGTTGCGCTGGAGGAATGGGTCATCGACGGCCGATCCCCGCCTGAGGAGCAAATTCCACGCGTTGCCGACGCTACCTTGGTCGCGGCAACGCGGATCGCGCTCCCGCACGTCCCCGGCTTGACCTTTAAGGCGCTGTACAACGGAACGGGAGAAAAAGACTTTGGCAGTCGCGTGAAGTCGAACGCCGGATTCACGGATCGTGTTCCACCCATTATTCTCAAAAACCATATAGTTTTGCTTCCGCAGGTGGATGAGGTGGGGAATGATCGCCCAGGAATCCGTCACCCATTTGTGGAGGTGCCGGTGGCAACGCTGCTGGGTTGGAATACCCGCCGGTCCGAATTCGGCGGACCGGATCTATGCGATTTACTGGGTTCGACCGTGCCTTTAGCCAGAACCGCGCTGGACGCACGCATGAGACAAGATCCACGCCCGAGCGTTACCGAACTACATGGCACGCATCAGGGCTATGTGCGAGGTGTAAGAGAGGCCGCGCAGCGGCTCGTCGATCAACGCTTGATGCTTCCGGAGGACGCCGAAGCAATCGCATCGGAAGCGCAGTCGAGCCGCGTATTGCAATAGCTTAAAGAAATTTGGGATCACAAAATATTTACTTGGCCATCACCGCAATTATTGGTTCATGAACTCAAATCCTGCCGTAGTACGCAAACCCGCGGATGGCTTGGCCGGGCTTGCTGGCATCTCGTTCGCAGCGCGCTTCAATTTGTAAGTGGGTCGTGGCGTCTGGTCTTCGTAATAAGGCAGCATCTGCGGAACCAATCCAGCCAGCGTTTCCATGCGCCGCGCCGGCGCGGGGTGCGTGCTAAGCCAGTCAAATTTGCTCGCCCCTGCGCCGGAGGCCTTACCCATTTTTTCCCACAAGGTCACCGCGGCTCGCGGATCATAACCAGCGCGCGCAGCGAGTTCGATTCCAATCCTGTCTGCCTCGGATTCCGAGGTGCGGCTGTTTGGCAGCAGAACGCCAACGCTGGCCAACGCGGCGAAGTGAGCATCGCCCTGACCCTTGCTGCCGCTGGACAGAACCGCCAGGCCCAACTGCGTGGCCAGCGCGACCGACATGCGCTCGGCAGTGTGATTGGCCAACGCATGCGTAATTTCGTGACCCATCACTTGTGCCAGTTCGTCATCGCTCGGTTTGATCTGCTGAATCAGACCGCTGTACACCGCCATACGGCCACCGGCCATGCACCACGCGTTGACCGTCTTCGGATCGTCGATGACTTTCACGCTCCATTCCCAGTTCTCGGTTTCCGGTCGGTAGCGGATAGCTTGCGGAATCAGGCGCTCGGTGATGCGTTCCACGCGTTGCGCCAGCGCGGGATCGTTATTCACCTTGCCTTCTTTCTCCAGGGGCGCCAGCGTCTCCGCATAGGCTTGTTTGGACGCGGCGATGGCCTGCGACTCCGGCACCAGTCGAAGTTGCGAACGGCCGGTCACGTCGTTGGTCTTGCAAGCCGCGATGCAACAGGAAATGACGAGGGCAGTCACGATTAAACGCATATTGAATTCCCTGAAGAGAAGTAAGCATCCTCACTTTAGCGGCGAGGATAATTTGCAAAGCGCAATTACGCGTGCAAGCGCGAGTGCTTCGGCACCTTAGCCATCAAGTATTCCATCTGGTCTTGCAGAATCCGCCGGTTCTGCAGGATCAGATGTTCGTAGCGATTGGGAATATACGGCGCGTACAGCAAAGGCATGTGCGCCCCTTCCGGCGTGCGGCCACCCTTGCGGATATTGCAGACGCGGCACGCGGTGACGACGTTCATCCAACGATCGATCCCACCCATAAATACCGGAATCACGTGATCGCGTGACAAGTCGCGCTCTCGGTAGCGGTCGCCGCAATAAGCGCACAGGTGACGGTCGCGGAAGAACAGCGAGGGGTTCGACAAATGCGGCTCCGGGGCCTGCTCCTTGGAAAATTCCATCGCGCCCTTGATGGCAATGATGCTATGCGTTGACAGGCGCGAACGCTCTCCGGTCAGGCGCGATACGCCACCGTGATAAGTGCACACAACGTCGCCCAGTGACCAGGCCACCATATGCCGCGCCTGATAGGTCATGGCCTCTTCCACCATGAGCCAGCGATTGGGCGTACCCGCCATGTCCAACGCAAGAATAAAAGCCACCTTCCCGTTCCTCGTCCGATAAATATGCGCAACCGAGCCTGGTTTATTTCGCTCAATATGGATTTTTGCCATAAGCGGAAAATTTTTCAAGAGGAAGGTTGCAAATTACTCAGCAGTCGCTAATATAGGCGACAGATGGGGCACGGAAGAATGAACGAACCAGGCGAGGTAATTGCTGAATGATTGCGAGCTGCGCCTCG
>JAYUZG010000137.1:0-12571 GCA_043751985.1 Betaproteobacteria bacterium
GGACGTGTAGCGCTGGTCACCGGTGGTAACAGCGGGATTGGTCACGCGCTCGCGCTGACGCTGCGCGATGCCGGCGCGACCGTAGTGATCGGCGCGCGCCGCGCGGACCGCAACGCCGCGGTATTGGCCGAGTTGGGCGCCGGCGCGGCCGCGTTCGAGCTCGACGTAACCGATGAAGTCTCGGTGGAAAAAACTCTGGCTGCCATTACCAGCCGCTTTGGCCGTCTGGATATTTTGTTCAACAATGCCGGGGCGGTGAATCGCAAATCTGTGCTGGAGCTGGAGCGCAGCGCCTGGGACCACGTGATGAACGTCAATTTAACCGGCGCATTTCTTTGCACCAAACACGCGGCGCGCTTGATGAAAAAAAATTCCGCCGGAAAAATCATCAATATCTCTTCCGTCTACGGCCTGACCGCGCCGAGCAAAGGACTGCAGGTCGCTTACACCGTGTCGAAGCACGGCCTGATCGGTCTCACTCGCGTGAACGCCGTCGAGCTGGCGCCGCTCGGCATCCAGGTGAATGCCATTGCACCCGGTTACTTCATTACCGAGATGACGCAGGAACTCGTCGGCACACCGCTGGAGCAAGCGATGAACCGGCGCACGCCAAGCGGCCGCATGGGCAACACGCGAGATTTGATGGGCACCTGCCTCTACCTTGCGTCATCCGCCTCGGATCACGTGACCGGTGTCTGCATTCAAGTAGACGGCGGGTATCTCGTCTCCGACGGGCTGGAACGACCCTAGTGGCAACGTGGCGCACGGGAACCGCGCGCCGTGAGTCGCGACTAAGCCAATCCCAGCAGCGGCACCGGATCCGTGCGTTTCCAGCACGGCAGATTTTCGATTTGCGTCATCCAGCGCCGCAACGACGGGTAGGGACCGAGCGGCAATTTTTGGAACGAATGCAGGTGCATCGGCGCCGCCACCGCGATGTCGGCGATGGTCGCCTGCTTGCCGCACAACCATGGCTGCTTGGATAGCCGCTGCTCCAGGATGCCCGCGAGTTTGTCGAAATTCGCCTGCTGCGCGGCGAGGATAGTCTGGTCCGGCTCGGCTTTGAGTAACGGCTTGACCACGTTCTCGACCAGATAAACGTAGGCGCTCGGAAACCAGGCTGAGGACTCCCACAGCAGCCAGCGATTGATGTCCGCCCGCGTCTTCAGGTCTTTTGGATACGCGGCATCATTGCCGTTCTTGTCCGCGACATATTGCAGGATCGCGTTGGACTCCCACAACACCAGATCGCCATCTTCCAGTGCCGGCAGCGACGCATTGGGATTGACCGTGAGATACGGCTGCTGTTTATGCTCACCGGTAAAATAATCGACCTTTACGGTATCGAACTTCTGTCCGAGAAAGTCAAAGCCCGCCAGCACTTTGCGGCAATTGACGGTGATCGGATCGTAATAGAGTTTCATCTTCACTCCTCCTCAAGTCTTTCTAAGAATAGTTTGGTTTGGCCGACTACCAGAGATTTGCAACCAGAGTCGCTGGAAGACTGTAACAGGAATGAACCGGTGCGGCTATACTCCACACACGTCACGCCGCGCGCTTGCTTATGCCGCGCTGCGAAATATCCAACCTGCGAGAAACGATCGATGCAAGAACCTTACTCAGTACGCTCCAAACTGAACTACACCTTGGACAACGGCCTGGTGCCGGAGTATTACTTTTATCAGCCCGCTGCGGATGTCGTCGTGAATCCGCCCGGCAACGACACGCGTGAGGTGGAGATTCACAATGGTTGGGACCAGGCAGCACAATTCAGCGTCGATCGCGAAGGCTTCATGTTGCGGCCCTGCCCGATCGCCTTCGACTGCTGGGGCGACGATCATGCGGTGCGCAAGGATTTCTTCGCATCGGTTACGAGCTTTATGCGCGAGCACCTGGGCGCGCGCCGCGTGCACGTTTTTGATTACAACGTCCGCAGCAAAGCCTTCACCGCGCCCACCACGTCGGCGGCGAACCCGGTGCGCCTGGTGCACAGCGACTACACGCCACTGTCCGGTCCGCAGCGCTTGCGCGACGTGCTGCCGGAGGAGGCCGACGATCTACAGACGCGACGCTTCGCCTTCTTCAACTTGTGGAAACCCATCAATCGCCGCGTAGAGGAATTGCCGCTCGCCGTGTGCGATGTCGGCTCCACCGTCGCGGCGGATCTGCTACCGATGAAGTTGCGCTATCCGGATCGTACCGGCGAGATTTACGCCATGCGCCATTCGACCCAGCATCATTGGGTTTACTTCCCTCGAATGGAAACGAGCCAGGCGCTGTTGCTGAAGTGTTATGACTCGGAACTTGATGGCCGCGCGCGCTTCATGGCGCACAGCGCGTTTGAAGACCCGAGCAGCCCGGCGGACGCACCCACCCGCGAAAGCATTGAAATTCGGACCATGGCTTTTTTTTGAATCGGCCAAGTCGCGTATTCCGGTCACACCTTGCGTGATCGGAATACCTGTACCGGGTAGGCGTACTCGATAGCGCTGCCTCGGCGTTGCAACGGAATGCCCAGACGATCGTCGTCAATCGAAGTCGAATACAGCGCGCGTATTTTCTCCTCGTCGCCGGCATTCGGAAACGAGCGCGCCAGCAAGTTATCAAGCAAGTCGCGCAACTCGTAGTCCACTCTTTGCGGCGGCGGCAAGCCGGCTTCGGCGAACAGCGCCTGCAACTCCCCGCAGGCCAGATCGAGCACCGTGTCGTGCGCCTGCGCCTGGCTGAAATCCACCAGCAGCTTGAGCGATTTCTCATCCGCGATCGCCTTCGCCGTGGAGAACACCACGGCCTGGCGAGTGAATTGATCTTTCACCAATCGGTCGTGCGCAACTGCTTTCAATTGGTCTCGCCCTGCGGTCTGGTTACGGACGCATCTTAATGGTTTGATTCTGTCTTCGTAGGGACTTGAGGCTTGAATCCGGCCGCACCGCCTTCACCTATTGGACTCGCGACGCTCGCGCCTTCTGACTGCCGGCATAACGCGGCAGGGCTTGATACGCGGCTGTCCAATTTCTAACCACCAGGGGACATGATGATCTTCGCACCCGTGATGCAGGAAGCGCTTTCCAACAACGACGCAGGTAAGGCAGCGCCTTCCGCTTCGAACCGCAACGGCACGTCTGTCAAACCTCTGCCCAACGATGCCTTGATCATCGTTCCGATGCGCAACGCCGTGCTGTTCCCCGGCGTCATCTCACCCATCACCATCGGCCGCGCCACTTCGGTGGCCGCGGCGCAAGAGGCGGCGCGCCGAGAAATTCCGCTTGGGTTTCTAATGCAACGCGACCCGCAAAAAAACGAAGTCGGACCGAACGACTTGTATTGGGTCGGCACCTCCGGCCAAGTTGTGCGCTACGTCAGCGGAACCGAAGGCGCGCATCACCTGGTGATTCAGGGGCAAGCGCGGTTTCGCGTACTTGAATTTCTTGACGGCTGGCCGTTCCTGGTCGCGCGCGTGACGATGGTCGAAACGCGCGAGGATGCTGGCCCCGATATCGAAGCGCGTTTCCTGCAATTGAAGGAGCGCGCCATTGAAGCGATCCAGTTGCTGCCCAATGTGCCGGACGAATTGGTCAACGTGGTGCAGGCGATGACTTCGCCGTCGTTGCTCGCGGACATGGTGGCCAACCTGCTGGATATTTCGAACGAAGAAAAACAAGCGGTACTGGAGGCGTTCGACGTCAAAGCACGCCTGGACAAAGTGCTGACTCTGCTCGGCGATCGCGTAGAAGTCCTGAGGCTTTCGAAAGAGATTGGCGACAAGACGCGCAAGGAATTCGGCGAGCGCCAGCGCGAACACGTGCTGCGCGAACAAATGCGGCAAATTCAAAAAGAACTGGGCGAAGACGGCGACAGTGCCGCGGAAGTCGAAGAGCTGAAGAAAGCGATCGACGAAGCCGGCATGCCGGACGAGACCCTCAAGTACGTGAAAAAAGAATTCAAGCGCCTTTCTCGCATGGGTGAAAATTCTGGCGAGTCTTCGATGCTGCGCACCTGGCTCGAATGGATGACCGAGCTTCCCTGGAAAGCAGAGCCGCAAGCGGCCATCGATATCGCGCAAGCACGCCAGGTGCTGGACGAGGATCACTTCGGCCTCGACAAGATCAAACGGCGCATCCTCGAGTATCTCGCGGTGAGAAAGCTCAACCCTCTGGGTAAGAGCCCGATCCTCTGCTTCGTCGGCCCGCCGGGAGTGGGCAAGACCTCGCTGGGTCAGTCGATCGCACGCGCCACTGGCCGTAAATTTCAGCGCGTCGCGCTCGGCGGCACCCACGACGAAGCGGAGATTCGCGGACATCGGCGCACCTACATTGGTGCATTACCGGGCAATATCATTCAAGCGGTAAAGCGCGCCGGGACGCACGCAGGCGTGTTAATGCTGGATGAAATCGACAAGCTCGGCGCAGGTGGTTTTCACGGCGACCCGTCGAGCGCGCTGCTCGAAGTGCTCGATCCCGAGCAGAACTCGAAATTCCGCGACAACTACCTCGGCGTGGATTTCGATCTGTCCAAGGTGATGTTTATCGCCACCGCGAATCAGCTTGACACTATCCACGGCCCGCTGCGCGACCGGATGGAAGTCATCCATCTGCCAGGCTATACCGAAGAGGAGAAACTGGAAATCGCCAAGCGTTATCTGTTGCAGCGGCAATTGGACGCCAATGGTCTGCGACCGGCGCAGGCGACGGTGACCGACGCCGCGCTGCGCGCGCTGATCGGCGACTACACGCGCGAGGCCGGCGTGCGCAACCTGGAGCGCGAGCTGGGCTCGGTGCTGCGCTCCGCCACCATGAAATTTGCAGAAGCCATGAAAATTACAGAAGATGGGTCGCAAACCGTAACCATCGACGCCGGCGATCTGCACGGCATTCTCGGCGCGCGCAAGTTTGACAACGAGTTGGCGCAACGAAGCGCCATTGCGGGCGTAGCGACCGGGTTGGCGTGGACGCCGGTCGGTGGCGATATTCTGTTCATCGAAGCGACCAAAGTACCGGGGTCGGGCAAGTTGATCCTCACCGGTCAGCTCGGCGAGGTCATGAAGGAATCGGCGCAGGCTGCGTTGACGCTGGTAAAAATGTATTTCGGCGAAGCGCTGGATAAATTCGATCTGCATGTGCACGTCCCGGCGGGCGCCACGCCGAAGGATGGCCCGAGCGCCGGTGTGGCGATGTTCCTCGCGCTGGCCTCGCTGCTGTCCGGTAAGCCGGTGCGCGCGGACGTGGCGATGACCGGTGAAATTTCGCTGCGCGGTTTGGTCATGCCGATCGGTGGCGTCAAGGAAAAAGTGCTGGCTGCGCTGCGCGCGGGCATCCGCACCGTCATGCTGCCGCGACGAAACGAAAAAGATCTGGAAGATGTACCGCTTGCCGCGCGCGAGAAACTCGAATTCGTTTGGCTCGACCGCGTAGAAGATGCGGTTCGCTGCGCAATCGACGCAGACGTCTCAAATATTTTCAAGACAGATCCGCAGCACGAAAATAAGTTGTTCAGTGGTTGATCGTTGGATCGCAATCAACATCAGCAAGACTCAGTGTTCGTGCCGGTAATGTTCGCTCAGTGCATCCATACCGAAATCGCCCACCGGGTCGCGCCATACCGCATGCGCATGATTGGCGCTGCGCGTGGTGTTGTCGTACTCCACCAGCAATCGATGCCCTTGAATGCGGTAATAGTGTGCCTTGCCGCGCGCGTGACTGCCGGCCCACGCAAGGTGCAATTCGGGAAAGGATTCACCGTTGATCTTTTTCATCTGCTCCTCGGCAATCGCGTCGGGCATGCGTTTCACGTAGGTCTCAAGCAGCGCGCGCAAAATCTCGTGCTGCGCGGCGCTCATCTTCGCGGCGGCGAGACCTTTCGGCAGAGTGGTGTAGCGCAGCGCATCGACGTGTGCGGCGGTGAGACCGATCTTCGTCTCTTCCGTATCCTGCATACGTTCGAGAAGCTGGTGCAACTCGCCGGTGAATTCGTTGCGCCAGATCTTGTTCACTCGCAGCGGCCCGTCACCTTCGCTCAGGATGGTCCGATTCGCACCCACCAGATCCACTGGCGCAACAGGTGACAGAACGGCGATCGATTTCTGTTCGTCGGAGAGCGAGGCCAGTAATTCGAATGCAAAGTCTTCGCTGCCGGCGAGCGGCCGCAGCAAATGCGGTCCAAGCATCGGAGAAACTGCGGGGTCCGCACCGAAAAAGCACGGCGTAAATGCACGCAATTCGCCGTCGAGAATGGTGTGATGAATGGAAACGTGATGCCCGCCAAAACGCCAGGACCAATTGCTCGAACCGGGCTCGCCGAAAATTCTCAGGTAATAGCGCGACGGATCCCGTCCGCGTTCGTGGCCGAACGATACTCTCCATCCTTCAAGCTCGTCGAGAATGTTTTCCAGGCCCATGATGGTCGCCGCCGTAACATATCCGCTGCGACTGAGGCCGGTCGCGAGCAACTTCATGGCGAGCCGCTGCTGTGTCGGCGACATCTCGGCGATGGTAAGCCCGCCATGGTCGGTCGGAGTATAGAACCAGCGCCGTCGTTCCTCGTCAGACGGGAACGGCCAGTTCGCCATGCGACGCTGGTCTGCGGACAGCTTGGCAATCAGCTCGTGCGCAACTTCACCCATGCGTTCGGCGATCTCCCGAACCTTATTCATGTGCAAGCTCCTCTCACGTCATTTCCATTCTTGGCGTCTGAAGTTCGTCAGACGCGTGCTGGTAACCCCAACCGGTGAGAGCACATTGCGCCCACTGCGTGACAGCATCGAAGTCAAGCTTACCCAAGAAAATAGTACGCTTGCTCGTCATGGCTTCCTGAAGCGTAAGACAAAGCGGTCGCTGCTGCCACGGCGCTAGCCGGCGGCGCGCGGTGAATCATTCCAGTCGCGCGTGTCGTCCGCGTTGCGCAGAAAGTCCGCTTCACCGTCCAACTTGAAACCGGCTGCCTGAACCTCCTTCTTGACCACGTCTTCTTCGATACGGTGGAAGGTATCGGCTACATTCGTTGCGTCGCCTGCCCGCGCGCTGTGATCGACGATCAGGAACACACCGCCTGGCTTGAGCGACGCAAATACCGCGGCGTTCATCTTGCTGCGATCGACATTGAGCCAAACGGTGTCGTGATAAAAAAGAACCATGACGACCGCGTCGAGCTTCGGTATATCGACTGGAAGTGGTGCGTCGAAATCGCGATCCACACGAACCACGCCCTGCATCGCGGGCTTCGCGAGACGCGAGCTCCAGGGTTTCTCCAAAAATTTTTCCAGCAGAAACTTCGAGTTCTGACCGTACACCCTGCCATGATCGCCCACCGCACGCCTCAGCAACTCGGTGGTATAGCCGCCGCCCGCACCCAAATCCGCGACGGCCCAACCCGGCTGCACGTCGAGGAATGCGAGCAGATCCGCCGGCTTGCGACCGGGATCGAGCACACGATCCTCGGGACTCCGGTCAGCGGCCGCGACGACCGCGTTGGCCAGCGCAACTCCGTCCTGGGCGAGCGCGTGTGTAACAACGGAGGCAGCGGCGAGCACCATCGCTGCCAATAAAATGCCGATTTGCTTCATTGGGTTCTCCTCGACGATTAACTGGATGTCCACTTGAATTCGCCAAATCAAGTTGGCTCGGGTGCGGATTGTAGAAGTTTTTCGCCAAACGATTCTTCACGCTTGAGATCCAAACGCGCGCGAGAGATTTTCAAGCCAAGAATGTCTGTATCGTATGCCTCTCGGCATGAGAACGGGTGCTCGATTGCCGGATCACTCAATCATCATTTTCTTGCATGACTCCTTCCGTGAACGAACGCCTTCTCTATGTCGCCAGCGCAACCTTCGAGTCCGCGCGCCAAGTGTCCGTCTTGCCGGAGGGGCATCGCGGCCGACGCCTGCATGGCCACAGCTTTCTCGCCAAAGTCCAAACACGCTTGCCTGCAGGCTGGGGACGTTTTCCCGGCGGAGAGGTTGACGCCCTGCGCGAGCAACTGGCTCAATGCATCGCACCGCTCGATTACCAATTGCTGAACGAGCACCTCGCGCAGCCCACCGATGAGAATCTCGCGCGCTGGCTGCGCGCACGGCTCGGCCTGCCGGGCATCGAAGAAATCGGCATTCAAAGCACGGCGCACGAAGGCGTGGACCTCGATCGCAATGAGCAGGCGCATATTTGGCGGCGCTACATTTTCGAATCCGCGCACCGGCTCCCAAACGTCCGCCGCGGGCACAAGTGCGGACGCATGCACGGCCACGGCTTCGCGGTCATCCTGCATGCCCACGTTGACTTGCGAAAGCGCGACATCGGCATTGATTACGATCAGCTCGACGCGCGCTGGGCACCGCTCCACGCGGAGTTACACCAGGCCTGCCTGAACGACATCCCCGGGCTGGAAAACCCGACCAGTGAATTGATCGGCAGTTGGATCTGGCAGCGGCTCAAGCCCGCACTTCCAGAATTGTCTTGGGTCACCGTGTACGAGACCGCCACCTGCGGCGCGCACTTCGATGGCGAGCGCTACCGTATCTGGAAAGACGTGAGCATCGACAGCGCGCTGCAACTCAAGCGCGCGAGTAATGGCGACCCGCGCCGCCGCATTCACGGACACAGCTATACGCTGCGCCTGCATCTGCACGGCGCACTGGATCGAATCATGGGTTGGACGATTGACTTCGGTGACGTGAAGGAATTGTTCACGCCGATCTTTCTGCAACTCGACCATCAGCCGCTGTATGAAATTGCCGGCCTGGAAGACAACGATTGCGCCAGCCTCGCGCGCTGGATAAAATTGCGAGCCGCGCCGCAGCTCCCACATCTCGACCGCATCGAGCTCTATGAGACACCGGGCGCCGGTGTCATACTCGCGTGGGACCACGACCGATGACCTACCGCGTCAAGGAAATTTTCTACACGCTGCAGGGCGAAGGTGCGCAGGCCGGAAGAGCCGCGGTGTTCTGCCGCTTCACTGGCTGCAACCTGTGGTCCGGGCAGGAACAAGACCGCGCGAGCGCCGTGTGTAAATTCTGCGATACCGACTTCGTCGGGACTAACGGTGACGGCGGCGGCAAATTTCTCAGCGCCGAATCGCTCGCGGAAGCCATCGCCGCGCAATGGCCGACCGGCGACGCATCCGGGCGGCGCTTCGTCGTATGCACCGGTGGCGAACCCTTGTTACAACTCGACGCGGCGCTTGTCGATGCGCTGCATGTATTGCGGTTTGAGATCGCGATTGAGACCAACGGCACCGAGTTGCCTCCGCCCGGCATCGACTGGGTCTGCGTCAGTCCGAAAGCCAACGCCAAGCTTGCTCTCATCGCCGGCGACGAATTAAAGCTGGTCTATCCTCAAGCAGACGCGATGCCGGAGCGGTTCGAACATCTCAATTTCGCGCACCTCTTCCTGCAACCCATGGACAGCGCCGAGCGCGAACACCACACTCGTGCCGCGGTGGACTACTGCAAGCGACACCCCAAGTGGCGGCTGAGCTTGCAGACTCACAAACTGCTCGGCATTCCCTGACCAGAGCGGAAGTTCGCGCGGCGCGCGATGTCGCGCGCTGACAAAGAGCGTGGCCGAAGCGGATCGATTATTTCCGCCGCCGCGCGGTCGGACACACGCGCCGCATGCGCAGAGCGATTTCTGCTTCCTTTTCGATCTCGATTTCCTTGTGGATCGCCGTCATGT
Source organism: Betaproteobacteria bacterium (assembly GCA_043751985.1). GTDB lineage: Bacteria > Pseudomonadota > Gammaproteobacteria > Burkholderiales > JAYUZG01 > JAYUZG01. Next base: position 9,666 of record JAYUZG010000137.1, read on the forward strand.
TCAGCCCGGCAGCACGCGTGATCAAGCGCTGAAAAACTTCCGGTTCCGGCAAACCCGGCTCGCAATAGAGGACAACTTTCTCATGCATCACCAGCAACGCCGGTGCGGTATCGATCGCGAACATCGCTGCCGTGTCCTGGGCTTCGTCGAAGGTGATTTGCGCCAGACTCACTTCAGGGCAATCGCTCTCTCCGATTGCCACGAACTCATTTAACCGCGCCGAATTGCTATCGCGCTCTACCCACGCAATCGCGAGAAACCGGCCTTCGTCCGCCCACAGGCGAAATTCCTCGCCGCCAATTTTCTGCATCTCCATGAACTGCTCCTAATAACAATATCCGTGTCGCTCGCAGGCGCTTTCGCTTGCCTCTCAACATCCAAGCGGATCACAAGCGGCGCCATGCCACGTCTCACCACTTAGTCTCCGCCGCTAGTAGTTTGCTCCCGGAGCACAAGGCGAGCAAGAACGCCGTTGCAAATTTGCATTTCGACAAAGCCTGCGGGCTGACCCGAACCAAGCCTCGAATCGTTCTCCTCTCCCTCAGGGAGAGGACTAAGGTGAGAGTGGATTTTTCGCCCTTCGTCGTACCAAGAAAATCAAATCGCTTCATTGCGCATTTTAGGGAATATCTATTCACGAATTTCCGCTTGAAAGCGGTTTCGGTGAAGCGCCTTTGAATGTAATCGGTCCAGTCCCCTACGCGAGCAATATTGTCGTGCATGTGCGTGGGCTCGGCGACTTGCCTTGATATTTACTACCGCGGTGGCAAGGTCGCAGAGAACGCAGATGCTTCTGGACTCAGGTACTCAGTCGTTTGGCAAGCCGCTGCTCGTAGCACCAAATCAAATGGACAAGACCTTTTCATGTGACCGAACGGCAAGTGCGCTCTTTTTTGACACAGTTCGCCTCGGACCGACAAACACGTAGCGTCTGTTGCCACAAGAAATCGCCAAGACCAAATAATTGAACGTCAATTGGTTCTCAATTCACCTTGAAATTCGAACGTTTCATGTTGGAATTTCAAGGCAGTAAGAGTACAGTTCCCACATGATTGATCGCCCTCACCTCAGGGAACGCGTGCGCCGCGCGCTCGGGCGTGCCCGCGCGGTAGTGCTGGTGGGTCCGCGCCAGAGTGGCAAATCGACGCTGGCACGCGAATTCCTGCCGGCGCATCATCCGAACTATTTCGACCTCGAAGACCCGGCGAGCAACCGCAGCCTGGTCGAGCCTATGGCGACGCTTGCCGCGCTGCGTGGTCTCGTTGTCATCGACGAAGTGCAGCACGCGCCTGATCTGTTTCGTATGCTGCGAGTCTTGATTGACCGCGACAACCGTCCTGGACAATTCCTGCTTCTCGGCAGCGCGAGTCCCGCCCTCCTCCGCCAGATCAGCGAATCCTTGCTCGGCAGAATTGAAGTGATTGAGGTTTCCGGGTTTGATCTACGCGAGGTCAGCATCGCGAATTCTGCGCAGTTATGGCTGCGCGGTGGATTCCCACCCGCATTTACTGCCGCGAGCGACGCCGACGCCAGTGCGTGGTGTACCAACGCCATCGCCCGCTGGGTACAAAGCGATCTACCTCAGTTCGGCGTGAACGTAGCGGCTCCCACCATGCTTCGCTTCTGGTCCATGCTCGCACACGTTCACGGACAAGTGTGGCGCGCGTCCGACCCCGCGCGATCTCTCGGAGTGAGCGAACCCACTGTGCGCCGGTACATCGATTGGCTCACGCAGGGATTTATGGTGCGACAACTTCAGCCATGGCACGAGAACCTCACCAAACGCCAAGTCAAAGCGCCCAAAATATATTTCCGCGACACCGGTCAATTGCACGCGCTGCTCGGCGTGCATGATGAAGCCAGCCTGCTCCGTCACCCAAGATCGGGAGCCTCGTGGGAAGGCTTCGCGCTCGAACAAGTGTTGCGCATCACGCAACCGGAGGAAGCTTACTTCTGGGCGACGCACGCCGGCGCCGAACTCGACCTGCTCATGTTCCGGCACGGCAAACGTGTTGGCGTGGAATTCAAGCGCGCCGACGCTCCGGAACTTACCCCCTCTATGCGCATCGCCATGACCGACTTGAAGCTCGACGCTCTGTACGTGGCCTACCCTGGCGTTCGACGCTATAGGCTCGCCGACCGCATTGATGCTGTACCGTTGACGCATTTTGCTGAAGCCCAATGACGACTCCTGAGCAAGGCGCTCGCGAGCGAATCGATACGCTGCTCACCGCAGCAGGTTGGGCCGTGTTCGACGCCGCATTTTCCAACACCGATCAGAAGTCATCGAGTCTGGCCTCACTTCTTCCCATGGAACCAAATTAATGATGAATAAGCTGGCGGAAAAATCGCTGGAAACCACACACAAATCCCTCGAATCCTGGATCTGGGACGCCGCGTGCTCCATCCGCGGGGCCAAGGACGCGCCGAAATTCAAGGACTACATCCTTCCGCTGATCTTCACCAAACGCCTCTGCGATGTCTTCGACGATGAACTGAACCGCATCTCCGCCGAAGTCGGTTCGCGCAAGAAGGCCTTCCAGCTCGCCAAGGCCGACCACAAGCTCGTCCGCTTCTACCTCCCCCTCGTGCCGGATGATCCCGAGCAGCCCGTCTGGTCGGTCATCCGCAAGCTCGCCGACAAGATCGGCGAAGGCGTCACCACCCGCATGCGGGCCATCGCCCGGGAAAATCCGCTGCTGCAGGGAATCATCGACCGCGTAGACTTCAACGCCACCACCCACGGCCAGCGCGACCTCGACGACGACCGGCTCTCCAACCTCATCGAGGCCATCAGCACCAAGCGTCTAGGGCTCGACGACGTGGAGGCCGACATCATCGGCAAGAGCTACGAATACCTCATCCGCAAGTTCGCCGAAGGCGGCGGCCAGAGCGCCGGCGAGTTC
>JAYUZG010000138.1:0-7330 GCA_043751985.1 Betaproteobacteria bacterium
GGGCTATCCAGCATCGCCTGATCGGCCTTGCCTTGCATCATTTGGCGGATCTGATCTTGCGCGCGCCGCAAGCCATCCGCGAATTCCTGCTCCGATATCTGGGTCTTCCCGACCTGAGCAACACCACTGGTCTGCTCGGAATTACGAAAGTAAAAATCAATTCCAAACAGAGCGAACGGCGGCACAATCAGCAGTGCCAAGAGCACCTGCAGTAGTCGCTTATGTTTTTCCACAAAATCGAACATGGTCTAGACCACCTGCCAAGGGCCAAATCGGCCGCATTGTTTATCGAGAGGGCACGTTGCCCGAAATTCATAGGCCAATCGGCCCCAAACAAAAACAGGCGAACTTGCGTTCGCCTGCGTATCACTCGCGTGAATGTTCGCGCAAAAAAATTGGCGGAGTGGACGGGACTCGAACCCGCGACCCCCGGCGTGACAGGCCGGTATTCTAACCAACTGAACTACCACTCCAAGTTGCTGTTCGTCTTAATACCACGTCCGCCTTAGCTCTCACTGCCGAGGTGCGACTACCGATTGGTGGGTGCTGAGAGGCTCGAACTCCCGACATTCGCCTTGTAAGGGCGACGCTCTACCAACTGAGCTAAGCACCCTGCAAGCACAATCCCGCATGCGCCAAAGCAAACGACTAGTTTAGCGCATCCTTGAGATCCTTTCCAGCCCTGAACTTCGCAACCGTCGCGGCACGTATCTTTATCGCCGCCATAGTGCGCGGATTGCGCCCTACTCGCGCCTTGCGTTTGCTGACGTAAAACGTTCCGAATCCGACCAGCGTAACCGTGCCACCTTTTTTCAAAGAGACCTTGATCGCGTTCAGCGCACCCTCCAGCGCTCGTCCCGCGGCTGCCTTCGATATATCCGCCGAATGCGAAATCGATTCGATGAGTTCCGATTTATTCACGACGTCCTCCCCTGCCTGACACAAGGTGAAAAAAAGGCAGGCACTGCTCGCCTGCCGACCATCAGTGGTGCCGTAACCTTATAGCAAGCAAAAAAAGAAAGTGTCAAGAAACATTCGTCGTAAATAATTCGTGATGCAGCGCAATCGGCCCTGACGCGCGCCAGCGCAGAAAAACGGCCAGTTGCGCGGCAGTGCAGAAAAATTGACAACTGGATGGCGGCGCAAAAGAAAAGGCGCTCCAAGTCCTACGAGCGCCTTTCTCTCAGATCAACTTCGAGACAAGATCAATGTTTAATAACGGCAACCGACTCCACTTTGTCCGCGGCAAGCGGAACCGCCGTCTGGGGTTCCGGCGGCAACGGCGCAGGCGCGCGCTCCAGCGCGCTCTCAAATACTTGGTCAATCCATTTCACCGGAATGATGTCCAACCGGTTCTTGATGTTGCCTGCGATATCCGCCAAGTCTTTGACGTTCTCTTCCGGAATGAGCACGCGCTTGATTCCACCGCGATGCGCGGCAAGTAATTTCTCCTTGAGCCCACCGATCGCCAGCACCTCACCGCGCAAGGTAATTTCACCGGTCATCGCCACATCCGCACGCACCGGAATGCCGGTCAGCGCGGACACGATCGCCGTAGTCATGGCAATCCCCGCGGAAGGCCCGTCCTTCGGTGTCGCGCCCTCCGGTACATGGATGTGCATATCGTTTTTCTCGAAAAAATCATCTCTGATGCCAAGTCGTGTAGCCCGCGCGCGCACCACCGTGCGTGCCGCCTCCACTGATTCTTTCATTACATCGCCGAGCGATCCGGTGCGTTGAATATTTCCCTTCCCCGACATGACCACCGCTTCGATCGTCAACAACTCTCCACCCACTTCAGTCCACGCCAGACCGGTAACCTGGCCAACTTGATTGTTCTTCTCGGCCAAGCCAAAGTTGTAGCGACGGACACCCAAATACTTACCCAGATTTTTGGCATTGACCGTGGTCTGGCCGTCGCGGGTGTGCAGTACCAGCGCTTTGACCACCTTGCGGCAGATCTTGGAGATTTCCCGCTCGAGCGCGCGCACCCCGGCTTCACGCGTGTAATAGCGCACCACGTCGCGGATCGCGCTCTCGGTGATCACCAGGTCCTCGGCCTTGACACCGTTGTTCTTCATTTGCTTCGGCAGCAAATAACTCATTGCGATGTTGACCTTCTCGTCTTCGGTATAACCGGAAAGACGAATCACCTCCATACGGTCCAGCAACGCCGGCGGGATGTTCATGGTATTGGCGGTTGCCACGAACATCACGTCGGATAAGTCGTAGTCCACTTCGATGTAGTGATCGACGAAGGTATGGTTCTGTTCGGGATCGAGAACTTCCAGCAGCGCTGAAGCCGGATCGCCGCGAAAGTCCATTCCCATTTTGTCCACCTCATCCAGCAGGAACAGCGGATTGCGTACGCCGACCTTGCTGATGTTCTGCAGAATCTTTCCGGGCATAGAGCCGATATAAGTTCGCCGGTGCCCGCGAATTTCCGCTTCGTCGCGCACACCGCCAAGCGACATGCGCACGAATTTTCGATTGGTCGCCCGCGCAATCGATTGCCCCAGAGATGTCTTGCCCACGCCGGGCGGTCCGACCAGGCACAAAATCGGCGCCTTCAATTTCTCCACGCGCTGTTGAACCGCGAGATACTCGACGATGCGTTCCTTAACCTTGTCCAAACCATAGTGATCTTCTTCCAGCACCGCCTCCGCTTTCGCGAGATCGTTGCTGATCTTGCTTTTTTTCTTCCACGGCAAAGACACCAGCGCATCGATGTAATTGCGCACCACGGTGGCTTCCGCCGACATCGGTGACATCAGCCGCAGTTTCTTCAACTCGGATTCCGCTTTGTGCCGCGCGTCCTTCGGCATATGCGCAGCCTTGATGCGCTTGTCCATTTCATCCAGGTCCGCACCTTCCTCCATATCCCCCAGTTCCTTGTGGATCGCTTTGACCTGTTCGTTCAAGTAGTACTCGCGTTGACTCTTCTCCATTTGACGCTTAACTCGCCCGCGAATGCGCCGCTCCACCTGGAGAATATCGAGTTCGGCCTCCATCAGTGACAGCAAGTGTTCAAGGCGCTTCTTAACTTCAAACATCTCGAGTACCGCCTGCTTCTGCTCCAACTTGAGCGGCAGGTGTGCCGCGACCGTATCGGCGAGCCGGCCAGCCTCATCAATTCCCGAGAGCGAGGTAAGAATTTCCGGGGGGATTTTTTTGTTGAGCTTCACGTATTGATCGAATTGCGTCAGCATGGCCCGGCGCATGGCTTCGATCTCGGTGGACTCCAATCCGTCCAGGACAACGGGTATTGCCTCGGCTACGAAGTGACTACGCAGATCGGTGACGCTGCGAATAGTGGCGCGCTGTACCCCCTCCACCAATACTTTGACGGTGCCATCGGGCAGCTTCAGCATCTGCAGAATATTCGCGACGCTGCCGATATTGTACAAATCCTCTGGGACTGGCTCATCTTTCGCGGCCGATTTCTGCGCGACCAAAAGAATGCTTTTGCCCATTTCCATCGCGGTTTCCAATGCCTTGATGGACTTCGGCCGTCCCACGAAAAGCGGGATCACCATATGCGGGAATACCACCACGTCACGCAATGGCAGTAACGCGTAGGTGACAAGATTTTCAGAATTCTCGGGATAAGTCATGAATCACCTGGTTGGTTACTTTTAATCGGCCTCACTTTGGGGGTAAGTCGCGGAATATCAATGCGCCGTCCCCACAACAATTACAGGCGTGCTGCAGTTCCACTCCCCGTGGAAACCGGGTTACAGCGATCCGGCAACCTTAGGCTGATCAGCATAGATCAATAAGGGTTTGCTATCGCCCATGATCATGCCGTCGTCGACCACCACTTTTTCTACGTTGGACATCGACGGTAAGTCGTACATGATATCCAACAGTACGTTCTCCAGAATCGAGCGCAGTCCGCGCGCGCCCGTGCGCCGGCGCAGCGCCTTAGTTGCGATCGCTCGCAAAGCGGGTTCGCGCACTTCAAGTTGAACGCGTTCCATCAGAAACATTTTTTGAAATTGCTTGAGTAACGCATTCTTGGGTTCGGTGAGAATTTGAATCAAAGCCTGCTCGTCGAGCTCGTCCAAGGTCGCCACCACCGGCAGACGACCGACAAACTCCGGAATCAAGCCGTACTTGATCAAATCCTCGGGCTCTACACTCTTCAAAACCTCACCGATATCCTTGCGATTGTCTTTGCTTTTCACCTCGGCACCGAAGCCGATGCCGCTCTTGTCCGAGCGTGCACGGATGACCTTGTCCAGCCCATCAAATGCGCCGCCGCACACGAACAGGATATTGGTGGTATCCACCTGCACGAATTCCTGATTCGGGTGCTTGCGGCCGCCCTGCGGTGGGACCGACGCAATGGTGCCTTCGATCAACTTGAGCAGCGCCTGCTGTACACCCTCGCCGGAGACATCACGGGTAATCGAGGGATTGTCAGACTTGCGTGAAATCTTGTCGATCTCATCGATATACACGATGCCACGTTGCGCTTTCTCGACATCGTAATCGCATTTTTGCAGCAGCTTCTGAATGATGTTTTCCACGTCCTCACCAACGTAACCGGCTTCGGTCAGCGTTGTCGCGTCGGCCATCACGAATGGCACATTGAGCAGACGCGCAAGAGTCTGCGCGAGCAGCGTCTTTCCCGATCCGGTGGGGCCGATCAACAAAATATTGCTCTTGGCCAGCTCGACATCGTCCTTCTTCTGCACCGTCTTCAAGCGCTTGTAATGATTGTATACGGCAACACTCAGAATTTTCTTCGCGGTATTCTGTCCGATCACGTATTGATCGAGAATCGCGCGGATTTCCTGCGGCACCGGCAGATCCGATTTCGCCGTTTTCGACGCCGGGTCTCCATGCGTCTCTTCGCGAATGATGTCATTGCACAGCTCGATGCACTCGTCACAGATGAACACGGATGGTCCCGCTATGAGCTTGCGCACCTCATGCTGGCTCTTGCCACAGAAGGAGCAGTACAGAAGTTTCTCGCCGGGTTTTTCTGACATGATTCGCTTTCAGTTCGCCGAAAAAATTGTTTGCCCAGCCAGTCTGTTCAGGCTTGCGCTCGACTGCTCAGCACTTTATCAATAATCCCGTAGTGCATCGACTCTTCGGCGCTGAGGAAGTTATCCCGGTCCGTATCGGTCTCGACCTTCTTAATTTCTTGACCGGTGTGTTTGGCCATGATCTCGTTCAATTGCTGACGCAGATACAGAATTTCACGCGCGTGAATTGCGATGTCCGAAGCCTGGCCCTGAAACCCACCCATCGGTTGATGAATCATGACGCGTGAATTGGGTAGCGCAAACCGCTTGCCCTTGGCACCGGCGCACAACAAAAACGCACCCATGCTCGCCGCTTGTCCCACGCACAACGTGCTCACGTCAGGCTTGATGAATTGCATGGTGTCGTAGATCGCCAACCCCGCCGACACCGAACCGCCGGGAGAATTGATGTAGAAGGAAATATCTTTGTCCGGATTCTCCGACTCCAGAAACAGCAATTGCGCCACGATCAAATTGGCCGTCACTTCATTCACCGGCCCTACCAGAAACACCACACGCTCTTTCAACAAGCGCGAATAAATGTCGTAGGCGCGCTCGCCACGGCCGCTCTGTTCGATGACCATCGGGACCAAACCCAATCCCTGTGGCTCCCAATCGCGGCTCATCATTTTGCTGCTCCCATCAGTTCGTCGAAATCACCCGCTTTGTCCTCGACCTGCGCTTGACTTAGCACCCAGGTCACGACGTTTTGTTCCATCACCACCGCCGCCACGTCGCGCAAGCGCTCCGGAGACTGATAGTACCAGCGAACCACTTCTTCAGGCTTCTCGTAGCTCTGCGCATTCTCCGCGATGACCGCCTTGATCTGCTCGGCCTTCGCCTCCAGTTTGTTCACACGCACCACTTCGTTAAGCAACAGTCCCAGCGTAACGCGACGCCGCGCTTCGGCCTCGAAGGCCTCGCGTGGCATCGGTACCTTATCGGCTTTCAGGCCGCGACCTTCCAGCGTTTGACGCATCTGCAGTTGCATACGTTCGATTTCCATCTCCAGCAACGACTTCGGAATTTCCACTTTGGATGTATCCAACAGCGTCTTCATGACCTGATCCTTGAGCCGCGCTTGTGTACGCTGCTTTACCTCGTGCTCCAGGTTCGTTCGAACGTCACCACGCATTTTCTCCAAATCGCCATCGGCCACGCCCAACTGCCGCGCGAAATCATCGTTCACTTCCGGGAATACGGCCGCGCGTACTTCCCGCACGCTAACTTCGAAGTGCGCCTTTTTGCCCGCCGTCGGCGCCGGATAATCGTCGGGAAATACGATGTCAAACGCAGTTTCCGCGCCAGCGCGCAACCCAAGCACATTGTTTTCGAACTCTGGCAATAAACGGCCTTCACCCAGCACCGCAATTTGACCGCTACCGCTGCCCCCTTCGAAGGCGACACCATCGATGGTACCGACAAAGTCAATCAGCACCTGATCGCCTTGCGCGGCCGCTCGTTCACACGCTTGATAGCTCACGCGCTGCTTGCGCAAGATCTCGACAGTTTTGTTGATTTCGGCGTCACCAATCGAAACCATCTGGCGTTCGATCTTGGCGCCGGCGAGTTGTCCGAGGCTTATTTCGGGATAGACTTCGAAGGTCGCAATGTATTCAACCTGGCCGTCTCCTTCCATCCCGCTTTTCAATTCGAAGTTTGGATATCCGGCCACGCGTAACTGCTGCTCCTTAACCGCCTCGCCGAAACTACGCTGCACGGTGTCGCCCAAGACTTCTTGTCGCACCTGTCCACCATAGTTCTGCGCCACGATCTTGAGCGGGACTTTGCCGGGTCGAAAACCGTGAATCTTCGCGGTGCGCGCGAGATTCTTCAGCCGCGATTCCACTTCCGAGTTCACCTGCGCGGCCGGCAACGTCACGTTCATGCGTCGCTCCAGCACGCTCAGGGATTCGATATTCATCTGCATTGACATCGTATTCGGTCTCTCTGTGTTATGTTTTGCGAATGCTCGCCGCTAGACGAGGTTGCTGCCGGGAATTTCATCTGCCTCAGAATCTCAAGGACTGGTGCGAAAGGAGAGACTCGAACTCTCACGCCTTGCGGCGCCAGGACCTAAACCTGGTGCGTCTACCAAATTCCGCCACTTTCGCGGGGGCGACGCGATCTCCCGGTCACGTTGCACGCTCACGTTACGACGATTTTAATATAATGCGCCCCCCGCCGCCACCTCCAGCATTGTCCAATGGTGTTTGAGTCTGAGCGGGGAGCGTGATTCCAACGGGGTTTGAGTCTGAGCAGGTGGCTGGGCGCGATCGTGATGCGAGGCATGG
>JAYUZG010000139.1:0-11526 GCA_043751985.1 Betaproteobacteria bacterium
GCGGCGTTGCGGCTCTTGGCGCAGTGGCCGTCGAAGCACAACCGGTATTTGGCGCGGCGGCGGGAACCGAGTCGGTTGGCATCGTGATCAACGCCGCGCTCTTGGCAAACGGAAATTGCATGATACTCGCGGTCATCAACGACGCCAAAGATTCGCCGCGCGAGCTATTTCTCGACGCGGCGGACGGTACTCGCGTGCGACTGCGCGATCAAGCCGAGATGGCCCGCGCATGAACCAGCGGCAAACGATCTTTCGTTGTCATCGCATCCGATGTGTCTGATTGTTTTTGCACTTGACCGACACCCGGAGTTTCAGTTGGTGCTGGCGGCGAATCGCGACGAGTTCTACGAGCGGCCGAGTGCGCCGGCGGCGTTCTGGGACGATGCCTCGCAGGTTTTGGGCGGAAGAGATCTGGCGCGAGGCGGCAGTTGGTTCGGCGTGACGCGCGGCGGAAAATGGTGCGCGGTCACCAATTTTCGCGACGGACGTCAAGTAGCGCAGGCAGGGCCATCGCGTGGCAGTCTGGTGCAACGTTATCTGACCCAGGATCACGATGCGTTAGCTTTCGCGTCCAGCGCCGAGGAATCGCTCGCGGGTTACAACTTGCTGATGGGCGAAGGCCGCGCCGCGCACTATTCTTCCAACCGTGGTGCGCAGGTTCGGCGTCTCAGCCCAGGGGTCTATGGATTGAGCAATCATCTGCTCGACAGCGCATGGCCCAAGGTTGTTCACGGTAAAAACGCGCTGGGCCGGCTCCTCGATCGCCCCGGAACTTTGCATCCCGAGACGGTGTTTCAAATCCTCGCGGACAGGACCCTCGCAGCGGACGCAGAGCTCCCCGACACCGGCGTCGCGCAGGAGGTTGAGCGCATGCTGTCGCCCGCGTTTATCCGATCTCCCAACTATGGCACCCGCTGCTCCACCGTCTTGTTGATCCGCCGCGATGGTCAGATTTTTTTCGAGGAACGCAGTTTCGGTGCGGACGATGACGCCATGCCGCTGCGCCGATTTCAGTTCAAATCCGCGACTGCGGCAAGAGCAAGTACATCGAGCGATGCATGATTCCCGCCTCCTCGAATAATTCTCCCTCGGGCTGAAATTGGAATCCGGCATAAAACGCGATCGCGTGTTCTTGCGCATTGAGCCTCACTTCGCGATGACCGCGATGGCGTGCTTCCTCTAATAGAAAAGTCAGCAGCGAACTCCCGACACCTTGTCGTCGCCATTGCTTGAGGACACACATTCTGCCGATATGCCCATCAGGTAACAGCCGGCCGGTGCCGATTGGCACGCCGGAATTTTCCTCCTGCGCGAGAACATGGAAAGCAATCGGGTCGAAGTCATCCCGTTCCAGCTCCAAGGACACGGACTGCTCAATCACAAATACCGCCTCGCGAACTGCCAGCAGAAAAACCCGATCACGCACCCAACTCGCGCTGCGCAAATGGAAATTCGATCGCGGGCTCATTGCTCCTAAATCGTGAGCCCGCCGCTCACTTCGATCACCGCGCCGTTAATGTAACTGGCTTCATCTGACGCGAGAAAAGCGTAGAGGTTCGCGACATCTTCAGGCATGCCGAGACGACCCAAGGGAACTCGCTCTTCCAATGCCGCGCGTACTTTGTCGGGCACGCTGGAGAGAATCGGCGTCTCGATGAAGCCAGGACATACGGCATTGGCGCGAATGCCATGCCGCCCCAGTTCGCGCGCCCAGGTTTTGACCAGGCCGATCACGCCAAATTTGCTCGCCGCGTAGTTGCTCTGACCAAAATTTCCGAATAACCCGACGATCGAAGAAGCGTTGAGGATGACGCCAGACGCCTGCCCGATCATCACATCCACCACTGCTCTCGCGCAGTTATAACTGCCTTTCAGATTCACATCAATCACTCGGTCAAATTGCGCGTCGCTCATCTTCTTCAATTGCGCGTCGGCCACGATGCCGGCGTTGTTCACCAGCACATCGACACGGCCAAACTTTTGTACCGCGTGCTGCACCATCGCGTCGATATCCGCACGTTTGGTCACATCCACCACGCAACCCGACGCGCTTACCCCGCGATCGCTCAGCTCGCGTTCGAGCTCACGCATCGCCGTTTCATCCATGTCGCAGGCGACGATGCGCGCGCCTTCGTTGGCAAATTTTTGCACGGTGGCATAACCGATTCCTCTTGCCGCACCCGTCACAATGCATACCTTGTCTTTGAGTCTCAACTGAATTCCTTCCTGATTTTTCTAATTGTGTGCGCCTTCAACGATCTCTACCGGCGTACCCGCCGCTACCCGTTCATACAATTCCACAATGTCCTGATTGCGCATCCGAATACAACCAATCGATCCGGGCTTGCCCATCTCGACGGTGTCTGGACTGCCATGAATATAGATGTAGCGGCGCATAGTATCTACTTCGCGCAAGCGATTGAAGCCGGGCTCGCACCCAGACAACCAAAGTATTCGCGTGAGGATCCAGTCTCGATTCGGGTTACCTGCGGCGAGATCGGGAGTAAATAGTTCTCCCGTCGGCCTGCGCTTGACGAACACGCTGTTGAGCGGCAAGCCACCACCGATTTTCGCTCGAACGACATGCCGTCCGCGCGGCGTGCAGAAGCTTCCGCTTCTCTCGCCCACGCCGTTGCGCGAAGAAGATATTTGATACCGGCGGCCAATCTCGCCTGCCGTCGTCACCAGGTCGAGTACTTGAGATGCGATTTCGATACGCAACAAAATCATCGTAACACTGCACGCCGGTCGCGGAAAAATTGCTGTAGCAGTTCAGCACACTCTGTTGCCAGCACGCCAGCAGCAACGCTGGTGTGGTGGTTTAATTTTGTCTCGGCAAACAAATCTACGACGCTGCCGCATGCGCCGGTCTTCGGATCGTGTGCACCGAATACCAGTTTCGCGATTCGCGCATTTTGAATCGCACCGGCACACATTACGCAAGGCTCCAGCGTCACGTACAAAGCGCTGTCCACCAGGCGGTAATTTCCCACTCGTGCCGCAGCATCGCGCAATGCTTGAATCTCCGCGTGCGCGGTGGGGTCCGCCGCCCCAATCGGCGCATTGAACCCGCGGCCAATAATTTCTCCGCCGCGCACCACGATCGCACCGACCGGAACTTCGTGTCGCATGGCCGCCTTCCGCCCGAGGTCGATGGCCAGCCGCATGAACTCTTGGTCAGTCATCAAATTTGTACCCAGCACGTGCGGCGCTCACTCCCACTCGATAGTCGCCGGGGGTTTGCCAGAAACGTCGTACACCACCCGGTTGATGCCACGCACTTCGTTGATGATGCGATTGGAGACTTTGGCGAGCAGGGTATAGGGTAGTTCGGCCCAATGCGCGGTCATGAAGTCTTGCGTCTGAACGGCACGCAACGCGATCACATACTCATAGGTACGTGCGTCACCCATGACGCCAACCGACTTGACCGGAAGAAATACCGCGAACGCCTGTGCAGTCTGGTCGTACCAGCCGCTGGCGCGCAGCTCTTCGATAAAAATGGCGTCGGCCCGGCGCAGCAGATCCGCGTACTCCAAGCGAACTTCACCGAGAATGCGCACGCCCAGGCCAGGGCCGGGAAAAGGATGCCGATAGACCATTTCGCGCGGAAGACCAAGAGCTAGGCCCAGTTCGCGCACCTCATCTTTGAACAACTCGCGCAGCGGCTCCAGCAATTTCAAACGCAAAGTGTCGGGTAGTCCGCCCACATTGTGGTGCGACTTGATCGACTGAGTCTTGTTTGACTTGGCGCCGGCGGATTCGATGACATCGGGGTAAATCGTTCCTTGCGCCAGCCATTTCGCGCGCGGTAGTTTGGCGGCCTCGCGCTGAAACACCTCGACGAACTCGCGTCCGATGACTTTGCGCTTGGCTTCAGGATCCGTCACTCCGGCGAGCGCAGTCATGAATTCACGTGAAGCGTCAACGTGAATGATGTTCAGTCCCAGGTGCACGCCAAAAGTCTGCATGACCTGACTCGCCTCGTTAAGTCTGAGCAGACCGGTGTCGACGAAAACGCAAGTCAATTGCGCGCCAATGGCACGCTGAATGAGAGCCGCCGCAACCGACGAGTCCACGCCGCCTGACAGCCCCAGAATCACTTCCTCGCGCCCAACGAGCGCGCGAATTCCCGCGATCGCCTCATCGGCATAGTTCGGCATGGTCCAGTCGCTACCCAGCCCGCATATCGCGTGCAGAAAACGCGCGAAGATCGCCTGCCCTTGCTCGGTGTGAGTCACTTCCGGATGAAACTGCACTGCGTAGAAACGCCGCGTTTCATCCGCCATCGCCGCAATCGGCGTGCTCGCGTTGCTGGCGATGATGTTGAAGCCAGGCGGTAGCGTGGTGACCTTATCACCGTGGCTCATCCACACGTCCAGCAAACCGTGCCCTTCGGAGTTGCGGCGGTCTTCAATACCCTTGAACAGAGCCGAATGCCCGCGCGCCCGCACTTCGGCGTAACCAAATTCTCGCACCAGGCCGTTCTCAACCGAACCTCCCAGTTGCGCCGCCATGGTTTGCATACCGTAGCAAATCCCCAACACCGGCACGCCGAGTTCGAACACGCTCGCGGGTGCGCGCGGGGTATCGCCTTCGGTCACCGAGGCCGGGCCGCCGGAAAGAATGATGCCCTTGGGAGCATAGCTACGGACGAAATCATCGCTGACATCACACGGATGCAGCTCGCAATAGACGCCACTCTCTCTCACTCGGCGCGCGATCAATTGAGAGTACTGCGCGCCAAAATCCAGAATCAGAACTTTGTCATGCATGACGAGCGAGCAGGTGATGGCAGAGGCCGGGAACAACGAGCAACGCGCTAGTCAACGTGATAATTCGGCGCTTCCTTGGTGATCTGCACGTCATGCACGTGCGATTCGCGCACGCCGGCCGTGGTAATTTCCACAAACTCGGCGCGTGCGTGAACGTCCTGAATAGTCTTGCATCCGAGGTAGCCCATGGACGAGCGCAAGCCACCCATCAATTGCTGCACCACCGCCACCACGCTGCCTTTGTACGGCACACGTCCTTCGACGCCTTCGGGTACCAGCTTCTCAACCTTGTCTTCATCGTCCTGGAAGTAGCGATCGCTGGAACCTTGTTGCATGGCACCGAGGGAACCCATGCCACGGTAGGTCTTATAAGAGCGGCCCTGGAACAACTCGATCTCGCCGGGTGCTTCTTCCGTTCCGGCAAACAGTCCGCCCAGCATCACCGAATCCGCGCCGGCCGCCAAGGCCTTGGCAATATCGCCTGAATAACGCACGCCGCCATCGGCGATCAGCGGAACACCGCTGCCTTGCAATGCGCTCGCAACATTCTCTACCGCCGTGATCTGCGGTACGCCAACTCCGGCCACAATTCGCGTAGTGCAAATGGAACCCGGACCGATGCCGACCTTCACGCCGTCCGCACCGTGGTCGATCAAGGCTTTAGCCGCCGCCGCGGTAGCGACGTTGCCGCCGATCACTTGCACCGCAGGAAAATTCCGCTTCACCCAGCGCACGCGCTCCAGCACGCCTTGCGCATGGCCGTGCGCGGTATCGACGATGAGCACATCGACGCCGGCTTCGATCAGCAACGCCGCACGTTCTTCGTTGGCCTCACTCACCCCAATGGCAGCCCCAACGCGGAGCCGCCCGCGATCGTCCTTGCAGGCATTCGGATGTTCGGAAGACTTCAGAATATCTTTCACCGTAATGAGCCCACACAACTCGAACCGCTCATTCACTACCAGCACGCGCTCCAAGCGGTTCCGATGCATCAGCATCTTCGCTTCCTCAGTCGGCGCGCCTTCTTTCACCGTCACTAAGCGATCTCGCGGTGTCATGATGTTACGCACCGGCTGATCGAGGTTGGTCTCAAAGCGCAAATCGCGATTGGTCACGATGCCTTGCACCTTCGTCCCGTCCACCACCGGCAAGCCGGAAATCTTGTGCTGCCGGATCAACGTCAGCACGTCGCGCACCGTCATATCTTGCGAAATCGTGATCGGATCTTTTACCACACCGCTTTCAAACCGCTTGACCTTGGACACCTCAGCCGCTTGCGCGGCAGGCGTAAGGTTTTTGTGGAGGATGCCGATACCGCCTTCCTGGGCGAGCGCGATTGCGAGGCGAGCTTCGGTGACCGTGTCCATCGCCGCCGAAACCAGCGGAAGATTGAGGGAAATGCTGCGAGACAGTCGCGTGCTCAAGACGACATCGCGTGGAAGAACGCTTGAATGAGCGGGGACCAGAAGAACGTCGTCAAACGTAAGCGCCTTTTTGAGCAACCGCATGCTGTTGTTCCATCACGAAAGCGGCATTATACGCGAGGGTCACAGCACCGGTAAACCAAGCATGCACAGGAACGTTGACCACGGATCGTGAAGACGCTAAGGTTGTCGTATTCAAAGCCGAACACTATTTCTCAAGCGCATGTGCGTTGCACTGATCCGCGACACCGCGTCTCTCTTCGACGACAGCAAAGTGTGCAAGCTCACGTGAAACCTATGTTCGAATTTTATATTCCGGTGGTGGCCCAATCATGAGAGAAACAATTTGGACAAGTTTCGCAAGTTTTGCGCTGACGCTTGCGGCACTGTGCGGTCCGGCACAAGCCGATATCCATAAGTGGGTTGATGAAGACGGCAATGTCCATTACTCAGACCAGCCTCCGCCGGCGAGCGTGAAAAACTCTTTCACTTTCCAGGGCAAGGCACGCCCCGTTCCCGGAACCGCACCGAGCGGCAAGGGCGACAGCAACAAAGAAGACACTGCCGCGACCACTAAACCGTTGACTCCGGGCGAACAGGAAATGGAATTCAAGAAACGCCGCTCGGAGCAAACGGAAAAGGAAGCCAAGGCGGAAAAAGAAAATCAGGAAACGCAAGAGCGCAAGCGCAACTGCGAGCTGGCACGCGGGCACTACGCGCGCATGCAACGCGGCGGCCTCGTCACCTCCACCAATTCGAAAGGCGAGATTACCTACATGGATGAAAAAGATATCGCCGAAGAAACCGAGCGCGCGCGTAAACAGGTCGAGCACGCCTGTAAAGGCTAGCGCGGCGTCTTTGCCGCGAGCGCCGCGCGACGTCGCCGCGTGAGTTTTGGATTGACCTGCAGCGGTCGATAAATCTCAACTCGATCACCGTCTTGCAATAGGTCTTCCGGCTTAACGGCACGCCCGTGAACCCCGACGCTTAGATCGGGCGCGGCAAGCACTCCGGCGCGCTCCAGCGCGAGCCGCATGGCATCACCCGCGGTTGCCCCTGCGCCCAAGTCAAGTTGCACGATCAGCGCGTGTTTGGACCGCGCATACACTACGCTGACCTTCATGCGCTGTCTCCGTATAGATCGTCGGCGCGACGCACGAACGCGTCC
Organism: Betaproteobacteria bacterium; assembly: GCA_043751985.1. Classification (GTDB taxonomy): domain Bacteria; phylum Pseudomonadota; class Gammaproteobacteria; order Burkholderiales; family JAYUZG01; genus JAYUZG01. Next base: position 7,368 of record JAYUZG010000139.1, read on the forward strand.
ACCAGTTCATCGGAAATCTTGTGGAACACCGGCCCCGCGATCAATGCGATCGCCATGTTGGAGAACTCGTAACTCAAGTCAAACGTCACTTTGGAGGCATGGTTGTCGAGCGCGCCAAATCGCCACACGCCAAGCAAAGTGCGAAACGGCCCTTCCACCAAGCGCATCTCAATCGCCTGGTCGGCCAGTCCATGATTTTCGGTGGTAAACGCGGTATTCAGCCCACGATAACGGATGCGGATGCTGGCTCGCACGACTTGTCCCTCGGCGGAGAGGATGGTTGCGTGGTCGCACCAAGGCAAGAATGCCGGGTATTTCTCGATGTCCTCCACCAGTTCACGCATGCGCCGCGCGGAGTGCGCGACCAGTACGCTCTTATGCAAGGTTTTCATTGTTGAATGAGTTCCTTCGCACGGCGTGCAGGCGATACAATAGAACGCCTCATCCGGGTCGATTTTAAATGAGCATTGCGCAGAATAAGAAAGCGTTTCACGATTACTTTATCGAAGAACGCCACGAAGCCGGCCTGGCCCTGATGGGTTGGGAAGTCAAGGCGATTCGCGCCGCTCGCGCGCAGCTCAAAGAAGCCTACGTCATCGTCAAGGGCGAAGAAGTATTTTTGATCGGATGCCATATTAGCCCTCTGTCGTCCGCGTCAACGCATGTTACCGCCGACCCGACTCGCACCAGAAAGCTGCTGCTTCACGCCGAGGAAATTCGCAAGCTGATCGGTAAAGTGGAGCGCGCCGGGTATACCCTGGTACCGCTTGATTTACATTACAGCCGAGGTCGCATCAAATTAGAGGTTGGCTTGGCCAAGGGCAAGCAATTGCATGACAAGCGCCAAGATCAAAAAGACCGCGAGTGGCAGCGCGAAAAACAGCGCATCCTCAAGTCCCGCAATTGACCGCTCGATTCCCCGCCGCCCAGCCGATCATGAGTAGGAAAGTCCCATCGCGGCGCGCACGTCACGCATGGTTTCAGAGGCCAGTTTGCGCGCGCGGTCACAGCCATCCTCGATGATGTTGCGTACCAGCGTCGGATCTTCAAGATAAGCCGCGGCCCGTTCGCGCATCGGTTCCTGTTCGCGCAGCACGGCTTCGATCACCGGTTGTTTGCACTCCAGGCAACCGATCCCCGCGCTCTTGCATCCTTGCTGCACCCATTGCCGCGTCGCGTCGTTCGCGTACACCAGATGAAATTGCCACACCGGACAGCGCTCCGGGTCGCCCGGATCGGTCCGCCGCACACGTGCCGGGTCGGTCGGCATGGTGCGGATTTTTCGCGTAACCGAGTCGGCATCCTCGCGCAAAGAGATGGTGTTGTCGTATGACTTCGACATCTTGTGTCCGTCGAGCCCCGGCATGCGCGACGATTCGGTGAGCAGCGCCTCGGGCTCCGACAGAATCATTTTGCCACCGCCTTCGAGATACCCAAACAGGCGCTCGCGATCGCCCATGCTGAGATTCTGCGCTTCGTCGAGCACTGCCTTGCCCTGCGCCAATGCGCGCTCATCGCCTTGTTCCTGATAGGCGGTTCTGAATTCGCGATAGAGACGACCCCGTTTGGCACCCAGCTTCTTGACCGCTTGTTCCGCCTTCGCTTCGAACCCCGCCTCACGGCCGTAAATGTGATTGAAACGGCGTGCGATCTCGCGCGTGAACTCGATATGCGGCACTTGGTCTTCCCCCACCGGAACCTTGGTCGCGCGATAGATCAGGATGTCGGCGCCTTGCAGCAGCGGATAACCGAGAAACCCGTAGGTGGATAAATCCTTGTCGCTGAGTTTTTCCTGCTGGTCTTTGTAGGTTGGAACCCGTTCCAGCCAACCCAGCGGCGTGATCATCGACAGCAACAAATGTAGCTCGGCGTGCTCGGGGACGCGCGACTGAATGAACAAGGTCGCGAGCGACGCATCCACTCCCGCTGCCAACCAGTCGATCACCATGTCCCAAACCGACGCTTCGATAATGCTGGCGTCCTCGTAGTGCGTGGTCAAGGCATGCCAGTCCGCGACAAAGAACAAGCAGGGATGCTCGTGCTGCAGTTTGATCCAATTCTTCAGCACGCCGTGATAGTGCCCCAGGTGAAGACTGCCGGTGGGCCGCATGCCGGATAAAACACGATCAGAAAACATGGATTCCTCAATAGAGCAAGAGCCGGTCGCGACTCAGACAGCGCCGCGCTGGCTAAATCGGTCGCTCGAAGGGCCAGCAGTTTACCGGAACCGCCGAGTCGCGTTCGCACGTCGCGATTGGCGCGCGATTCATCGCGCTCACTCCAGGCCGATGGCGGCGAGACTTCCCTTGCCGCGCCGCACGACCCGCGGCGACGGGTCGGTCAAATCAATCACCGTCGTCATTTCCGCGGCACACACGCCGGCGTCAAGGATCAAGTCAAACTGACTATGCAGGCGCTCGTCGATCTCGTCCGGATCGTTCAACGGCAGATCATCGCCCGGCAAGACCAGACTCGAACTCAGCAACGGTTCATCGAGTTGATGCAGCAAGGCTTGCGCTACCACATGGTCAGGCACGCGTAGCCCGATGGTGCTGCGTTTGGGGTGCTGCAAGCGGCGCGGCACCTGACGCGTCGCCTTGAGCAAAAAAGTGTAGCTGCCCGGCGTGGCCGATTTAAGCAAGCGATACTGCTGATTGTCCACGCGCGCGAAATGCGCGATCTGCGACAGATTGCGACAGACTAACGTGAGCGGATGGTGGTCATCGAGTTGCCGAATGCGCCGCAATCGCTCCAGCGCGTCTTTTTCTCCGATTTTGCACCCAAGCGCGTAACACGAGTCCGTCGGATAAACGATTAAGCCACCCGCGTGCAGCACCTCCACCGCCTTGGCGATAAGGCGCGCTTGCGGATCGCGCGGGTGAACGAGGAGATGGCCAAGCATGCGAGCAAACAAAGTGGGGTTTCACGCCGGCCGCGGAGCTCTTTCCAGCCGAAAACGAAAATGCATCCGAGAGCGGCGGACGCGCGTATCTCTCATAACTGCTCGCCCAGAGGACATGATGAGAATACCCGCCAGCAATTCCGATGCACGCCTACGGTCCAACACGCCGTCAGCGCGAGAGATCCATGGTTTCGATCTTAGCAGAAGGCGTTCGAGGTCGAAGCTGTTCCTGTCCGTTTTGCTGTCCGGCCTGTTGTTGCCGCCGCAAGCGTTTGGCGCGCGCTGCGAGGCCGGCAGCGGCAATGCGCGCACCGCATTGCTCGAGCTGTATTCGTCGGAAGGATGCAACAGTTGCCCGCCGGCGGATGCGTGGCTTTCCACCTTGCAGGCGAAGGGACTGGCGCCCATGCGCATTGTGCCGCTGGCGTTCCACGTCGATTACTGGGACAACCTCGGATGGCGCGATCCGTTTGCCAACGCCCAGTTCACCGCGCGCCAGCACGCAGCGGCCGAGCGCACCCGCGCCGAGTTCGTATATACGCCGCAGTTCCTATTCAACGGCCAAGTTTTCCGCCCGTCAGACCGCGACGATGCCCTGCGCGCTTCGCTCACCTCCATCGCGCGTGCGCCGACCCCGGTGTCGATTCACATCACTCACGAAAAAATTGCCGGACGGACTCTGAAACTGCGCGCAAACGCAAGCTGGACCGACACACCGGTAGCCAGTAGCCAACTGTTCGTCGCGTTGTTCGAGAGCAAGCTGCAATCCTCGGTACGTGCCGGTGAGAACAATGGACGGCGGCTACAGCATGACTATATCGTGCGCAGCTTTGCCGGACCGTTTGACGTCACCGCCGCCGACCCGTTGCCGATCGATCTGACGCTTGCGCTGGATAATCAATGGACTCAGGCAAACGTCGGCGTTGCCGCGTTCATTCAACGCAAAGACAGCGGCGAGGTGCTGCAGGCGATGGCGACACCGCTGTGTAATTGAGTGATGTAATTGAGCGGCGTAGTTGAGCGTTTCGGATCCTTCGATGGGATGGCGCAGCGCAGCCTGTTCAAGACCGGGCGCCGCCGCGCCCGCTGACCACGAAGAATCCTTTGCGCGCAGTTTCGTGCGAATGCGCGAACCATCCGGTCTGAGCAATGCTTGAGCGCAGCAACTCGGAAAAATTTTCCGGGTCGAGCGGTTTGCTGAAGTAATAACCCTGGCATTGCTCACAGGAATGCGCGCGCAGGAACTCGGCCTGCTCC
>JAYUZG010000140.1:0-2972 GCA_043751985.1 Betaproteobacteria bacterium
AATAATTTCGTCAATTTTTTGCCAGACGCAAATCCTAAGTGTTGGTCAGATAAGAGATTTTGCTGGAAATCAAGATTGGCAAAATCATTTCGCTCCACGCCTGACCGGCAGCGTGGATCACACTCAACCGCAGGAATTTCACTTAAGAAACTAGAAAATCTGTCTTAACATACGAGGCCACTTCTGATTCACCCTATCGAAATCGTTCGTGGCAAGTAGCATAGCGCACCTAAAAAGAAATTTCGTCCATAAAGCGACAACAACTGGCAGCGTTAGCGGAAATGCAGAGCCGATCGATCAGGAATAAACGATCTCGATATTGTTCGGCTTAAGCCACTGGCCGAGCGATTGGATCAGCGGCTCTTGTAAGTTCACTTTCCAGTCTTCGCCCAATCGCACTTCGACTTCGGCATCCAAGTTGTTGTAGACGATCGAGACCGGGCAGCCGCCATTGCGATAGGGAGCGAGAATCTCTTTGAGTTTGGCACCGCTTGATTGTCCGTTGCAATGCAGCCGCATTACCTTGGCAAAATGGTTGCGCGCGGATTCCAGACTGAACAGCCGGTCCGCGGACAAACGCAGACTTTCGGTGAATCGGTCGAGCGCCGCTTTGCCTTCGACGATGAGTAGCTCATCTTCTTTGAGCCAACTGCGGTGTTGTTCGAACAGTTCATTGAACACGGTGAGATCGAGGCGCGCGCTCCCGTCGTCGAGCGTGATGATCGCCATGCGTCCGCGCCGCGTTTGTTGCACGCGAATAGCGTAGACGATGCCCGCCACACGTACCATTTGATTGTTGGCTTGCAGGCTGCCGAGTTGAACGCTGACCAGGCGTGTGAGCTGCGGCTTGAAAGCCGCGAACGGATGGCCGCTGAAATAGTATCCGAGCACTTGTTTTTCGTTTTGCAGTTGTTCGCGCGAGTCCCAGCGCGCCGCTTCGATCAACGCGGGTCCGCGCCGCGCTTCCGCGGCATCGAACAAACTATTCTGCGTTGCGCTGCGGCTTTCTTGTTCCGCCGCTTCGATCGCAATTCCTACCGACGACAACAAACGATTCCGATGATCGTCCAGCGCATCGAACGCGCCCGCGCGCACTAACGACTCGACCGTGCGGCGATTGACGATGCGTCGATCGACACGACGGCAGAAATCGAACAGATCGATGAAGGCGCCACCTTGCTCTCGCGCCGAGACAACATTTTCGATGGCGGATTCGCCGGTGCCCTTGATGGCACCCAGACCGTAACGCACGCGCTTGGCGTCGATGGGGGTGAAACGATAGCCGGATAAATTCAAGTCCGGCGGCAATACGCTGAGACCGTTCGCGAGCGCATCGTCGAAAAACTGTTGCACTTTACCCGTATCGTCCAGCACCGCCGACATATTGGCGGCCAGAAATGCGGCGGCGTGATGCGCTTTGAAGTACGCAGTCTGATAGGCGACCAGAGCGTACGCGGCAGCGTGCGACTTGTTGAAGCCATAGCCGGCGAACTTCTCCATCAAGTCGAACAGCAAATGCGCGCGGCTCACCACCACGCCATTCTTTTGCGCGCCCGCAACGAAGATCTCGCGATGCGTCGCCATCTCTTCGGCTTTTTTCTTGCCCATCGCTCGGCGCAACAAATCGGCGGCGCCGAGCGAATAGCCGCCGATCACTTGCGCAATCTGCATCACTTGTTCCTGATACACCATGATGCCGTAGGTCGGCGACAGGATCGGCTCCAAGCGCGGGTCGAGATAGTCCACGCGCTCCAAGCCTTGTTTGCGTTTTACGAAATCCGGGATCAGTTCCATCGGGCCGGGACGATACAAAGCGACCAACGCGATGATGTCTTCGAAGCGATCGGGCTTTGCCTGCTTCAGCAAGTCGCGCATGCCGCGCGATTCAAACTGGAATACCGCGGTGGTATTCGCAGCCGAGAAGATTGCGTAGGCGGCCTTGTCGTCCAGCGGCAGCGTTTCGAGTTGGATCGCGCTGGCCGCGTCCAGTTGCCGCAAGTAACGCAAGGTCCAGTCGAGAATCGTCAGCGTAGTGAGTCCGAGGAAATCGAATTTCACCAACCCGACTAACTCCACATCGTCCTTGTCCAATTGCGACACCGCAGCCTCGCCACCATCCGCGACGTAGAGTGGGCAAAAATCGGTCAGCTTGCCCGGCGCAATTAACACGCCGCCCGCGTGCATGCCGACATTGCGCGTAAGGCCTTCGAGCTGCCCGGCCAACGCCAACAGCTCGCGCGTGTCCTCGTCACTCTCTTCACGCTCTTTGAGGCGCGGCTCCATCTCGCGCGCCATCTGCAGAGTAATCAGTTTGCCCGGCTGAAACGGGATCATCTTGGCCAATTCATCCACGCGGCCGTAACCCCACTCCATCACGCGGCCGACGTCGCGCACCACCGCCTTCGCGGCCATGGTGCCGAAGGTCACGATCTGCGAAACCGATTCGTTGCCATATTTTTTGCGCACGTAATCGATCACGCGATCGCGGCCGTCCTGGCAGAAGTCGACGTCGAAGTCCGGCATCGACACCCGCTCGGGATTCAGGAAACGCTCGAACAGCAGGTTGTAACGCAGCGGATCGAGGTCGGTGATTCCCAGCGAATAGGCCACCAGCGATCCCGCGCCCGACCCGCGGCCCGGCCCGACCGGCACGCTGTTGTTCTTCGCCCAGTTGATGAAATCCGCCACGATCAGGAAGTAGCCCGGGAACCCCATCTCCAGGATCGTCGCGATCTCGAATTCGAGGCGGTCGCGATAGCGCTGCAGTTGTTCGGCGCGCGCCGCCTCGTCCGGATACAGCAGCAGCATGCGCTCGTCGAGACCAGCCAGCGCGCGGCTGCGCAGGAACGCCTCCAGCGTCATGCCGTCTGGCACCGGGAAAAGCGGCAGCCACGACTTGCCGAGCTCGAGCGCGAAATTGCAGCGCTGCGCGATCTCGACCGCGTTCTCCAGCGCCTGCGGCACGTCGGCGA
>JAYUZG010000141.1:0-5737 GCA_043751985.1 Betaproteobacteria bacterium
CTTGCGATTTAGGCTCGGATAAATAGGCGCCGAGGAAGTCGCGCACCTGATGCTCGGTCCACTGCAACTTGCGCAGAAGCCCTTGCGTGTCGGCCAGCATTGGCGCAGGCAGGCGACCCGGAAATCTTGTCGGTCGCAAGTGCGGATCCGCATAGCGCCCGTCGAGCTCAACTCGGTCGTCGAGCCACGCCAGAAAGGCGTGGCAGATTTGCCGGTAATCGGGCGCACGAAAACCAATCGAGTAAGTAAAGCAATGATCGAGCGCTACGCCGTCGTGCGCCCAGCATGGCGGCAGATAGAGTAGATCACCGCTTTCCAGCGTGCACTCACCTTGTGGCCGGAACTGCCGCAGAATCTTCAGCGGCGCGTCTTGCCGCAACTGCAGATCGCGTTGATGGCTTACCTGCCAGCGCCGGCGGCCGGCGCCCTGCAACAAGAACACATCGTAATGGTCGAAATGCGGACCGACTCCGCCACCTGGCGGGGCGTAACTCACCATCAAGTCGTCCAGCCTCGCATACGCTATGAAGCAGAAGCGATCCAGCAAGGCACGGCCTTGCGGCAAAAACTGCTCGACACCTTGCACTAACAAGGTCCAGCCGCGTCGTGGTAATTTGCGCAGTCGCTGCAATTCAAATGGACCGTGCTCAACTCGCCACGCCCCAGCCCGTTGCGAGATCAGTCGTGAGTGGCAGTCCTCTCGACACGATAGGTCAAACAAATCGTCGACATCCAGAAAGCCGTCAAATGACGGGAGACCGGCGCGAATCAGAAGGGGCGTTTTCTGCCAGTGGCGCGCAAGAAAGCGAGCTGGCGAAAGCCCGCCGAGCAGAGAACGATTAAAGGTGTTGCGGTGGTCAGCGATCACGCTGCAATTATAGCCAGGCTGCTCGCAGAGCGAGAAAAAAATCGGCTACAATCCGCCCGCTCTAACGCCCCCCAAATTCTTCCGCGCCGGCATCCTGGCGTTGGAATCTTTGCCACTTGGGCAAGAGGAATAAGCAACTATGTTGATCGAAAAAAATACCGTCGTGACCTTGCGCTATGAATTGTTTAACAGCGACGGCGCGGTAATCGAGCAAACCACTGATCCCATCAGCTATCTGCACGGGGGCTACGATGGAATATTTCCGCTCGTCGAAGAGGCACTGCAAGGCAAGACTGCCGGTCACGCTTGCCGGGTCAAGCTCGATGCAGAAGAAGCGTTTGGCGAATACGAAGAAGACTTGGTGAGAGTGGAGCCGCGCGATGCTTTTCCGAAAGATGTGAAAGTTGGAATGCAATTTGAAGGTGCGGTCGAGGGAACTGACGATTTCACTTTGTATACCGTCACTGATATCGCGGACGACAAAGTGGTCGTTGACGGCAATCATCCTATGGCCGGCCAGTCGCTGGTGTTCGCGTGCACCGTGACCGAAGTGCGCAAGGCGACCAAGGAAGAGCTGACCCACGGCCACGTGCACGGGCCGCACGGGCATCATCACTAGCTCCGATGCTGCGCGGCTATCCGCCGCGCCTTGATATAACTTGCGCGCGGCTATCCGCCACGCTTGCCCGTCAGTCGATTGATCATCGGCTCGTATGCGGATTCCTGCGAGAAGCGCCAACTCGCGATGGCTACGGCGGCAGCGGTGAAGGCGGCGAGAACTCCGAAGTCCGCCGCCGCGCTGAAGTCTGCAATGCCCAGTGCCCGTTCAACGCCAGGCAGCATAGCGTGTTTGAGCAAATCTACACCGTAAGTGAACGGATTCGCCAGCGCCGCGTACCTGAGCATGGGTGGCAAGTTCTGCACAGGGTAGAGCGCACCGCTCAGGAAAAATACCGGAAAGATTACGAAGTTCATGATCGCGGCGAAATTGTCCAGCGTGCGCGTGAAGGTGGCGACGATCATGCCAATGCCGGCGCAGGCAAGTGCCGTCGCAATCAGGCCCGCACCTAACAGAATGAAGTTGGCGTCGGGGTTCAGCCGCCCCAGAACGCCCAGCAACACGAGCAAGATCAATGATTGCAGCACCGCCGCCAGTGCCGCGGCGAGCGTCTTGGCGATGACGATCCAGTAATGCGCGAATGGCGCGATGATCAGCATGCGCATCACGCCCGATTCCTTGTCGTACACCACGGTGAGCGCGGCCAGCATTGCGCCGAACAACGCCGTCATGCCGAGGACGCCCGGCAGCAAAAACTGCTGATAATCGAGGCCGTTCGATGAGCGGGCTACCGCACTAAAGCCCGCGCCGATGACAAATAACCAAATCAGCGGCCGCACCATGGCGGATACCAGGCGAGTTTTCTGGCGAAACATGCGTACCACTTCACGTTCGAGCACCGCGTAGACAGGTCGCAAGATCATGTCAGTTCTGCCGCGCAGCGACGGCCGCGTTGACCCACAGAAAAACATCATTCAGATTCGGGCGCCGCCAGCGCATGGCGCTTACCTTTGCGCCGAGCTCCGCTTGCATCGCGGCGAGTGGGGCCACGTCGTCACTGGCCAGACGAAAGCTGGCCATATCGCCATCCCGCAGGCACGGACCGAGCCGCGGCGTGAGCGTGGCTTCGAGCGCGGCCAAATCCGGCCCTTCAATTTCGACCACGTGTTTGCCCAGGTCGGACACCAGTTGTTGTGGTGTACCTTGCTTCACCAATTGTCCGGAGTTGATAAAGGCGACTTGATCACACGCGTCGGCTTCTTCCAGGTAATGCGTGGTCAGCAACACGGTCATGCCGGTGCGCGCGCGCAGCTTCTCGATGAAGCGCCAAATTTTCCGCCGGTTCGGCAAGTCCAGACCGATCGTTGGCTCGTCGAGAAACAAAATTTTGGGGTGATGAATCACCCCGCGGATGATATCGATTGCGCGGCGCATCCCCCCGGAGAGCGCCCCGACAGGACGATCCTGCTTGTCGGTTAGATCGAACAGTGCGAGCAGTTCGGCCGCGCGCGTGTCGATGCTGGCTTGGTCGAGACTGTATAGCATGCCGGCAAAGCGCAAGTTTTCGCGCACCGACAAGGACCGGTCAAGAGCCGATTCTTGAAATACGAGGCCGATAATCGAGCGGACATCGACCGGGCGTTTCACCACGTCGAAGCCTCCCACCACGGCACTGCCCGACCCAGCTCTGATCAGCGTTGAGAGAATATGGATGGTGGTGGTTTTGCCGGATCCATTCGGCCCGAGCAGCCCGAAAAACTGGCCCGCAGCGATTTCCAGGTTGAGACCATCAAGCGCCACGGTTTCGCCGTAGCGCTTGATCAGTTTCTCCGCGCGGACCGCGATCAGAGTGTGGGCGCTACGGTCCATGTGATCGGATCAGGCGCCGACAAGCGGTTTGCCCAGTGCTTTCGAGTTCCGATCATCGCGAAACAGAATGGGCTTCGCGCCCGCCGGTAATTGCGGCTTCTGCGCTTTTTCAACCAGACGGGTGATCACATCATGATGCGGGGATTTGTCGCACACCGGATCCGCGTTAGTCGCATCGCCGGTGAGCATAAACGCCTGGCAGCGGCAGCCGCCGAAATCCTTGGTCTTCTCGGGGCAAGTGCGACACGGCTCTTGCATCCAGGCATCGCCTCGATACGCACCGAAGCCTGGCGAGTCATACCAAATCCAGCGCAGATCGTGCTCACGAACATTGGGGAAAGTGAGACCAGGCAACATGCGCGCTTCATGGCAGGGCAAGGCCACGCCGTCCGCCGTGATGGTGAGGAACACCGAACCCCAGCCATTCATGCACGCCTTGGGTCGATTCGCGTAGAAATCCGGCACTACAAAATAGACTTTCACTTTGCTGCCAACGCGCGCTCGAAACTCATTGGTGACTCGCTCGGCCTTCTCCAATTGCTCGCGGCTGGGTAGCAATTGGTCGCGGTTGAGGTGTGCCCACGCGTAATACTGGGTGTTGGCCAGTTCGACGTATTCGGCACCCATCGCTTCGGCCATTTCGAGAATTTCCTTAGTGTGATCGATGTTAAGGCGATGCAGCACGCAGTTGAACACCATCGGATAGTCGTAGTCCTTGATCAACTTGGCGACTTTGTTCTTGAGATCGAAGGTCTTGGTACTGGAGAGAAAGTCATTCACCTCTCGCGTCGAATCCTGAAATGAGAGCTGGATGTGGTCGAGGCCACCTTCCTTGAACGCGGCAATACGCTTTTCATTGAGCCCAACGCCGGAGGTAATCAGATTGGTGTAGTAGCCTAATTTGCGTGATTCGGCCACCAGGATTTCCAGGTCATCGCGCATCAGCGGCTCGCCCCCGGAAAATCCCAATTGCGTCGCGCCCAATTCACGCCCTTGCCGCAGAACGCGCAGCCAGTCCTCGGTGCTGAGCTCCTTGTCATAAGTGGCGTAATCCACCGGGTTGTAGCAAAACATGCAGTGCAGCGGACACTTGTAAGTCACTTCCGCCAGCAGCCACATCGGGTTGCCGATGCCGCGGGCGTCAGTCTTTGGTGCGGATCCAGCCGTTTCCATAAGCCACCTCCAGAAATTTCATCACGTCATTGCGCAAGTCCGCGCCCGGGAACTCTGCTTCCAATTGCTGGACGATGCCGTCGGCGCTGGTCTTGCCATCTACTCGCTTCAAAATCTCGCCCGCACTGCCGGACAATTTCACCACGCCCTCGGGATAGAGCAGCACGAAACTATCCTGCGCCGGCTCCCACTGAAAACGGAAATGTCGCTGCAACTCGATTGCCAATTTAACGTCTAGTTCAGTCATCCGGCATGGGGCTCCCTTGCCCAATTCTTTCTGGTCCGATGCCATAGGCTACCGTCATCGCGTCCAGCATGGCCCACAGAATGTCTAGTTTCATCTGCAAAATGTCCAGCGCGCGCAGTTGCTGCTGTCGCGTATTGAAGTACTCCAGCGTTACTTGCAGGCCGTGATCGACATCGCGTCTTGCTTCGGACAAGCGCTTTCTGAAGTACGCATAGCCGGACTGGTCGATCCACGGGTAATGCTGCGGCCAATTCGACAGGCGCTCCTTGTGAATTTCCGGTGCGAACAACTCAGTCAGCGACGAGCAAACGGCTTCTTGCCAGACAGCACGGCGTCCGAAATTGACATAGGCGTCGATCGCAAATCGAACGCCGGGCAGAACCTGCTTAAGCGAGGTGATATCGGCACGTTTGAGGCCGCACGCCTCTCCCAGCCAAGTCCACGCCTCAATGCCACCTTCGTCCGCCGCGGTCCCATCGTGGTCGATGATGCGCTGAATCCACTTGCGGCGATGTTCTCGATCCGGCATGTTGGACAGAATCGCCGCATCCTTGATCGGAATGCTGATCTGATAGTAGTAGCGGTTGTATACCCAGCCTTGGATCTGCTCGCGCGTCAGCTGCCCGGAATTCATCGCCACTTGGTAGGGATGATAAATGTGATAGCGCTTGCCCTTGGCGCGCAATTTCTGTTCGAACTCTTCTCTGCTCCACGGCAGATTTTCACTGGCGCCCATCGCGACTCCCTCAGACTTCAAACTCCATCCCATCATAGGCCACTTCGATGCCGGCGGCATTCAGCGTTGCCCGCTCGGCCGAATCTTCGTTGAGAATGGGATTGGTGTTGTTGATATGAATGAGAACTTTCTTCGAGGCCTTGAGTGGCGTCAACACCTCGATCATGCCGCCCGCGCCGGATTGCGGGAGATGCCCGATCGAGCGCGCGGATTTCTTCGAGATGCCCATCGAAATCATTTCTTCGTCAGTCCAGAAAGTACCGTCAACCAGCACCGCATCGGCGG
>JAYUZG010000142.1:0-9728 GCA_043751985.1 Betaproteobacteria bacterium
ACAATCTCCTTCGCCTTGGAGTAGCGATCGAGCTCGGCCTTGAAGGCTTCGTGAGGGAACGGATAGAGCTGTTCAACGCGGATCACCGCGACTTCCTTGGCTCCGCTTTCGCGGCGCGCGGCGGCCAATTCAAAATAGATCTTGCCGCTGCAGAACACCACTCGTTTTACTTTTTTGGCATCGGCTATTTCCGGATCCGGAATCACCACCTGGTATTCACCGTGCGCCAGATCTTCCAGGCTGGAAACGGATTCCTTGTGACGCAGCAGGCTCTTGGGAGTGAAAATGATCAAGGGCTTGCGATACGGACGCACCATCTGCCGCCGCAACATATGAAACATCTGCGCGGGAGTCGAAGGCACGCAGATCTGCATGTTGTAGTCCGCGCAAAGCTGGAGGTAGCGTTCGATGCGAGCAGACGAATGCTCCGGGCCTTGCCCCTCATAGCCGTGCGGCAGCATCATCACCAAACCGCAAATTCGACCCCACTTCACTTCCCCCGCCGCGATGAATTGATCGATCACCACTTGCGCGCCGTTGGCAAAGTCGCCGAACTGCGCTTCCCACACCACCAGTTCGTTCGGTTCCGCGGTCGCGTAGCCGTACTCGAAGCCGAGCACAGCTTCCTCGGAGAGGACCGAATCGATCACCAGGAAGTCAGGCTGATTCTCGGAAATGTGCTGCAGCGGCACGTGGGTGCCGGCATCCCAGCGTTCTCTATTCTGGTCATGCAGCACCGCATGGCGATGAAAGAACGTGCCGCGCCCCATATCCTGTCCGGACAAACGCACCGCATAGCCTTCTTTCAGCAGAGAGGCATAGGCCAAGTTCTCGGCCATGCCCCAATCGAGCGGCAACTGTCCTTGCCCCATGGAGCGGCGATCGGCGATGATCTTCTCCACGCGCGAATGCAGTTTGAAACCCGCGGGAACGGTGGTCAGCCGCTCGGACAATACTTTGAGATCCGCCAACGGCACACCGGTCTTGATTTTTTGGTCCCACGGCGCGTCCTTGAACGGCGCCCAGTTCACGGCGTACGGCGGCTTGTAGTTCGACAGAATGGTCTGGTTGGTGTGATAGCCCGCATCCAGCGCGTCACGATAGGTCTTCACCATTTCATCGGCTTCGCCCGCCTGGATCACGCCTTGTGCGGTCAGGCGATCCGCAAACAGCTTACGTGTTCCGACATGCTTGTTGATGATCTTGTACATCAAGGGCTGCGTCACCATCGGCTCGTCTTGCTCGTTATGGCCCAGCTTGCGAAAGCACACCATGTCGATGACCACGTCCTTCTGGAATTGCATGCGGAAATCGAGTGCGATTTCGGTTGCCATCACAACCGCCTCGGGATCATCCCCGTTCACATGAAAGATCGGGGCCTCCACCATCTTCGACACATCCGTGCAGTACAGCGTCGAACGCGAGTCCCGTGTGTCCGAAGTGGTGAATCCGATCTGATTGTTAATGATGACGTGCATCGTGCCGCCGGTGCCGTAACCCCGTGTCTGCGACAGATTCAAGGTCTCCATCACTACACCTTGTCCGGCGTACGCCGCGTCACCGTGAATCAAAATGGGCAGCACTTGCTTGCCGTCGCGATCGCGCCGGCGGTGCTGGCGTGCGCGCACCGAACCTTCCACCACCGGATTGACGATCTCCAGATGCGAGGGGTTAAAAGCCAGCGTCAAATGCATCGGTCCACCCGGTGTCATGAGGTCCGACGAGAAGCCTTGATGGTATTTCACGTCTCCCGCAAGAAAGTGCTCCGCGTGCTTGCCTTCAAATTCCTGGAACAGATCCTTCGGCATCTTGCCCAGCGTATTCACCAGCACGTTGAGGCGGCCACGGTGCGCCATGCCGATCACCGTTTCCTGAATGCCTTTCTCGCCCGAGCGCTGGAGCAAGGTATCCAGCAGCGGAATAAGACTGTCGCTGCCTTCGAGTGAAAAGCGCTTTTGGCCGACATAACGCGTGTGCAAATATTTTTCCAGCGTTTCCGCCGCGGTGATGCGCTCCAGAATGTGGCGCTTCACATCTTTTTCGTACGCGGGCTTGGAGCGGCAGCCCTCAAAGCGTTCCTGGATCCAGCGTTTCTGCTGCGGATCCGAGATATACATGTATTCGATGCCAACATTTCCACAGTAGGTCTCACGCACTGCCCGCAGAATATCGGCAAGGGATGCTTGGTCCGGCCCGACCAGCGATCCGGTATTGAACGCCAGATTCATGTCTGCGTCGGACAATCCGTAGTACGCCGGATCAAGTTCGGGAATACTGGGTTTCTCGTAGCGATTCAGCGGATCGACATTGGCATGACGCAGGCCGAGAAACCGATAGGCAGTGATCAACTGCAATACGCCGACCTGTTTGCGCTCCACCGCCGCCACTGCCTGCGTCGGTGCATGCGTGGCGGCGGTACCACGACGCTTCGCCAGCATGCGGAACGATTCCTGAATCGGCGCGTGGGGAATATCGCGCGCACCGGTGTTCAATTGCAGTTGATCGAAGTATTGCCGCCACTCCCCAACGATTCCGTCAGGATTCTCCAGATAGTTTTCGTACAACTCTTCGATGAACGGCGCGTTGCCGCCAAACAGATACGAATTACCCAGGTATTCTTTCATCATCGCAATGGTCTCCGTTTGTTCTGGGGCCGGCTTAGCGGCGCTTGGCGATCGGCACCACGTCGCGTCGTGAAGCGCCGGTGTAGAGCTGACGCGGCCGGCCAATTTTTTGTTCCTGATCGGAAATCATCTCGTTCCACTGTGCCACCCAGCCGACGGTGCGCGCCAGCGCAAAGATAGCGGTAAACATCGACACCGGAATTCCCAGGGCGCGCTGCACGATGCCGGAATAAAAGTCCACGTTCGGATAAAGTTTCTTGGAGACGAAATAATCGTCCTCCAAGGCGATTCTTTCCAACTCCATCGCCAGTTTGAACAGCCTGTCGTTTTGCAATCCCAGTTCGCCCAGCACTTCGTGGCAGGTTTCGCGCATCAGTTTCGCGCGCGGATCGTAATTTTTGTACACACGATGGCCGAAGCCCATCAAACGGAACGTGTCGTTCTTGTCTTTGGCCCGATTGAGAAACTGCCCAACCCGCGACACGTCGCCGATCTCTTCCAGCATCGTCAATACCGCTTCGTTGGCACCGCCGTGTGCAGGACCCCACAAACAGGCGATGCCGGCGGAAATACACGCAAACGGATTGGCACCCGACGAGCCCGCCAAGCGCACCGTCGAGGTGGACGCGTTTTGCTCATGATCGGCGTGCAGAATCAGAATTCGATCCAAGGCACGAGTGAGCACCGCGTTCTGTTTGTATTCCTCAGCCGGCGTCGCGAACATCATGTGCATGAAGTTCTCGACGTAGTTGAGATTGTTGCGTGGGTACATGAACGGCTGCCCCACGTTGTACTTATAGGACATGGCCGCGATGGTGGGGACTTTCGCCAGCAGGCGCACCGCAGAAATATCTCGATATTCCGGGTTCGAAATATCCAAGGAGTCGTGATAAAACGCGGACAACGCGCCGACTACACCGACCATCACTGCCATAGGGTGGGCGTCACGGCGAAAGCCGCTGTAAAAGCGCGCCAATTGCTCGTGCACCATAGTGTGCTGTGTGATGTTGCGGTCGAATTCTGTCTTCTGCACAGGCGATGGCAATTCGCCTTTCAGCAGCAAGTACGCCACTTCCAGGAAATCGCAATGCTGCGCCAACTGCTCGATCGGATAGCCGCGATACAGCAACACGCCCTCGTCCCCGTCGATGTAGGTGATGGCGGAGCGGCAGCTTGCGGTCGACATGAAGCCAGGGTCGTAGGTGAATTTTCCGGTCTTGGCGAGCAAGGTGCGGATGTCGATGACGTCCGGCCCGACGGTCCCGGACAGGACCGGAAATTCCATCGAAGGAGATCCATCTCCAAATGATATTGCTGCATTGCGCGGACTATTCATGTGAATTCTCTCTTTTGAATAACAATATCTTACAGATACTTTCTACAGTTAACTACTAGAGTTACGACACGATGCAGCAAGCCTGATGGTGGAGCAGGCCGATAAGTTCCGCCGTGGTCGAATCGGCGACGGCTTGGCGTCCCGAGATCAAGTCCCACAAATCGTTATCGGGGTAATCGAGCAGTCCGTTCAAAACTTTAATTTGTTGATCCGAAAGGTGTTCTAGGTGTTCCTCAAGAAAGCTGCCAAGAATCAAATCCAACTCCAACAATCCACGCCGGCAACGCCACCGGATGCGCTCCCAGTCCTTGTTCTTTGCTTCGCCATCATATGCCATGGTCATGACACCACCACAAAAGCAATGGAGCGACCGGTGCCGCGCACGATGCAGACCATGTCAGACCGTGCGCTTGACCATCAAATCCTTGATTTTCCCTATCGCCCGGGTCGGATTGAGGCCTTTCGGACACACGTCCACGCAGTTCATAATCGAATGACAACGGAATAGGCGGTAGGGGTCTTCCAGGTCGTCCAGGCGCTGGCTCGCGTCCTGGTCGCGCGAGTCCGCGAGAAACCGATAGGCCTGAAGCAAACCCGCTGGCCCGACAAATTTATCCGGATTCCACCAGAACGACGGGCACGCAGTGGAACAGCACGCGCACAAAATGCATTCGTACAGCCCGTCGAGCTCCGCCCTCTCCTCTGGCGATTGCAAACGCTCCTTCTCCGGCGCCGGTTCATTGTTTACCAAATAAGGTTTGACCGAGTGGTATTGCTTGAAGAACTGCGACATATCCACGATCAGGTCGCGTATGACTGGTAGACCGGGCAGCGGACGCAATACCACGGGTTCCCGCAAATCGACCACTCGGGTAATACACGCCAGCCCGTTCTTGCCGTTGATATTCATCGCATCGGAGCCGCACACGCCTTCACGGCACGAACGTCGCAAGGCAAGCGAATCATCTTCGGCCTTAATGCGTATCAGCGCGTCGAGGAGCATCGTGTCCGTGGGTTCCAGCACGACGTCATAGTCTTGCATTCGCGGCGCGGAATCACGGTCAGGGTCATAGCGGTATATCTGGAAGCGCATGGTTCGACCTCTTTCTAGTAGGTTCGGACTTTGGGTTCGATCGATTCGGCCGTGAGCGGCTTCATGTGCACCGGCTTGTAATCGAGCCGGCTGCCGTCTCGGTACCAGAGGGTGTGTTTAATCCAGTTCACATCGTCGCGCTGGTGATGATCGGCGCGATCATGCGCGCCGCGGCTTTCCTTGCGCGCCTCTGCGGAAACCAGAGTCGCAACCGCCACTTCGATCAAATTGTCCAATTCGAGCGCCTCGATTCGGGCGGTATTAAACACCTTGCTCTTGTCCCTAATTTCAGTGCGCGCAATACGTTCGGCGACCTGCTTTATTTTCCGCACGCCGTCGCTCAGCATGTCGGGGAAGCGAAATACGCCGCAGTGCGCCTGCATCGTTCGGCGCATCTCAGTCCCCACCTCGGCAACGCGTTCGCCCTTGGCTTGATTCTCCAGGCGGGACAAGCGCGCAAGGGTTAACTCGGCTGCATCTTTGGGAAGATCTTTATGCCCGGGATTTTCTTTCAGGAATTGCACCGTGGTCTCGCCCGCGCTTTTTCCGAACACCAGTAAGTCGGTGAGCGAATTTGTACCGAGGCGATTGGCGCCGTGCACCGACGCACAGGCGCATTCCCCCGCGGCATAAAAACCCGGCATCACCCACTCCGGTTTGCCGTCGCGCGGAACCACCACTTCGCCGCGGTAGTTGGTCGGAATGCCGCCCATTTGATAGTGACAAGTCGGCACCACCGGAATCGGATCCTTGACCGGATCAACGTTGGCAAATTTTCTGGCGATCTCACGAATGCCCGGCAAGCGTTTTTCAATCGTATCCAAACCGAGATGGTCGAGTTTAAGCAATACGTAGTCCGCCTCTTTGCCACAGCCGCGGCCTTCCTTGATCTCGGTCGCCATGGCGCGCGACACGACGTCACGCGAGGCAAGATCCTTGGCGTTGGGTGCGTAACGTTCCATGAACCGTTCGCCCTTGTTGTTGAGCAGATAGCCGCCTTCGCCGCGCACACCTTCGGTTATCAGCACGCCGACACCCGCAACGCCGGTGGGATGAAACTGCCAGAATTCCATGTCTTCAAGCGGTATCCCGGCCCGCGCGGCCATTCCGAGACCATCACCGGTGTTGATAAAAGCATTGGTACTCGCGGAGAAGATGCGCCCGGCTCCGCCGGTGGCAAACAAGGTCGCCCGTGCATGCAGGATGCTGACTTCGCCGGTTTCCATCTCCAGCGCGGTGACACCGAGCACCTGGCCCGACGCATCGCGAATCAGATCGAGCGCCATCCACTCGACGAAAAAATGCGTATTGGCCCGCACATTGCGCTGGTACAGTGTATGCAACATCGCATGCCCGGTACGATCAGCGGCGCAACACGAACGCTGCACCGCCGGCCCGGCACCGAAGTTTTGCATGTGACCGCCGAACGGCCGCTGATACACCGTGCCATCCGCGTTGCGGTCAAACGGCATGCCGAAATGTTCCAGTTCATACACCGCCTCCGGCGCCTTACGGCACAGGAATTCGATTGCGTCCTGATCGCCCAGCCAGTCCGATCCCTTGACGGTGTCATACATGTGCCACATCCAACTGTCTTCACCCATGTTGCCAAGCGCTGCGCCAATTCCGCCTTGCGCCGCGACGGTATGCGAGCGCGTCGGGAAAACCTTGGACAGCACTGCGACCTTGAGGCCCGCCTCGGACAACTGCAGTGCCGCGCGCATGCCGGCCCCACCCGCTCCGACCACGACCGCGTCAAACTTGCGAACAGAAATCGCCATTCATCCTCTCCACAAAATTTGCGCGGCCCACAGGCCGTAGACAACCAGCAGCACGATCACCACCACTTCCAATAACAAGCGCAGAGCGGCTGATTTGATGTAATCCATGAAGATATCGCGCACCCCGATCCAGGCGTGCAGCAACAGGCTCAACACGAACAAGGCGCTGACCACGCGCACGCACTGTCCTTGAAACAGCGCATGCCAACTGGCGAAATCGCTCGGGCAACGAACAATGAAAATAAAGCTCATTACCACCAAATACAGCGCAACGATGACCGCCGTCACGCGTTGCACCAGCCAATCGCGCAAGCCGTAGTGCGCTCCGACGATGACGCGATTCACCATAGCCACGCTCCCGCCAGAATCGTCAGTACCAAACTCGACACCAGCACCAGCTTGCTCACTCGCCGGGTAGTGCCAAGCTCGCTACCCCAATGCAGGTCGAGCGCCAAAAATCGCAACCCGGCAAAAAAGTGATGCAGCACTGCCCAGATGATTCCCAGCGCAAGCAGCTTAGCCAGCGGATGCGCGAACATTGCACGCACGGCGGCATAACTCTCGGCAGAGCGCAGGCTGCTATCGAGCAACCACAGCAGAAGCGGGATCAACAAAAAGAGGCCGAAACCGCTCACCCGATGCAGAATTGAGACGACCCCCGGCAACGGCAAGCGGATGGCGAGTAAGTTGAGATACTTCGGTCGATTAGCTTTCATCGGGTGTCCTGCGGGCATTTGGCCCCGTTAACGACATGGTTGAGGTGACCTGAAGCGAAGATGTGAGCCTTACACGATTCGATTGCGATAGTGATGATCGCGCGTATTGCACACACTGCGACGGACTTCGATCGGTTTTTCCTCGTAGGTAAACGACACCCGGTTTAACAACAGCACCGGGTCACCTTCGCGCAGTCTCAGTTGCGACGCCTCCCTGGGGCCCGCGCCTACCGCCTTCAACCCTTCTTCGACGTGCAGGATGCGTATGCCATAGGCGCCCTCATACATGCTGTAAAGCATGCAGTGGTATTTGTCGATAACGCTGTTGGTCAAGCCACGAAACGGGCCGGCGGGAAGCCTGATTTCTTCACACACTACGGGAGTTCCGGCGATTTCGAGCACACGACGCACCAGGAAACCCTGGGAATTGAGCGGACGCTGCAGCTGCTGCGCCGATACTGCGTCCAGCGGCTCACGCCGGCACTCCAACAGGCGCGCGGACAGGGAATCGACCGATGCCTGATCAGGGGCAATGCGAAAAAACGGAAACTTGCTGCGCTCCTCCGCGTGCGAGGCAACGAAAGTGCCGCGCCCTTGCTGGCGCACCAGCAACTTGGCATCGGCCAAGTCGGAGATGGCTTTGCGCACCGTACCGTGACTGACGCTATACCGGCTGGCGAGCTCCAATTCGCTCGGAATCGGCTCACCCGGCCCCCACTCACCGGACACCAGGCTCTGGGTGATCAGCTCCTTGATTTGCCGGTACAGCGGCTGGAACGCGGGCGAAGATGCAATGACTTTCATGACTACGCTCTTTTTAGCACAACAGCATAACTGGCGTCCAGAAACAGATGTCTTTTATAAGATATAAGACTTGTTGACATAAGTGCATGCGTTTCTCTATGATTGCGGGTTATGCACTGTACCCGCGCCTAGATGGCAAGTGCGCCAAGTCTGTCCAACGCGATACCGCGCAGCGCAAGTGGCTTATGCTCGCGGCATCATTGTCGATCGCTCAACCTTAGGAGTGTTCAATGAAATCCCCCGTTCGAGTCGCAATTACCGGCGCGGCAGGCCAGATTGGCTACAGCCTGTTGTTTCGTATCGCCAACGGCGACATGCTGGGCAAGGACCAGCCGGTTATCTTGCAACTGCTCGACATTACCCAGGCCCTCGCGGCAGTTAAAGGTGTGGTGATGGAGTTGGAAGATTGCGCGTTCCCGCTGTTGCAAGGGGTGGTGATCACCGACGATCCGAAAGTAGCGTTTCGCGACATCGAATACGCTCTGCTGGTCGGCGCGCGCCCGCGCAGCAAGGGAATGGAGCGCAAGGATTTGCTCGAAGCCAACGGCGCAATTTTCACCACCCAAGGTAAGGCATTGGATGAAGCGGCGAAGCGTTCGGTTCGGGTGCTGGTGGTGGGCAATCCCGCCAATACCAATGCGCTGATCGCGATGAGCAACGCTAAAGGTCTGTCGCCTGCGTGTTTCACCGCGATGCTGAGGCTGGACCACAACCGCGCGCTGTCGCAGCTTGCGGCCAAGAGCGGAAAACCGGTATCGGCGATCAAGAAATTGGTGGTGTGGGGAAATCACTCGCCGACCATGTATCCGGACATCCGCTTTGCCAGCATCGGCGGTCAAAGTGCCAAGACTCTGATCAATGATGACGCCTGGTATCGGGATTACTTTATGCCTACCGTTGGCAAACGCGGTGCGGCGATCATCGAAGCGCGAGGCCTGTCGTCTGCCGCGTCTGCAGCCAATGCAGCCATCGACCACATGCGCGACTGGGCCCTCGGCAGCAACGGCGAATGGGTCACCATGGGCTTGCCGTCCAACGGCGACTATGGCATTCCGCCGGGCGTCATTTATGGATTCCCTTGTGTCTGCGCAAATGGAAAAATTGAGATGATAAAGAGCCTGGAAATCGACGCCTTCAGCCGCGAGCGGATGGACTTTACGCTCAAAGAACTGCACGAAGAGCGTGAAGCGATCAAGCATCTGCTATGAGCACCATTCAAAATGCAAGCGCGGGAGCACGCTTCCGCGCAGCCATCGCCGCGGAGAAACCGCTGCAAGTCATCGGCGCGATCAATGCCTACCACGCCCGGCTCGCGCAAAGAGTCGGTTACAAGGCGATCTACCTTTCCGGCGGCGGCGTCGCCGCGGGATCGCT
>JAYUZG010000143.1:0-2150 GCA_043751985.1 Betaproteobacteria bacterium
GAGCGGATAGCCGGGTGGCACCCGCAAGGCGAGTCGCAGGTGGGGTTCGACTTGAAGAGCTGGTTGCCACGATGGGTCAATTGGTCGCATGGGGCAACCGCGCAGTGGTGGTCGTGACGGGTCCGCCGCCACAGACGACCTCACTCGATATTGGCGCAAACTGGAGCGGGCGGACAAGCTTGTACGCTTGGCCAGAGTGCGCGACATGCAGGTGCAACAAGATTGGGAGGGCTACTGTGACGCCTTTGACGCAGCGCCATTACAGGTACTGTCTGTAAAACGTCGCGGGAAATCGAGATGGATTTCAGATCGACGATGATCCCCGAGACTAAGGGAGATCAGCACTGATAGGGCAGTGTAACGAGTGGTTTTATTTCGGCAATGCCTGAACCTGTGTTAGCCCGGAAGTTGACAAGCGGACGTGGAACTGCCCGGAAGCCTTTGACAATATTTGAGCGATGGCGCAAAAACCAATTGACCATGCCCGTGAGCGTACTGCTCAGAGAATACCTGCCATTACGTTTACCGTAATAGCGATAATTGTCACGTTGAAGACAAACGCAACAATTCCATGCGCGAGGGCCAATCGACGTATCGATCGCGCAGTGATCTGCACGTCCGACACTTGAAATGTCATGCTCAACACAACCGAAAAGTACATGAAATCCCAGTAATCTGGCTCATTTGTCCCAGGAAAGACCAAACCGCCGTCCTTGCATTCGGGGTCCAGATAAAAACTGTGCGCGTATTGCTGTGAAAAAATAACCGCGAGAAACAACCACGACGCAAATATTGTGAAACCTGCAAGCAAAGCATCTTGTACTGACTTGTCTTTACCAGCGTGGAGTTCTTGGTAAAGCGCCAGCATAATCACCGCCGAGATGATTACGCTCGCGCCCAATACCACCCACTTGCCTTCATCCTGAAGCCTGGCGCGCTGCCGCATCGTTGATGGAGAGGCGCGCGACATAACCCGGACCATCAGCGCAAGAAAAATCGTGGTGCCAAAATTGAAAGACACCAACAATGCGCGTGCGGTGTTCAGCAATGGAAGCAGTGCAACAAACAATCCAAGTGTTATCAGCGCTGCTGTGATCAGTCGCGGCCTGCCCCGAAAATGTCGTTGCCATTGCAGAAATGTACTCATTGTTTTAGGAATTGCCGATTAAGTTCCGAATGGCCGCGCCGGCAAAATCACTACGACATCAAGACGGGCGAGCTTCGAGGCCACATCATTCGAAAGCTACTGGAGTGTACGGATTCATGTGTGCAGCATCGCCAAAACGCCAACTGCGATTCCTATCGTGCTCAGCCCGTAGACGCCCCATTGCAGCCACTGCTTTCGGGTGAGTAGAGCGATGGCGGACAATGCGATCGCAATTTGTAGCAAAGTGGTGGCTTGAGCCCATCGATGATGCAAGTGCATGAGTTCGTCACTTTGGCGGTCCCAGTCCTTGGATTCTGCTTCGAATTTCTCGGCAGTACTTTTAATGACCGCCTTTTCTTCCTTGTAGCGATCGATGGCCTGTTGAAATCGTTCTTGCTTATTGGCTGCGGAAAGTTCTCGACCAAGATCAGCGAGATTCTCCTTGGTACTTTTCGCCTGATAATAATTCCATTGATTTGCCGCTTCCGTTTTCTTAATCGCAGCATTGTTCTTGGCCATACCCGCGCCGGCCTGTGTTGCACCCCCTTGGTAGGCAAACAGCGCACCAACAGTTGCCAAGACGGCAGTCGTTACCGCAATACGATCACTGAAGCTGTCGCCACCCCCGTGTTGGGCAGCATGTTCCAATTCATGATCATGTGGACCATGTACGTGAAATCCATCTTCTGACATCAGTAATCTCCCGCCAATATTGTGGTTGATGCTATAAGGGACACGAGGCCCGGCTCAAGCGCCTGTCGCGTAGAATGAATTGTTAATCCGATGTGTCCGGCGCTGTGGAACTTGCCGGCAATACGATATTGCTCGCAACCCGATCTTCCTGAAGACTACCGACTGCAGTCGTCTCGCTGATGCCGTTCGTGCGACGACTATAGTACCCTTTGGTTCTGTCGCAAAGTTTTCACGTGAACAAACTAGAGGCGCCTTTCTGGCTTTCATTTCATTCCGCCAGCGAGTAAAACTGTTGCGCGGGCGTGAGGAT
>JAYUZG010000144.1:0-4226 GCA_043751985.1 Betaproteobacteria bacterium
GGTGCCAGCCACGACGGCAGTAAATCTCGAGAGCGATCGAGAATATCGGCGATCCGGTATAGGAGCGCGAGCGGCCCGCCTTCGAGGGTAAGTAACGCGCCCAATGCAATCAGCGCGATCGTCACCAGCGCCACAACGACAATGGCGATGAGAGTGACTGCGATCCATTGGCCGCGGCGCAGGTGGTCGCGCGCGAACATCAGTCGCGGCGACAGCACATAAATCAACTGATGTACCAGCAAGCCGGCCAGTAGCGCAGGCAACAAATGCAATGGCAGAATAAGCAGCAAGCCGGCGCCGGAGATGAGCCAAGCGGCGATCTCACAGCAATTGGGTGCTGTGCCGGAATTTACATGGGCCGAGTTCATAAGTAGGCAGTTTACTGTTATTCTGGCTCGAAATTAGAATAGTCTCGGAAGGAGAAGGCAGTGCGCGTTTTAGTCGTCGAAGACGATCCGGTCGTGGCAAGCGGTGTTAAACAAGGGCTTGAAAAAGCCGGTTATAGCGTTGACCATTTAAGCAGCGCGGAGCAGGCCGAGGCAGCGCTGCAACATACGATGTTCGCGCTCGCGATCATCGATATTGGATTACCCGAGATGGACGGCCTGGAATTGATTCGCCGCGTGCGCGGTGCCGGAAACCCGGTGCCGGTGCTGATCCTCACCGCGCGCGACAGCATGCAATCGCGAGTGGACGGTTTGGACCTCGGTGCGGATGATTATCTGGCCAAACCTTTCGATTTGCCCGAGCTCATAGCCCGGGCGCGCGCGCTGATCCGCCGCAGCAAGTCCGCCGTCAGTTCGGAGATCGTCTTCGGCCCGCTGCAGATGAATCAGGGTAGCCGCACCGCGTTGCTGAACGGCGAAGTGGTGGACTTGACCAATCGAGAGTGGGCAATACTGGAATTGCTGGTGTTGAACGCCCCGGCCGTGATCAGTAAAGACAAACTGCTGGAATCGATCAGCGCCTGGGACCGTGAGCTGACGCCGAACGCGATTGAAGTCTACGTTTTGCGGCTACGTGGCAAGATCGAACCGAAGGGACTCAACATTCGCACCGTGCGCGGATTCGGATATCGGCTGGATGAACCTCGCGCATAGACTCGCGTCCTTGCGCGTCCGCGACCGGCTGACGCTGTTATTGTTGCTGCCGATGGCGCTGTTGTTGGTGCTCAGCGTGTACAGCCATTACGAAACCGCGCGGGAGCCGGCCAATCGGGCTTACGATCATGCCTTGGCCGACACCGCGGTCGATTTAGCGGGTCACCTGAAGGCGCGTGCCAATTCCATCGTTCTGGATGTTCCGGTGCAATCGCTCGACGCGTTGCGCATCGATCAGTTCGACCGCAGGTTTTTTCAGATTACGGCGCCGTCGGGCGCCCTGGTCATGGGCGAGCCCGACTTGCCTGTCGGTTCTCCGGTAGCGGGGCGCAATCCGGATTTCTATGACGGGCTGTTCCGCAATCAGACCGTGCGCGTGGTGACCTATCGTGCCGCGACCGCGTTGGGTGACGCAGTGGTACGCGTGGCCGAGACCACCCACGAACGCGAGCGCGTCGCGCGCAGCATCGTCACCGCGATGCTGGTCCCCAACATTATGCTCATCGTCGGTACGCTGGCGCTGGTGTATTTCGGTGTACAGGCTGGCCTTGCGCCATTGCTGCACTTGAGCGCGGAAATCGGCGCGCGCTCGCTCAATGACCTGCGTCCGATTTACGACCTCTATCCAGCGAACGAGTTGCAACCGCTGGTCAGCGCGCTCAACCGCTTGCTCAATCTATTGCATGAGGCGTCCGAATCGCAGCAAAAATTCGTCGCCAACGCAGCGCACCAGTTACGCACGCCGCTGGCCGGGTTGCAGGCGCAGTTGCAGTTGGCCGCGGCGGAATCGGCGTTGGAACAAAAACAAGCGCACATCGCGCAAGCCCTGTTTGCAGTCCAGCAGTTGGTGCATCTGACCAATCAACTGCTGGCTCTGGCGCGAGTCGCGCCCGAAGCAACGCTCACGCAACGCATGCTCAAACTCGATCTGCACGAATTGGTGAACTCTTGCGCGTCGGCCTTCGTGCGGCAAGCCGATGCACGCAACATTGATCTGGGTTTTGACACGGCGACGGCGCCTGCCCGCGGCGCCAGTTGGTTACTGCGAGAGTTGCTGGGCAATCTGGTGGACAACGCACTCATCTATTCGCCGTCTGGCGGCGCAGTCACCGTGCGCTGCGGAATGGCCGGCGGCCGCGCCTTTCTAGAAGTCGAAGACAATGGCCCCGGTATTGCGCTGCAAGAGCGCGCGCGTATCTTCGATCGCTTTTACCGCGTCCCGGGTTCGGGCGGAAGCGGCTCGGGCTTGGGTCTCGCGATCGTCAAGGAAATGGCAACCGTTCACGGCGCGGAGATACAAGTAAACGACGCGCTCGCCGGCAGCGGTTGTCGCATTCGTGTGGTGTTCCCAGCCGTGGCTGGCAACGTAAGCGCGGGCGCAGATCGATCGCGGCATCCGGCGTGACGCGAAGCAATCTTGCATGCTCATTCGATGCGCGCCGTCAGCACCGCGGCAAACAACAGGCTCAGCAGGGCGCCCAGCGCCACCGTTACGCCGATCGAACTCAGCACCGGCGTCGCGGCGAAGCCGAGCAGGCCGAACCCGATAATGGTGGAGAGGTTGCACAACACCAGCGCGGCAACCGTGCGCCGCGGATTTGCGCGCGCAAAATTCTCGCGCTCGAAGAACAGCGAATAGTTCGACCCCACTCCGACCACCAGCAGCAAGGCCACCAGGTGGAACAAGGTGAGCGTGATACCACTCGCCACCAGGATTGCGCACGTCGCGAGCACCGCCGCGAGCAACGGAAACAAGGTATCCGCTACACGCCGCAGCGAACGCATCGCCAGCAGTAATAGCAGCAGGATTGCGCCGGCGCCAACCCACGAATACAAAACCACCTGCCCGCGATAGCCTTGATAGAGCGCGTCGGACGCTGCCTTGATGTCGAGCAGCAGCGCGTCTGCCGCGACGACACGGGCAAGCGCCGCCGCGTCGTGCACCTCGCGCAGTGGCAGCAGCGCAAACCATTCTCCGCGCCGATGCAGCAGCAACGAGTCCACCTTGAGCGCCAGACTGCTGCCGTTCAAGTCTTCGCGCTTAAGCGGTGCGCCGGTACGCGCGGTTTCGACGTCCGTCAGAAATAGATCAAAGGCGCCCGCGCGAAACGGCAGGCCGCGCACGGCGGCGGCGAGACTGCGCCGCAGTTCATCCGCTTGCGGTAACGCGCTCAAGCGCGTGCGCTGCGTCTCCTCGCTCGGCAGGAAGCGCGCGGGGGTGTCGTAGCCCGCGAGCACGCCGGCCTGAATCAGCGCGTCCAGTCGCTGCGCGGTGCGCTCCGCCTTCTGCAGTACCTCCTGCGCGCCGCTGCCGCGCGCCACCAGCAACTGACGCACGTTCGGCGCGCCAAGGGCGGTACGCATTTCTTCGTCGAAGCGTTGCTGTGACTGCGGCACCGGCGACAGACTGGCCAGATCATCGCTCCAGAATGGTCCGCTGCGCAACAGCAGCCACGCGAAGGCGCCGATCAGGATCAGCGGCAGCGCGCCGCGCAACGCGCCCAGTGCCGCGAAGACGCGCAACAGAATCCTCGGGAACTCGTCGCTTGAACGCAGACGAACGTCGCGCGGCGTCAGGGCCGGCAACACCCAGCGGGTGACCAGCGCCGCGACCACCAGTCCGCAGATTGAAAACACGCCGAGTTGCGCCAGTCCCGGAAAACCGGAGAACAACATGCCGCAAAATCCGCACACCGAGGTCATCACGCCCAGCCGTAAGGTCGGCCAGATTCGATCCAAAGTTCTCTGTGGCGGCAAGCCATTTTCCGCGTTCGAGAAAAAATAAATCGCGTAGTCCACCGCCTCGCCGATCAAGGTCGCGCCGAAGCCCAGCGTGGTGCCATGGATCGCGCCGTACAGCGCACCGACGCAGGCGGCACCGGCCAGCGCGCCACTCGCAACCGGCACGAAGGTCAAGATCAAGGCGCGCGGCGAGCGGTAGGCAATCAGCAGCAGCAACGCCACCAGCAGCGTAGCCAGCAAGGAAAATCGCTTCGCGTCTTGTTTGATCGACGTGCGCGCCTGCACCGCGAAGAGCGCGGGGCCGCTGAGCCGGAGCTGCGCGACGGTGGACTGCGGCAATGCGCTGAACAAGGAATGAATGTCCGCGATCGCCCGCTCCTGCGC
>JAYUZG010000145.1:0-7269 GCA_043751985.1 Betaproteobacteria bacterium
AATAAAACGACAAGGATCCAACGTCCGACGCAGAGAGGAGAGTATTGACACCCATTGGCGGCGACGCGCCGCCATTCGTCAGCATCGAGACCAGGACCATGAAAGCGATGGTGCGGCAATCGTCCAAAGTCATCCTCGCATAAATGCGTGCGCCCATGTAGACGCGGTACCTATTCCAGGCGCGCCACCGCTACTTTAGATCATTTGTATCCACTACGCGTTGCGAATTTGCGTCGCAATGACCGGATTGACCCCCCACCTTGGTCAGTATTGCCGTCAAAATAAAAACGGAGTAGAAATACAGGTTCCGCGTCTTAGGCAGTGGCCCGTACTGCGCGGGCGCTTCGTGTCCGTTCCTGGTATAAAAGGGACGCTTCCCTATAAAAATGCTATTCTATGCGTATGCCCCGTCTCGCCCGAACCGTCTTTGCCCGCATACCGCACCACATCACCCAGCGCGGCAATCGGCGTGAAGACATCTTCTTTACCGATGACGATCGGGAAACCTATCTGGCGTGGCTCAAGGACTACAGCGATCAGCACGATGTGGCGATCCTCGCCTACTGCCTGATGAGTAATCACATCCATCTGGTGGCGGTTCCCCGGACCAAAGCAGGGCTCCAAGCCGTTCTCAAGCCGCTCCACATGCGCTATGCCCAAAGACTCAACCGCCAGAGAGGCTTGCACGGCCATGTCTGGCAAGGGCGCTATTTCTCTTCTCCCCTCGACCCTACTTACACTTGGGCCTGTATCCGATATGTCGAACGCAATCCGGTGCGGGCACGTATCGTCCGAAAAGCCGAGAACTATCGCTGGTCCAGCGCAGCAGCGCACTGCAAGCTACGCGACGATGACATCTTGACCACCGACCCCAGGTGGCTACGACAGCTTCGCCAAGTAAACGATTGGTCAGGCTGGCTCGCGCAAGGCGACGCCCCGGACGAATTGACCATATTGCGACGCCACGTTGAGAGAGGATTGCCGTGTGGTACCAAGGCATTTATCGGAGCACTGGGCAAGCGAGCCGGTCGGGATTTGAACTTCAGACCGCCGGGCAGGCCGGTAAAGGGGTAGCGACCATTTTCCGCTTCTTTTCCTTCCCACTGTTCTCATACTTTGCGTACCCCCTCGCCATACGAGGCCACTATTTTGTCCGCCGTCAGGAGCAGCAGTCCCTCCATCCGTGCTTGCGCCACGAGGATGCGATCAATGGGGTCTTTGTGCAAAGCGGGCAATTCGTTTACGACTATGGTGTGTTCACAGGTAATGGGGAGTTCGCGATACCCGCTAATCAGCAACATGCGCCATAAGCGACGCGCGTCGACCTTGAAATCACTTCGGCCCAGTTGATTTTTGGTGGAGATTTCCCATAGGCTTGCAGCACTGAACACGAGTTGATTCGCGGGATCGCGAAGCAGGGCGCGTGCTTTTGCCGAAAGTCGTGCCGGGTTACTCGCCGCCCACAGCAATATGTGAGTGTCGAGCAGTAAATTCACGCAGCTTTTCCGTTGAACAACTCTGCAATCTGGTCGCCGCCCATCTGGTCGAAGTCATCGGGAACGTCAATCTCGCCCGCCATGAATCCTAATCTTCCGCCGGCGCCCGCACTTGTTTTGCCAAGTGGAATTACTTTGACCATCGGCTTGCCCGCCTTGGCGATAATGAACGCCTCGCCTTTTGCGGCTTGCTCGACCAGCTTGGAAAGCTGGGTCTTCGCCTCGTGAATATTTATCGTGAGCATAATAATCTCATGATGAACTAATGGTAGTTAGTTTACAGTAAGCAAGGGGAGTAGAAAGGGCCTTTCCATCAGCCGTCGATTCATCGCGGCAACGCCACAGACCCCAGATCAGGCGGCGCGGGTAGAGGCAATAAAGGTGTCAGGAACCAAGTATATTTCTCCACCTCAACCATGCGTTCTCGCTAAACGTACTTGAGGGCCATGCATGAATCGGCCCGGACGCTGGCGGCACTCCTGGAACTCGTCTGAATGTCGGCACGGAAACAACAGTACAATTTCTCACTAAACTCTCCGCGTCCCGCGTCCGGCGTTAGGTATTCTCAATATGCAATTGACCCCACCAAAAACTCTTTATCAAGCTCTGCAACGCGCAGTCGCCAAATTCCCTGATCGTCCGGCCTACGCGGTGCCGCCCCTGAAGGGGCGTGGCTACCACCCGGACGGTATCGAATTCACCTGGCAGCAGACCTGGGACGCGGTACAGGAACGGATCCGTCACTACCGCGCAGCGGGCTTCGGCTACGGTCACCGCGTGGCCATTCTGTTCGAGCAACGGCCGGAGTTTGTCTTTCATCACTTCGCTCTCAATGCGCTGGGTTGCAGCACGGTCACTGTGAGCCCGGATTACCGGCACGATGAGCTGGCTTATCTGTTGGAGCACTCGGAGTCGTGCATCGCGCTGGTCATCGACGAGCGGCGTAACGACATGGAGGCGGCTGCCCGCGCGCTGCCACGCCCTATTCTGGTAGCACGTTTCGATGACCTCGACACACCGTTGCCGCGGCCCGCTGTGCCTGCGGGAAAGTCCGTGCCCGGCGTGTCCACCGAAGCGGGGCTGCTCTACACCTCAGGCACCACCGGCCGGCCCAAGGGTTGTGTGCTGACTAACGAATATTTTCTCTACTGGGGCGAGTGGTTCTTGTCGCGCGGCCATCGACTTGCTCTGCGCGAGGGTGAAGAGCGTTTGTACAACCCACTGCCTTTGCATCACGCGAACTGTCTCTCAATCTCGTTGCCTGCGATGCTGTTGAGCGGTGGCTGCTTAGTGTTTCCCGATCGTTTTCACGCCAGCACCTTTTGGGACGATATCGTGAATTGCAACGTCACCGCGGTGCAGTTTCAAGGCGTAATTCCCGCCATCTTGCTCAAGCTCGCGCACTCTGAGCAGGAGCGCGCACACCGCGTGAAGTTCGCGCTATGCGCGGGTTGCGAGCCGAGTCTTCATTCGGCGTTCGAGGAGCGTTACGGGTTTCCGCTGGTGGAGATGTGGGCGATGACTGAGACCGGCCGCATGACCAGCGATCACGTCGAGCCGCGCATGGTTCACACGCGCGCATTGGGGCGGTCGTGCGAGGGCGCGGAATTGCGCGCCGTCGACGCCGACGATTGCGAGGTACCCGTGGGCGAAACAGGCGAACTGGTGATTCGGCACAGTGAGGCGACGCCGCGCAAAGGCTTCTTCTCCGGCTATCTCAAGAATGCGGAGGCCGCCGAGCAGGCCTGGCGCAGCGGGTGGTTTCACACCGGTGACATGGTGACGCAGGATGCGAGCGGAATGTACTTCTTTCTCGACCGCAGCAAGAACATCATCCGCCGCGCCGGCGAGAACATCGCCGCCGCCGAGATCGAAGAACGCATCACTTCGCACCCTAAGGTGAAACAGGTTGCGGTCATCGCGGCGCCGGACGAGTTGCGCGAAGAAGAGGTCATGGCATTGGTCATCGTGCAACCGTCCGTGCAAACGGGCGAAGATCTCGCGCGCGAGTTGTTCGGATACTGCTGCGAGCAGTTGGCGTACTTCAAAGCGCCTGCATATGTACTGTTCGTCGATCACTTGCCGACTACCAGCTCGCAAAAAATTCAGAAAGTAAAAATTTTCCCGCCCGGCGTTGATCCACGCTCGCAACCTGGGGTCATCGATCTGCGTGCATTGAAGAAGAGCGACCGTTCCGTCCAAAAGGTGAAACCATGAGCATCGTCGCGCCGCCCCGCCCTTCCGCCGACTGCGCCGCAGGCGTCATCGCGCGCTTTCTCAAAGCACGCGGCGTCGATCGCATCTTCGCGTTGTGCGGCGGTCACATCATGCCGATCTGGATGCGCTGCGACGCTGAAGGCATCCGCATCATCGACGTGCGCGACGAGCGTGCCGCGGTCTACATGGCCCACGCGCATGCCGAGCTCACCGGCGGGCTGGGCGTGGCGTTGGTGACCGCGGGGCCGGGCGTGACTAACGCGATGACCGGTATCGCCAACGCGCACGTCGCGCGCGCGTCGGTGCTGGTCCTGTCCGGTGTTCCGCCGCAACCGCAAGAGAATCGCGGAGCGTTGCAGGATATCGTCCACACCGACCTGGTGCGCTCCCTAACTCGTTACGCGCGCACGGTGCGCGAGCCTGCGCTGGTGTTGCAGGAACTCGACGAAGCGGTCTCCCGCGCCATTGGCCAAGGTGGTGACCCGGGGCCGGTGTATCTGGACTTCCCCATCGACACGTTGCGCGCCGATGTCCCGCGTGCGGTGCAGTTGCCGGAGCACTTTCAGGCCAAGCCACTGCGTGCTCTTCAGCCCAATGACGAGGATATTGCCGCTGCGGTCGAGCTACTTTGGTCGGCCAAGCGTCCGTTGGTCATCAGCGGTCACGGTGCACGCGGCGCGGGCGCGGAACTCAAGTCCTTTCTCGACGCACTCGGCGCGCTGTACCTGGACACCGGTGAGAGCCGCGGGCTAATTGAAGATAGTCATCCCTCAGTGGTGGCCGCGATGCGCGGCGCGGTGATGAGCGAGGCGGACGTGATCGTGACGCTGGGGCGCCGCTTGGATTTCCAACTGGCCTATGGTTCTCCCGCTGTATTTGGTGATGCGCGCTTTGTGCGCATTGCGGATGCGCCGACGGAGCTGCGCGACAACCGGCGCGGAGCGGTGGAAATTTTCGCACAGCCGGCCGCCGCGCTGAGAGCTATCGTGCGGGCGGCTGGCACGCGCACGCCGAGCGTTGATCGCGCGTGGACCGCCAAAGTGCGTCAGGGCCATGAAGCGCGCGCGGCCAAACTTGCGGAATCCATGCGCACCGCGGCGCCCGATGCGCAGGGCCGCATCCATCCCTTGCGCGTGCTGGCCGAATTGCAGAATCAGTTGCGTCCTGATGCGGTGATCGTGGCCGATGGTGGTGACTTCCTCAGCTTCGCACGCGTGGGCCTGTCGTCGTCGACCTACCTCGACCCTGGTTCACTGGGCTGCATCGGCATCGGCACACCCTTTGGGATTGCCGCCAGTCTCGCTTGCCCCGGCCGCCAGGTGGTGGTCGCCACGGGTGACGGCGCCTTCGGATTTAATGCGATGGAAATCGACACGGCAGTGCGGCACCGCGCACCGGTGTTGATCGTCGTGGCGAATAACGGCGCGTGGCAAATCGAAGTTCACGATCAAATGGAGAGCCACGGCAAAGTCGTAGGCACCCAACTGCAATCTGCCGACCACGCCGCAATGGCACGCGCGTTTGGCATGCACGCCGAGCGGGTGGAGAAAACAGAAGATCTGCCGGGCGCCATTCGTCGCGCCTTGGGAAATCTGCCCGCGCTGCTTGACGTGGTGGTGTCTCCCGACGCGAAGTCTTCGGACGCGAAGAGCGGTTTGGCTTGGGTCCCCGATCTGCAGGCACTCGCGGCTTGGGACAACGAAGAACGGAAGTGGCGCGCCGGAGGCTAAAGTTTGAAAATTGTAATAATACAATTAGTCAGGCCTGACCCCAATGTTGTGATCCCAATGTTGCAATGTTGCGCTCGCGGCTTAGGATGAAGCTGAAAGGAAGTGGCGCGTGGGAAGCTGATAATAAGCGCAATTGACTTTATGGCCCTTTTCAGACTGAGTTTCTAAAGCAACTGCGCCAAAAGATAAGGGTTATGGCGACACGACGTGAACTGGTAGTTGAAATATTTCTCTCAAGAATACCCTAAGAGGTTCAAGGCGATCAGGTCCGTTTTTGAGTATCCAATTAATCAACAACGGAACATCGCGAGTCTTCACAAACTCCAATCTAGACTCAGTGGCTTGCGTATACACCTCTAAAAGCACTCTTGCACCATCGATCGTCGCAAGATCGTAGTGTGCTCCGGTAGCATTCATTGCCTTAACCAGAATTCGTTCTACTTCTTCAGAGGCAGTCGTTTCTCCAAGTTCCGCTAATACTGCTTGGATGGCATCCGAATGAAGTATAAAATTTTCCAGCATTCGGCGATCCAAAAATCTCAAAGCGCCTTGGGATTCATCTTCCATTTTTTTGCGCTTTTCAATGCTCATGCTTTCTCGGTCCAACAAAATGCAAACCATTGGCGGGACCAAAGCAGATGATTGCGACAGCCGCTGATAAATATTCGCTACTTCGGACGGTTTTACCCCTTTACGCGAAAACGTTCCTGTGTGTTCGACGCGCAGTACTGCTGTGCCGGCCGCCAGCTCTGGACAAAAATGCCTCAGGAGTCCTGGCATGACAATCTCTTCCGTCTGACCTTCAACCCAAAATACGCGATCTCTGCCATGCAAATCCGTTAGTGATATTCCAAGATCGGCCAAACCACTGCGAAGCTCCGCCAAGCTCTTTGTTCTAGCTTGACTAACGAATGTTGAGAAACTCTTAAGCTCAAGCAATGTAATCGTGTGCAAATTAATTGCTGTAAGTATGTCTGGCGAATGTCCAGTAAGAATATATTGGTGTTGACTTCCTTCTGACTCCAGAATTTGGAGTAACTCGCGCAACGCACGCGGATGTAGGAACGCGTTTGGTTCGTCAATCGCAAAAACCTGAGGATGCCTTGATGTCAGGATGACATAAAGCATTGCGATGATGTTTCCGATCCCAGACCCCATCCGCGCTAATGGAGTAGCAAGGTCATTGCGCCTAGCTTCGGGTGGTAGCGGCAGACAGCGAAGCTGGAAAGCGTTACTAGGTAACGCGGGTGCTTGGACCCAACTTACATTGGGAAATATCCGCTTAATCCAGGCGCAGAGCTGCCGATGACCGTGCGCATCATTTGTTTGAAGGGAATTGATGCAATAGGGCAAGCCCGCAGCCTGCCTGTCCAATACCGTGGTACCTACATTTCCGCATTCGGTACCAGGGAATCGTTGTGCAGAAAATCGATAGATACATTGTCTGTATTGAGTCCAGTAAGCTCCGAGAATGCTAGCAGCCCCGCCATAATTAGCGACTACGCTCCCAGGAATCGCGTCTAAGTCAGTGTCATGTTCAATTCGTGCTGCCGTTACCGGTGCGCTCTCCCCCTTTCGCGTGAAGCGTTCGCTAATCATCCCATCTGTTTCAAAACTAACGAATTCATTTCCATTACCAAATTCAACTCGCAATCGAACGGATCCATTGTTTTTTACCGCCGCGACTGTTCGATTTTTTAGATCATCTCGCGTGGAAGATTCAGCCAAATTACTCAGAAGTCGGTAACTTGTGCGACACACTGCCGTCTCCATCATAGAGCGCCGAAGCTTGGAATGTGTCGTCTTAATTGGCGACTGCTGAGTAA
>JAYUZG010000146.1:0-13484 GCA_043751985.1 Betaproteobacteria bacterium
GCGCTACAACAGTATCCTCAATCAACTCAAGCTCAAGGCCGCGGTGGGCAAACTCACCGATACCGATCTCACTAATGTGAATTCGATGTTGCGTAGGGAGTAGTGTTCAAACGGTGGCGCCGCTCGTAACGGATGAGCTGATTTCCGCCGCGAAGCGCGCGCTGCGCAAGGCTGTTGTCGCACAACGCGACGCACTGTCGTGCGCCGAACGCGCGCAGTTCAGCGAACGCATCACTCGCAAACTGCTTGCGCTGCCGTCTTACCGGAACGCCAACCGCGTACTTGCTTATTGCAGCATCGGCAGCGAGTTTCACACGCATGAATTTCTCCTTGCGACGCTTCGCCTCGGCAAGCGTTTGCTGCTGCCGCGAGTTGATCGTATCCAGCTTGAGTTGCAACTGTTCTACGTCGAATCCTTAGAGCGGCAGTTGATCCCTGGTGTGTGGGGCATCCTCGAACCCGATCCGCGAGAATGCGAAGCGGCCGTCACCGAAAATGTCGAATGGGTGCTGGTGCCCGGCGTCGCCTTTGATTCGCATGGCCGGCGCCTCGGTTACGGCGGAGGCTACTACGACAAGTTGCTCTCGTCGCTGTCGCCGAATATTTCACGCGTGGCAGCCGCATTTTCGCTGCAGATCGTGGATCAAGTTCCGAGCAGCGCGCATGACCAGCGGGTGCATGTCGTCGTCACGGAAGACGCAGAGATGACGCGCCCCGGCCTGACCGGTAACTGAAGCAACGCCGACCCTTTACAGTACCTTGCAACAGTAGTAACTTTCTTTCCGCCTCCTCGTCATATGCAATGAATGCCGGGAGAGACGAGGCGTCGTTTCCGACGTGATTTGACTGCATCGGAAGCGATGCCGTCCAAAGAATGTTGAAGCAAGGGGAAATCGTATGTTGTCCAGAAAATTCTGTCTTCGCGTCGGCGTCACGAAGTTCCTGATACTTGCTTCGCTTGTGCGATCGTCGCGAAACGCGATTGGATTTTCTTTAATCCCCGGCTGCATGTCACGTCCCGTCTAATGTCTCCGGGAGAGAAGTCAATGACGCTGAGCGGCGGATGCCATTGCGGCGCAATCAAGTATCAAACGGTAGGTCAGCCACTCACACATGCACTCTGCCATTGCGGCGACTGCCGTCGCTGCGCCGGTGCGCCGATGGTCGGCTGGGCCATGTTCCCCGCCGATGCCGTTAAGGTTGTGCGCGGCAGCGTGAAGACCTACGTATCGTCGGAACACGGGCGCCGGCTGTTCTGCCCAGACTGCGGCACCGGCTTGTTCTACACCAACGAGAACATACTGCCGGGAATTATCGACGTGCAGAGTGCGACATTCGACGCGCCCGACGCGGTGCCGCCGCAGGCCCACATCCAGGTGGCTGAGCGCATCAGTTGGATGGAGCGCGCTCACGAGCTGCCTACCTTCAAGCGCTATCCGCCAGTCTGACCCGCGTCGACCTGTTGCAGGAGATTGCGGCGTGCGAAACCTCCGTCGTCCCGCTTGCATCCACTCCTGCGAACGCGCGTGGGGTCGCGTCTTGCAATACAGCGACGGCACCCTTTCTACGGAAGCTCGTCCGCTTGTCTTCCGATTGTTTGGCGCTCACGCCGCCACCGGCAACGCCCTCTGAAAGCGCCCTTCAAAAATTCCACGCACGGTGATGTCTTCGTCCAATTCTTCCCAGCGCAACGCGTAGCCGTGAAGCCGCAAAGTGGCTTGCTGCAATTGCTCATTCGAGGCTTGACTCAGGCGGTCAAATCGGTCGGCAGGAAATCCGATCTGGCGACCATCAGCGAGTTCGACGAACACGGCGCGGAGATCAACCCACAAGCGAGTAGCCAGCACTTCAAATTCAGCGGCGGTGGAATTCATCGTATTTTCCTTTTAAGAAGCTTCGATGCTCAAAAACAAGACGTTCAATTCGCAAATTCCCTTTCCGTGTACAGCAGCGCGGCGCGCGTGCATATCTGACGGGCTCACTCTAGCTCGGAGTTGAACCCAGTCGATGGTGCTTGGCGCCCTATCTCGACAGTTCAGAGGCCCCGGCTTTCCGTCCAAGCATGATTCGTCGAATAGCGTGGGTGGGTCACGCCCGCCGTACTCTCGGACGATATGCCCAACTATCACCGCGCGCATGCCGGATGTTCGAATGCGATGGCGGGTGTGACTCGGCCGGTTACTACGATTGATCTGTGGCCCGCAAATGCCGCATGATCAGCTCAGACACCGGCTCACCGCGTTCAACTTCATACACTGGCGCCCAATTCGCCACTCGGTACTTGCGCTCGGCCGACAGGGGCGTGCCGCCGAGTCTCAGCCGGCTGATCCGTCGATCCTTTCGCTCCCGAGGATCGCAAGAGAACGCTAAGCCCCCCACTCGTACCATGTCGCCACCTTGCCGATAGTACGGATCGGGGTTGAACAGATTGTCGGCAACATCCTCCAGCGTTTCCTTGATCGCCGCACCGGTCATGTCGCGCACCACCACCTGCGGATAGGTGACGGCGGTCTGTGCCATCACATCTTCCACCGTGATCGGGTCGCCGGGCAGCAAGCAAGTACCCCAACGGAATCCGGGCGACAGGGCGATGTCGCATCCGGTCTCTTTTGCGAGCGCCGCAAGAATCAACTCGTCGAAAGTTCCGGCGAAATTACCCCGTCGATACAACAATCGATCGGCAACGGCCAAAGGCTCGTGCAGCGTTTTGACATACGGCGCACGAACGCGATCGATCAACGTGCTCAGCGCCGGGTCGGCCGCGATGAGATCGGAGAAAACCGGGAGCAAGCGATACTCGCAGCGCACGCGCGCTGCGTTGGGCATGATGTCAAGCACGCCGAGAAATTTTCCGTTGGAACCGGCGTTGGTCACCAAAGTACTGCCGCCGCTGTTGGCCACGACGATGGGTGAGGGCAAGGCGTCATGCGTATGTCCGCCGAGAATCGCGTCGAGCCCCGAGATGCGGCGCGCGAGTTTCAAATCCACGTCGATCCCATTGTGCGAGAGCAGCACCACGGCGTGCGCGCCGTTCGCGCGCACTTCAGCAATAAGACTTTGCAGAGACTCTTCGCGAATGCCGAACGTCCAATCGGGAATGAGATGCTGCGGATTGGCGATTGGCGTATAGGGATACGCCTGTCCGATCATCGCGACTACGATGCCATTGATCTCACGCAGTACATACGGCTTGAACACGCGGTCGCCGAAGTCGCGGGTGAAAACATTCTGCGCCAGAAATTCGATCTTGCCGTGCAGCGCCGACGCCGTGAGTTCCCTTACCCGCTCGGTGCCGTAAGTGAACTCCCAATGCCCGGTCATTGCATCGACTCCCAACTCGACGGCGGCGTCCACCATATCCTGGCCGCGCGTCCACAGTGAAGTGGCCGATCCTTGCCAAGTATCGCCGCCATCTACCAGCATCGAACCCGGTCGTTGCGCGCGCAAACTTTTCAACAGTGTCGCCAACTGCGCGAAGCCGCCCATTTTCCCGTAACGTCGCGCGAGCCGTTCGAACTCGACATGGGAATACGCATAACAGTCGCGTGAGCCAGGCTCGATTCCGTAGTGCGCGAGCAGCGCGTCGCCAGTCAGATGCGGCGGTTTGCCGCTCTCCGCGCCCACACCAACATTGAGCGAAGGCTCTCGGTAATACACCGGCAGCAGTTGCGCGTGCGTATCGGTGATGTGAAAAATTGTCGCGCAACGACCGCGCTCGGGAAGGCGATATAACGCGTCAAAAGTTGGCTCGCGCCCGGCGGCCAGGGCCGGCACCATGCCGCAGGCAGACGCGGCGCCGAGCGCCCGCAGGAAATCGCGCCGATCCATTGACTACTTGCGATAAACCGCCGAGCGCAGCGGCAGTCCGTTCGACAGATAGGAGTGAAAATATTCCAGATTGTTGAACTCATCGCTGCCGAGCGTGAAAGGTTCCGCGCGCACTTGTTCCATGCAGCGTTTGTAGCGCGCTTGCAGCGTGGTCAAGTTGTCGCCGCCACGAAACGCTGGCCAATGCGTGGCTTGCCCCACCGTGGGAGACAGAATCTCGGTGCGCAGAATCTTTCCGGCGTTCTCCAGATGACAAGAGGCGCAGGCGAAATTGAGTTGACCCATGCGGCTGAAATAGAGTTTCTTCCCGGCCTCGTATCGCCCCAAGGCGCGCGGACTGTCGACGCGGATGTGCACACGCATGCCGTCGGACAGCGTTCGCGCGTACGCGGTGAGCACGCCCATGGTGGCCTTATCGCCGATCTTCCACGGCGCCTCGCCGTTATCTCTTCTGCACTGATTGATCGCCATCTCGAAGGTCACCAGCGTATCGCGCGCCACATCGAACTGCGGATAATTGCCCGCGACGTTATGTCCGCCGTTAGGGAAACAGTCGGCGAAGGTCTTGCCGTTGCTAAATTGCCTTTCCCACAGTTGCCTTCCCGCATCCACGTCGGGCTGGAAGGGAGGGAACTCCATGATGCGTTCAAACTGTGCCTTCGCATCGGGCGAAAATACCATTGCCCCATCGACGTAGGCGTCCAGCGGAATGCCCGGAAATTTGCTCTGATAAAGTTGCACGAGTTGCGTGCGGTCTTCTTCGGGGGTTGCGTGCGCCACCGTGCAGATGCACGCAGCGGCGACGATCAGCGTGCGCTGCAAGCGCTGAAACCTGTCACGGGATGGTTGCGTCAATGCCATTGTGCTCGCCACGCGTATCCTCCCAGGCGATGACAATTTTATCGCCCGGCTTCGCGTCCTTGACGCGAAAATGAATGAACGGATTCTTCGACACCGCCTGGCTCCATTGCGCTTCGAGCACAACCTTGCCGTTGTGGGTCGCCTGAACTTTTTGAATGAAATGGAGGGGTACCAGCTCGCCGCTGATCGGGTCCTTGCGCAGGCCGGTCTCCATCGGGTGCGTCATCAGCGCCTTGACATCCGCCACGCCCCCTTTCAGCGTGATCCGAATGCGGATGTTGTCAGCCACCGCAGCCCCCGATGGTCACTTTCACTTCTTTCGCCGTGGTGTAGTGCTTGCCGGCCGCTTTCACCACGATTCGCAGCGTCGCGGTCTCCGCCATTTTGATGCGCGTTTCGATGAATGGATCGCTGCCGCCGGAGAAGTCAAAACTCGCAGTCAGCGGCTGGGCATTCTTTTCCGCAAAAATATAGATCGACTCAGTGCCGGGAATTGCGCTGCTGATTTCCACCGGCACGACCGCGCCGTTCTCCGCGATCTCCGGCGCGTTGAGCGAAATTTCGTCGGACTCGATCAAGGCATCGGCGCCGATTGACTGCAAACTCTCCGCCATGTTGCGCGCGTCAAACGCCGGTTTATTCCATTCTCGCGCAAACGCCGACGCGATCCATCCGGGAACTACGCCCAACAGACCGAGGCCCGCCAGGCTTTTCATAGTTTGACGACGCAGCGTGTTCACGGAAATTTCCTAAAGAGAATATAAATAGTCGATCAGCATTTCGATCTCGGCTTCGCTCAGCACTTTGTTTCTACCGTAAGGCGGCATGACGGTATCCGAATTGTAGCGGGTGGGATCGAATATTTGCGCACGCAATCGCTCGCGCTCAGGAAAGCGTTCGCGCATCTGCGATAGCGGCGGACCGATGTTTGCAGAGGTGACGGCGGTTACATCGGTGGGCATTGCGTGACAGGCGAGGCAGTTCCCTTTCCCAATACTTTGGGCGATCTCTCGTCCAGCGTCGTTTTGCGCTACCACCACCGTGGGTAGCAGTAACATCGACAGCGTGCAGCAGAAAATGTTGCGCATTTACTTTTCCTCGGCACGCCAATGCCCCGACTTGCCGCCGGCTTTTTCCAGTAGTCGAATATTCTCGATGCGCATGCCGCGATCGACCGCTTTGCACATATCGTAGATGGTGAGCAATCCGACGCTCACCGCGGTGAGCGCCTCCATCTCGACGCCGGTGCGCCCATTGGTTTCGGCGGTCGCGCGGCAAGTCACCGAAGCACTGTTCGCATCGATCTCAAAATCCACTGCGACTTTGGTGAGCGCAATCGGATGGCACAGCGGGATCAACTCGGAGGTGCGTTTCGATCCTTGAATGGCGGCGATGCGCGCCACCCCCAGCACATCGCCTTTGTTGGCTGAGCCTTCAACAATTTTCTGCAAGGTCGCGGCAAGCATGACGATGTGCCCGCTCGCGGTCGCCACGCGATGCGTCTCGGCCTTGTCGCCTACATCAACCATGCGCGCCTGCCCTTGCGCGTCGAAATGCGTCAATTCACTCAAGACTGGCCTCTCCTCAATTCATTGCGAACACAAACGAACCAAACAGTTTCGAGGCTATCATAGAACCATGAAAATCCCCATCTTCGCCGCAGTCCTGGCCGGACTGGTTACCTGCTGCCCGGCGGACGATTTGCCCGATCTGGGCGACAGCTCGCAGCAGGCGATTTCACCACAGCAGGAACGTGTGCTGGGCGAGAACATCATGCGCCAGGTGCGCGCCGACAAGGACTATATCGACGATGCGGAAGTCGCGGATTACCTGGCGGGGATCGGCAACCGTTTGGTCGCGGTGAGCGCGGACGCGCGGCAGCCGTTTGAGTTCTTCGCGGTGTTGGATCCGTCCATCAACGCGTTCGCCTTGCCCGGCGGTTTCGTGGGCGTGCACTCCGGTCTGCTGGATGCGGCGCAGACCGAGTCCGAAGTAGCTTCGGTGCTGGCGCATGAAATCGCACACGTGACGCAACGGCATCTCGCGCGGCTGGTGGCGGCGCAGGAGCGCGCGGGACTGGCGTCGCTCGCGGCACTGGCGGTGGCGATTCTCGCGGCACGCTCGCACTCGGACGCGTCGGCCGCGGCGATCGCCGCGGCGCAGGCCGGCGCGATTCAATCGCAGCTCAATTTCACGCGCGAACACGAGCGCGAGGCGGATCGGCTGGGTTTGCAGACCTTGGAGCGTTCCGGCTTCGATGTGCACGCCATGCCGGTGTTTTTTGAGCGCTTGCAAAAATCTACCCGCGTCTACGACACCAACGCGCCGTCTTATCTGCGCACGCATCCGCTCACTTTCGAACGCATAGCGGATATTCAGAATCGATTGCAAAAGATCGCGTTCCGGCAGGTTCCCGACAGTCTCGATTTTCATCTGGTCAAGGCCAAATTGCGAGCGCTGGAGGAGCGGCCGCGTGAGTCGCTCACCTACTTCGAGACGCTGGTGCGTGAGCACCGCTACGCGTCTGAAGCCGGCGCGCGTTACGGACTGGCGTTTTCGTACTTGCGCGCTGGCAATGTCGCGCTAGCAGCGAGTGAGCTCGTTGCGTTGACGAAATTGGCGGAGCGGCACCCGATGATCGACGCCTTGGCCGCGGACATTCGTGCGCAAAGCGGCGACGGCGACGGCGCGCTGGCGATTTATGAAAAATCGCTCAAGACTTATCCCGGTAAGCGCGCGCTGGTCAGCGGTTACGCCGGCACATTGCTGGCGAATGGTCGCGCGCTCGACGCGGCGGAATTTTTGCGTACCAAGATTGAAGGCGGCATGGCGGACGCACGCAACTATGAATTACAGGCGCGCAGCTACGCTGCCGCCGGCAAGCAGTTGTCGCAACATCGTTCGCTGGCTGAATCGCTGGTGCTAAGAGGGAATCTGCCGGGAGCGATTGAGCAATTGCAACTCGCCGCCGCGAGCAAGGACGGAGATTTCTACCAGCACTCCATCGTCGAATCGCGCTTGCGTGAACTGAAGCAGCTCGATCTGGAAGAGAAGAAACGCCGCCAGTAAATCAGAGCAAGCTTGTCAGCCAGCCGACTCCCGCGCAGGCGGCGATCACGCTCGTAACGCCGATTTTGAAGCGCGTGAGCGCGATCAGCGCCAGTACCATCAAGGCCGCGTTGAGGACGCTGAACTGAGCCACGTTGGGCCACAGTGTATGCGCGGTAAAAAACACCGCGAGATTGCCGATCACACCGACGACCGCGGCGGTAATTCCGGTCAGCGGCGCCGCCAAGTGCAGATTGCCGCGCGTCGATTCAATGATTGGCCCACCCGCGAGCACGAAGACGAATGACGGCAGAAAAGTAAAAAACGTCGCCACCAGCGCGCCAACTATTCCGGCTAACAGCAACGCGTCGGCACCCATGGCCTCGCGCGACCAGCCCGCCACAAAACCGATGAAGGCGACGATCATGATCAGTGGCCCCGGTGTGGATTCGCCGAGCGCCAGACCGTCCATCATCTGCGCGGTACTGAGCCAATGAAAGTCCGCTACCGCGGCGTGATGTACGTACGGCAGCACGGCGTATGCGCCGCCGAAGGTGAGCAGCGCGGCCTTGGTAAACAGGCCGGCCATGTGCT
The DNA here is from genome assembly GCA_043751985.1 of Betaproteobacteria bacterium. Classification (GTDB taxonomy): domain Bacteria; phylum Pseudomonadota; class Gammaproteobacteria; order Burkholderiales; family JAYUZG01; genus JAYUZG01. The sequence continues at coordinate 8,332 of JAYUZG010000146.1, forward strand.
GGTACAACGCCGCGCCTTGCGCGAGAGCCGCGACCCATTCGAGCGTTGCAATCCACAGCGCCACCCCGATCAAAATGGGCAAGGCGACGCGAAGAATACTTAAGCGCGCGTGTGCTGGCGTCGGTGTTTGGTCGCCGATCAGTGCGCCTTCGGTTTCACCCGGGACGGACTCGTGTTCGGCGCGCACGCGAAATGCCTGCGGCCAAATACGCTGCCCCACGAAACCAGTGAGCGCCGCGCTGGCGACCACCCAGGGAAACGCGATCGACGCAAAGTAGACCGCGATAAAAGCAGCGATCGCAACGCAGGCAAATCCCCACGAGCCGATGGCGCGGCGGCCCAGTCGCCAGGCGGCGAAAATCACGATGGCAGTCACAGCAGGCTTGAGGCCGGCGAGAATACCGGCTATGGCAGGAACCTGACCGAACGCCATATACGCCCACGACAAACCGATCAGGATTGCGACAGACGGGAGGACGAACAACGCGCCCGCAGCGATGCCACCCCAAGTGCCGTGCATCAGCCACCCCAGATACGTGGCGAGCTGCTGTGCCTCGGGGCCGGGCAAGGTCATGCAGTAATTGAGCGCATGCAGAAAGCGTCGCTCGGAGATCCAGCGACGGCGGTCCACCAACTCACTATGCATGATGCTGATCTGCCCGGCCGGGCCGCCAAAGCTGATGAAGCCAAGCTTTAACCAGAAGCGGAGGGCGGAGGCAAGCGAGACCGTGGATTTCAATTCAAAATGTCCGATAGCCCAAGCGAATGGTACGATCCTCGCGCGTCTTGCTCGGATTCTACCTCGGCGCGTAGTATTTTTTACTTTGTTCTGCGAGTATGGCCATGCGGCGAATCGGCAAATATGAAATCTTGAGTCAGCTTGGGCACGGCGCTACCAGCATCGTGTATCTGGCGCAGGATGCGTTTGCCAATCGCAAGGTTGCGATTAAGCTGGTGCGGCCCGAAGTGCTCAATCATCCGGAGCATGGCAAGCGCTTCCAGAAGCTTTTTCTCACCGAGGCATCGTTGGCGGGGAAGCTGCAGCACCCGCATATCGTGAGTATTTACGACGCGGTTGCCGACGAGCAGGGCAGTTATATCGTGATGGAGTATATCGAAGGCGGCACGCTGGAAAAACACTGCGAAGCGGACGCGCTGCTGCCGCTCAGCGAAGTGGTGGAGATCATCTTCAAGTGCTGCAAGGCGCTCGATTTTGCGCATCAGCGCGGCGTCATTCACCGCGATATCAAGCCGGCGAATATCCTGCTCTCGCCGGCCAACCAGATCAAGATTTCAGACTTTGGCGCGGCGGTCAATATGACCTCCGATGCGACTCAGGTCTCCGGTATTGGCTCGCCCGCTTATATGTCGCCGGAGCAATTGCAGGAGGGCAGACTCAGTCATCAGACCGACATTTACTCGCTCGGCGTGGTGCTGTGCCAATTGCTCACCGGCCGCTTGCCATTCATCGCAAACAATAGTTACAGCATGGTGCATCAAATTCTCAACGTTGAGCCACCGGTACCTTCCACCTTGCGCGCTGACGTTCCGGCGAAGTTGGACAAGGTGGTGAAGCGAGCGCTGGCGAAAAGTCTGGCGCGCCGCTATCCGACTTGGGATGAATTTGCCGATGACCTGGCGGAAGTTTTCAATAATCTGCAGCAGCCGGAACAGGTGGTACCCGACGCGGAAAAATTCAATACCTTGCGGCGCCTCGACTTCTTCAAGAGCTTCAGCGATGTCGATTTGTGGCAAGTGCTGAGCGTCGCGCAATGGGTGCGGATTGAATCAGGCGTGACGATTCTGCGCGAGGGCGATATGGGAACATCTTTTTTCATTATCGCGTCCGGCGAAGTCAAGGTTACCAAGAAAGGCAAACTGCTGAATATTCTCAAGCGCGGCGAATGTTTCGGCGAAATGGCGTATTTAGGCAAACATCAATTTCGCCGCAGCGCCAGCGTCACCGCGGCGAATGACTTGATGGTGATCGAGATTACTTCCGACGCACTCAGTGCGGCGGCGCCCGCTTGTCGCATCCAGTTCAACGGCGCGTTTCTCGAGTTGCTGGTGAACCGGTTGGAGAGCGCGAATACGCGGCTGTCGAGTCTCTTGCTCGACCGCAATATCAGCATTTTCTGAGCGCGCAAATGGCGCGGGCAAACGCGCCGCACGCCGCTGCCCCGAAACACAGGTGGTGTATTATCGCCCGCCTTGACTGAGCGCGAGTTGACGCAATTGGATGGAAACCGTGAACGAATCGCTGCATATCGACCGGGAACTTGACGCGCGCGGACTGAATTGTCCGTTACCGATCTTGCGTACCAAGAAGTCTTTGAACGACATGAGTGCGGGGCAAATTCTGAAGGTGGTCGCCACCGACCCAGGTTCGGTGCGCGACTTCGAGGCGTTTTGTCGGCAGACTGGAAATCAGTTGATGTCGTCGTCGCGGATGGCAGATGAGTTTCTGTTTCTGCTGCGCAAGAAATAGCACCGGTCTCGCTCACTGTGCGGCTCCCACTTATCGGCTCGGATGCGATGATCATTGCGTTTGATCGCGCACTGAAAACCTTGTGCACGCGGCCGCTGTCTTCGCTTGCCATTCCTGGGTATGAATTGCCGGAAGCCGAGATGAGCAAGGCGGAACGACGACATGCTGCGGCGTTGATGCGGGTCAATCACGCTGGGGAAATTTGCGCGCAAGCGCTGTATCAGGGTCAAGCGCTCACCGCGGGAAGCGCACAGACACGAGAGCTGTTGCACGCCGCCGCGCGCGAAGAAAGCGATCACTTGGTGTGGACGGCGCAGCGGATCGAGGCGCTGGGCGGGCGGGAAAGCGTGCTCAACCCGCTTTGGTATGCCGGTTCGTTTTTTATGGGCGCGCTGTCGGGTCTGGCCGGCGATGGCCGCAACCTCGGATTTTTGGCAGAAACCGAGCGGCAAGTGGAGGGGCATCTTGCGAGTCATCTGGAGCGGCTGCCGGCGCGCGATGAAAAAAGCCGCGCGACCCTGCTGCAGATGCAAGAAGATGAAGCGCGGCACGCGCGCAGCGCGCTGGACAACGGCGCGCAGGAACTGCCCGGCGCGGTCAAGCGTGCCATGGGCCTGCTGTCGAAAGTTATGACACAGACGTCGTATCGGTTCTGATCGTCGGGTCAATCAATTCGTAATCGTGAGTGATTTGCGCGGTCTTGGCCAGCATAATCGACGCTGAGCAATACTTTTCCGCCGACAAATGAATCGCCCTTTCCACTTGTTCGCGTTTGAGCGCGCGACCGGTGATCACAAAGTGAAAATGAATCCGGGTAAATACTTTGGGATCGCTCGGCGCGCGCTCCGCTTCGATTTCAACCACGCAATCTGAAATGTCCTGACGGCTCTTGCGCAGGATAGATACCACGTCGTAAGCGGTGCATCCCCCGGTGCCAACCAGGACCACTTCCATCGGCCGCGGACCCAAATTGCGTCCACCGCCCTCCGGGGCGCCGTCCATCACAAAAGCATGATTGCTTTCGGTCTCGCCCACGAACGCTACGTTCTCCACCCACTTCACTCTTACTTTCATAGTTTCCTCTGATTCGAAGTTCTTCTTCAGTCGAGCTGCGTTCCCATTGCGAAGCGCAGACGATACCAGAGCAGCCCGGCCGTTTCGTGAAAGAACAGCCAACTATTTTTCAGCCCACCGATGCTGGCGATGAAGCTGAGTGCGTCCAATCGGTCGCTACTTTGAAACGAAGTTGGTGCGGGCAGCACTTCGAACCCGGCTTGCTTGAACGCGAACTCGGCGCGCGCCATGTGCCAGGCGTGGGTGACCAGCAATACTTTATCGATGCCTTCTTTGGCTAAAATTTGCCGCGAGCGAATCGCGTTCTCCAACGTGGTCTGCGCGGCGTCTTCAACCCAGCGCACAGGAGTGTGGAAGTCCTCAGACAATGTTGCGCGCATCAATTCCGCTTCGGGAATGTTGAGCCCGCGCGTTTTGCCACCGGTTGCGAGAATCGGCAAGCCACTGAGCTTGCGCAAGCGTGCCGCCCAACGCAATCGCTCCAAGGTGTCGCCACCCACCGTGTCGCTGCCGTACTCCGGCGCTTGACGGATACAGCCGCCGCCAAGCACCACGATGGCTTGCGCACTTTGCGAGCGAAAGATCGCGGCCGTAGAGCGCGACTCAAGTTGCCCCCGCAGCGCCGCACCAATCAACGGTGTCGATAGGGCATACAGCGTGACCAATGCGAACGCCAGCAGCGCCCCACCCAACCTCTTGCGACGCACCATCAACACCCGTCCCCCCGCTGCCAGCAAGATGCAACTGAGTGGCGGTAACAGCACCGAAGACAAGCCTTTCGACGCAATAATTAATATTTCATTCATGGTGTTGTGAGTAAGACCTTTCCGATTCGGGTGGATGAGAGGATGCCGTGGAAGGCTAACTCTCGAAACGAGTTGCGTCGCACCAATTTAGCTGGTAAAATGGCTTCAACGTGAACGCTGTTTCTGGCGCTCATCGTTATTCCTCCATCCTCCTCCTTTGGTGGAAACTTCGCGCAATCCCTCGGGATTGCGCTTTTTTTTGCCTAAATTTCCCAATCTCTTCACGACCTTGCATGCGTGTCAGCGCTAAAGCCGAGTGTTCGGTCGGCCGCAATACCTGAGGTAAGTGGAAGAGAAAAAAGCATCGGACGTCCCTTCGCGTATGGCCCATTTTTGTATTATCTATCATAGTGTTACGTGACAAGGCTTGGCGTTTTGCAGGTAACCTCGTGTAACATATCGATTTTTAACGATCAAATTTCGTTCGGGAACCAAATAAATGGCGGATCAGCGCGTTGATTGTGGCAGACGGTGGTTGATTGCGGCTACGGGTGCGGCGAGTGGGGTGGCGGCCATAGGGGTGGCAGTGCCTTTCATCTGGAGCATGGCGCCGAGTGCGCGCGCGCGCGCCGCCGGCGCACCGGTGGAAGTTGACATCGCCAAAATCGAACCGGGAATGAAAGCCACCTTTGAATGGCGCGGTAAACCAGTCTGGGTGATTCGTCGCACACCCGACATGTTGGAGGGTTTGAAAAAAGTACGCGAGCAACTTTCCGACCCGGATTCTGCCAGCAGCGTGCAGCCTGACTACGCGAAAAACGGCGAACGCTCAAGAAAACCCGAGT
>JAYUZG010000147.1:0-4676 GCA_043751985.1 Betaproteobacteria bacterium
ACTTACTCAGAAGTCGGTAACTTGTGCGACACACTGCCGTCTCCATCATAGAGCGCCGAAACTTGGAATGTGTCGTCTTAATTGGCGACTGCTGAGTAATTGGCGACTGCTGAGTAAGCATGCCATGCAAAGGGCTGTCCGGAGTAACTGCGTGGTAGTTATCCAGCACCACGAGAAACCCTTCCGGCAATCGCGCAAGCGCGGCGCGGGAAAAACGTCTGCTGTAACCCTCAAGATCCGACAGATACTCCGGTGTGAGCAGGGGCAGCGGCCTGCCGCGTGACCGCGAGGTCGCGGCGATCGCTTGGGCAAGGTAGTAGAAAAAGGTCGCCGGGTCGGAATCGCCGCTGTCGAGCAGATACCAGACCGCAGGGAGCGAGGCCGTTTCGATATAGCTCGCGACTAACGTGGTCTTGCCCGATCCCGGAGGGCCGGACACCCACACCACCCGGTGCTCACGCTTGTGATCCAGCAATCGAAACAGCCGCTCTCTCGCCACCGCGTGGTGCAGGCGTGGTCGAGTCAGTTTCGCGAGGCGAGGTTTGGCCATGGAAAGAGTGAGCGGCGATAACGAGAGAATGTTACCGCCATGTCCGGATCGGCGGCATAATTCCGAGCAACGATATGTTCTGAATGTTCTGAAGGATAAGACACGGTGCGTGCTCATTGGCATTTTCTTCGCCGAGCGATCGGGCCCGCCTTGCTTGTCGCTGCGCTCTCTGTCAGTGCGGCGGAGCCGGTGAAGATTGCGTTGATTGTTCCGATGAGCGGTCCGTTCGCGGCGGTCGGTGAGCTTTACGCCAAGAACTCCCAATTCATCGTTGACGAGATCAACGCGCGCGGAGGCGTGCTCGGCGGGCGCCGACTGGAACTCGCGGTAATGGACAACAAACTCAGTCCGCAGGAGTCGCTGATTGCGCTGAGTCGCGCGATTGACGCGGAAATTCCTTACGTGATTTCCACCGGCGGCTCGCACATTCACATTCCGCTCTCGGAGACTATCGCCCGGCACAACGACCGAGAACCTCATCGCCGCATGCTGTTTCTGGCCGAACCCGGTGAGCAGGATCTGATTCAGGAGCGATGTAACTTCTGGACCTTTGCTTTTCACCCTAGCCCGGAGTCGAAGATGGCCGCGCTGACGAGTCATATCGCGACGCTGCGCGAGGTGAAGAAAATTTACCTCATCAATCAGGACTATGTTTTCGGGCACCAGATGCGCCAGTTTGCGCGGGACATGCTCACAAGAAAGCGGCCGGACATCGAAATCGTGGGCGACGATTTGCATCCGCTGGGCAAGGTCAAGGACTTTGCGCCCTACGTGGCCAAGATCCGTGCGTCGGGTGCGGATGCGGTGATCACCGGCAACTGGGGCAGCGACATGACCCTACTGGTGCGGGCCGCGGCGGAGTCCGGACTGGGCGCGTCGTTCTTTACCTACTACGCCATGGGGCTGGGAGCACCGACGGCCATGGGCGCCGCGGCTATCGACAAGGTCAAAGTGATCTGGCGCTGGCATCCCAATCTTCCATTCGAAGATGAGCGCCGCGCGGCCAATGCTTACAAGAAGCGATTCGGGCTTGAATATTATTCAATGCCGCTGAACAACTTATTTGCCATGCTAACTCAGGCGATTGAGCGAGCGGGTTCAACCGATGCCTTACGCGTGGCGCGTGCGCTTGAAGGCATGCGCGTTCGCAACAGCATGGGCGAGGCGTGGATGCGACCTGATGATCACCAGTTATTTGAACCGCTGTATATTTTGACCATCACTCGCGTGAATGGAAAAGACGTGAAGTACGACCTGGAGAGCACCGGTCTGGGCACGCGTATCGACGCGCGCATCGAGGCAAGCGAGATGATGTTGCCAACTCGCTGCAAGATGGTGAGACCGCCCGAGCAATGATCAAATCGACAGAAATAGAGGATGAAGGGTGGGCTAAGCGCAGCGTGCCCATGCGGATCGCAACTTTCGCTTAGCCGCATTGGGAGATCAGCTCGCCTTCTCGCCAATTTACCGAGAGATCGGCTCGCCTTTCAATTAGGTGGCAACGCGTGGGCACACTTCGCTTTGCCCACCCGATGACGGATTCCACGCAAGTGATATGCGTTAGGGTTGCGATTTCGGCGGCCTGCCAAAAAAGTGTTCGTCATCGGGCGGTAATCGCCGGAAAAAATGTGGCCCGTCGTTCTTGATCCGATTCCAGATGACGTCCGGGTCAGTGGTGAAAATATTCTTGCGCTCGAAAATGTACACGTGCAGTCCGACTCCCAGTGGCGGCGTGAAGTCGGAACTCATGACTTGATTCTTGCGCAATTCGGCGTAAAGACCTTCTTCAAATTGTGCCAGCCCGATGTAGCCTTCGTCGCCTGAATCGAGTCTGACCTTGTAAAGAATCGTCGCTTCGGGAAACGTATCCAGCGCGACCAGTTCTCTGATCTTGAAGCGCGTCTTTCGATACACCGGCAGCCGATTGCGTAGTTCCGAGTCTTTGAAGAAATCGACGCTGGTGTCGTTGACTCCGGGCCGCGCCCAGTAGGTTCGGCCTACTCGTCTCTCGGCCGGGAAGTTGTAGTCGTCCGCAGAAACCGGCAGGCCGGTCAAAAGCAACATCAATGCAATAACACTCTCACGCCACACGCTGTGCCTCTCGAAGAATTTCTCTCCGGATCAACGCACGAAGCGGGAATCGGTGTCAGGCTGAGTTACTGGCCGCAAGAAAACTACGCGGGCACGCAATTCAGCGCACCCGCGCAATCATTTTCAAACTCAGAGCGCGGCGACGTACGCGGTCTTAACCGTCGTATAGAACTCCGCCGCGTAGCGCCCTTGTTCGCGCGGACCGTAGCTCGATCCTTTGCGTCCACCGAAGGGCACGTGGTAATCCACGCCTGCGGTGGGCAGATTCACCATCACCATGCCGGCCTGGCTGTTGCGGCGGAAATGCGAGGCGTACTTGAGCGAACCGGTGCAGATGCCGGACGACAGACCAAACGGCGTGTCGTTGGCGAGCGCGAGCGCCTCGTCGTAGTCCTTGGCCACGATCACGGTGGCGACCGGGCCGAAAATTTCCTCGCGGTTGACACGCATGCTATTGCTGGTTTCAGTGAACAACGCGGGCTCCAAATAAAAGCCGTCGGTTTCGCGCTTCAGTAAATTTCCGCCGAACGCGAGCTTCGCGCCTTCTTTCTTGCCTTCCTCAATGTAGAACAAGTCCTGGTTCAACTGATTCTTGTCCACCACCGGACCGATATGCACGCCAGCCTTGAGCGCGTTGTCGATGCTGAGCCCCTTCAGGCGCTCGATCAGCGCTTTGACGAAAGTGTCGTGAATACCCTTGGTGACGATGAGCCGCGACGAAGCGGTGCATCGTTGGCCCGTCGAAAAATACGCGCCGTTCACTGCGCACTCCACCGCGGTCTTCACGTCGGCGTCGTCCAGCACCACCATTGGATTTTTGCCGCCCATTTCGAGCTGAATCTTGGCCAGCCGTGCCACCGCTTTCTGCGCGATCTTGGTACCGGTTTCCACCGAACCGGTAAAGCTGATCGCATCGACGCGAAGATCGTTCACCAGCACATCGCCCACCACGCTGCCGCGTCCCATGATCAAATTAAATACACCGCTCGGGATGCCGGAATTGACGATGATTTTGGCGATCTCCCAAGACGAGCCGGGCACCAGATCGGCGGGCTTGAACACCGCGCAATTGCCGTAGGCGAGCGCGGGGGCCAGCTTCCATGCGGGAATGGCTGCCGGAAAATTCCACGGCGCGATGATGCCCACGACGCCCACCGGCTCGCGGGTAATCTCGACGTCGATGCCGGAGCGAACCGATTGCACCAATTCGCCGGAGCGGCGCAGCACTTCGCCGGCGAAAAACTTGAACACGTTACCCGCGCGCGTGACTTCGCCAATGCCTTCCGGCAAGGTCTTGCCTTCTTCGCGCGACAGAAGTTTTCCGAGCTCGTCTTTGCGCGCGATGATTTCGTTGCCGATCTTGTCCAGCATATCGGCGCGCGCCTGCACGTTGAACGCGGCCCACGCGGCCTGCGCCGCCTTCGCCGCCGCGATCGCGCGCTCGGCTTGCGCCTTATCCGCCTGGGCAAATTCACCGATCACATCGCTCAGGTCTGACGGATTGATGTTCTTCGACCAAGTAGCACCCGCGGTCCACTCACCGGCGATGTAGTTTTGAAATTGCTGCGTAGCCATGCGATCTCCTCGATTTGCGGTTGTTGTATACAGCGCTGTTGGGTATTTTCGCACTGTCTGCGGCTCACCGCCACGTCCACGAGGACTCACATCACTGCATGTTATTAGCCGCTCGGCCGTCGTCACACTGGGACGCTCGCTGATCGCTGGGTACGGCGCAGCACCGACACGTGCTCACTCCGAGCTTTCCTCGGCGTCTCCTTGCGCCATGGCGTCATACCATAACAGCAGCGGATCGAAATCCTTATCGAGCATTTCTACAGGCAGAACCTGGACAATAGCGAAGGGCGGCTTCTTGGTGAGGCGCTTGGGATAGCCTTGCAGACTGCTTCCCTGTTTGCTGCGCAAGGCGCGCGCCACCGGGAGCTATAGTCGATTCTGGTGTACAGCCTGGGAGCTGGGGTGATGGAAATTAGGCGGTGGAGATTTTTGTTGGGCAATTTGATTGTCGAAGTCAAAA
>JAYUZG010000148.1:0-6341 GCA_043751985.1 Betaproteobacteria bacterium
GATGTCAAAGCCATCCGCGAGAAAGTGCAGATGTCGCAAGAGGAATTCGCTCGCAACTTTGGGTTCAGCAAACGCAGTCTTGAGCAATGGGAACAAGGACGACGAACACCCACGGGTGCATCAAGAGCCTTCCTTGCGGTCATCGCACGTGAGCCGGAGGCGGTTCACCGGGCGCTTACTCGGCGCTAGAAGGGAGTCGCGCAGTAGACTTATGTCGCTGTGTATTACGACGTGACCGAAAGCGACCAAGCTACCGTGGCAAGAGGTCGTAGCTGAGCAATTGTCAGCGAACCAGTGCACATAAACTGATCTTGGACTCTTTACACGCCACGATCAAAGTCGTATCGTCGCTGCGGCAAAGGTGCGCGGTGTGCGTTGAGGTCGTAAGACTCATGGCCTTTGAGGACTAACTTTGATAGCTATGCATACTATAAAAACGACTTGACTTCGTGCTTGCCTACTGCGGAGAAAAGTGAAGCCTCCCAAATACCCGATTTCGGACGACCCCAGCGCTCCCAGCGCTCCCAGCGCTCCCAGCGTGCCGGTTTGAATTGCGTCGCAGCGGGCTTGCTTCTTTCCCTCGGACTCACGGCATGGGCGCAGACCACAATTGATGGCATCTTCGAACGATGCACGCTGCCGGAGGAACCATATCCGCATATGGTGATTGGCACCATCGCCGCCATTGCCACACCCGAGCAGACCGGCAGCATATTTGAGCAGATGCACACAGGCAACGGGGTCAGGCCTGCATAAATGTATAAAGCTGTTTCAATCGTTCTGAACGAATCCGATTGACCGCTTCTTGGCGGGCTGCGGTGGCGCTATCAATTGGCGAATGGCGTGGGTGATCTCGGTGATTGCCTTGATGTCTTCGATTGCTCCCGGCAACCAAGTGAAGTGGAGAGCCATTTTCCGAGGCGAGTCTTGGCCTCTTCGTGAGATATTGCGCCTTCCGTGTCAGGACGCTCCAGGCCGCGTTTCACTTTTTCAAGGACGTACAAGTGGTACTGAATATCTTCCAAACTTATGCCCTCCGGCAAAGCTTCAAGCATCGACGCAACTTCTGCCTTTGGCGTGCTCATATGATCTCCCGGCAGTGCTCAATGGTAGCCATGCTTAGTCAACGGTTTTTGAATTGAATACCCCGAGCGCTGACAACTGCTTGTCCACTGCCTCGGCCCAGCCACGATTCGCTGCGGGGCTCGCGGGACTCGGATGCAGAATCGTTCCGGCGCGTATCGCGCACGCGACGGTGCCGTCGATGTGCGAGCTTTCCAGCACGACGCGCACGCGTTTTTCGGCGAAGCCGCCGATGCCAATCGCCCACGCGGGCGCGAGCGCAGTCAACGCGATGGCGAGATGCCGATCGCAAGCAGCGTAAATTCGCGTGAGCAGTGCGGCGGGCAATTTATCCGGCGTGAAATTGCGGCCCGATTCTTCCAAGAACACCAAAGGACAGTAGTTGAGGACGAAGCACTCTCTGAAAAATTTCTCGGCGGAGCCAAAGCGCGCGGCGGCCCACGCCCACACGCGCCGTCCGCTCACTTCGGAGCGCGGGCAATCGAAACCTTGAATGATTCGCTTCGCGTGTTGCTTTGGCGGTGATTTGATTTTCGCGCTGATTCCCATCCAGTCGCGTACCGCCGCGACTTCGCCGAAAGGCACGCCGGTCTGCATCATGCCGTAGGGGCCGGGATTCATCCCTACCAGAACCACGCGCTTGGGCGCGCGGGCGAAGCGCTCGAGGTACTGTTGATACGGCTCGAACGCGTATTGCAGCGGGTCATAGACGTGCGTGATCGGCGATGGAAACTTGAGGTGCGCAAGATCATTCGAGAGCGCGCGCGCCGCTTCAATCAGCATTTTGCTGCTGGCGCTTGGTTCGGGTTTGATCTTGGTCTTGGTCATAACAATTAAGAGCCGGCGAACACACTTCGCGCATCTGGCGCAGCGGCACAGAAGAAAAAGCTCGTCTGAATTATTCACTTTTTATAAGAACGCGGTCAACTTATACTCCGCTCATGAACGCACTGTCTGCTACTTTCGCCGGACTGGCCGCTCTCGCAGTGGCCATGGGCATTGGGCGCTTCGCCTTTACGCCGCTCTTGCCGATGATGCAAAGCGATGTCGGCCTGACTCTAACCGAAGGCGGCTGGCTGGCGTCGGCCAATTATCTCGGTTACCTGGCCGGTGCGCTGTCCGCCATACGCTTGCCGCTTTCCTCGTCCACCACGATTCGCGTTGGCCTGCTGCTGATCAGTGTGTCAACATTGGCGATGGGGCTGTATCAGAGCTTCGCTTATTGGTTCGTGCTGCGCGTGGTCGCCGGTGTGGCGAGCGCATGGCTTCTGGTGTTCGTGTCCGCGTGGGCGCTTGCACGAGCGTCAATGCGCGGCGGTGTTTACGCCGGGGTGGGCGTGGGCATCGCGGTCGCCGGTGCGGTGTGTCTTGAGCTGATGACTTGGCATGCCTCGTCGGCCACAGCCTGGATAACGCTTGGGATCGTGTCGTTCGCGGCGACGGCTTGTCTGTGGCGAGTATTTGAAACTGGAGCGAACGCCGCAGCGCAAGCCGCGCCCATAAGATTCGACTCGCATGATTGGCCGCTGGTGCTGTGCTACGGCGCGTTTGGTTTCGGTTACATTATCCCCGCGACCTTCTTGCCTGCAATGGGAAAGATGGTCATCGTCGAGCCTAATCTGTTCGGCTGGGTCTGGCCCGTGTTCGGTATCGCGGCCGCGGCATCGACGCTGGTGAGCGGCGTATTTTCCAACCAGCGAAAAGTCTGGATCGTTGCCAGCTTGTTGATGGCAGCCGGAGTCGTCTTGCCTCTTATTCTCTCAGGGATGCTCGGTATTCTGCTCTCAGCTTTATTGGTGGGCGGAACCTTTATGGTGATTACCATGGCTGGAATGCAAGAGGCGCGCCGCGTCGCCGCGGAGCGCGCGCGTCCGCTGATGGCTGCGATGACCTCCGCTTTCGCGCTGGGCCAAATCGCCGGCCCCTTAGTCGCCGGCTATACCCACAGCCTGACCCAAGCTCTTATAGCCGCGGCGGTGATTCTCACAATGAGCGCGGTGGCTCTCACGCGGGATCGGGCCAATATGCAGCCTGGATGCAGCGCAAGCGTAATCCAGGGAAATTGAATTCTCATTCTTCCCCGGATTTCGTCCGGGCTACGAAACTACAGAACTAGGTCAATCGCGGTCCGTGTCTTTCACGCGGCACTTTTGCGTCGCTTCGGCGTAGTGGCTGGCAACAGCACGCGCTTCAGGTAGCGGCCGGTGTGGCTGCCGGGGTGCGCGGCGATGTCTTCGGGTGTGCCTTCAGCGACGATGCGGCCGCCACCGTCGCCACCTTCGGGACCGAGGTCGATGACCCAATCCGCGGTCTTGATCACGTCGAGATTGTGTTCGATCACCACGATGGTGTTGCCGTGATCACGCAGCCGCTGCAGCACTTTGAGCAGCAGCGCGATGTCGTGAAAATGCAAACCGGTGGTCGGCTCATCGAGAATGTAGAGAGTGCGCCCGGTATCGCGCTTGGACAGCTCTAATGAGAGCTTGACGCGCTGTGCTTCACCGCCGGACAGAGTGGTCGCGCTTTGTCCCAGTTTGATGTAACTCAGGCCAACTTCGGTCAAGGTGGCGAGCTTGCGCGCGATGCTCGGCACCGCGCTGAAGAATTCTTGCGCCTGCGCGACGGTCATGTCGAGCGCATCGGAAATGTTTTTCTCCTTGTAGCGTACCTCTAAGGTCTCACGGTTATAGCGGCGGCCGTGACATGCTTCGCAAGGAACGTACACGTCGGGCAGAAAATGCATCTCGACTTTGATTACGCCATCGCCTTGGCAGGTCTCACAGCGGCCGCCCTTGACGTTGAAGGAAAAACGTCCGGCGCCGTAACCGCGCTCGCGCGACAAGGGCACGCCCGCGAATAGCTCTCTTATCGGCGTAAAGAGCCCGGTATACGTGGCCGGATTGGAACGCGGCGTGCGCCCGATCGGGCTCTGGTCCACGTTGACCACTTTATCGAAGTGCTCCAGGCCAATCATCTCATCGAACGGCGCCGGCTCTTCGCTGCTGCCGTAGAGCTGGCGCGCCACCGCGCAGTACAAGGTGTCATTCACCAGCGTCGACTTGCCCGAACCGGAGACGCCGGTCACGCACACAAACAACCCGGACGGGATCGACAAGGTAACCTGCTTCAAATTGTTGCCCGTGGCGCCGGTTACGATCAGCCGCTCGCGATTCTGCGGCGGGTTGCGCAACGCCGGTACCGCGATGCCACGGCGGCCGGACAGGTACTGGCCGGTCAGCGACTCCTGGTGCTGCTCGATGTGCGCGGGTGTTCCCTGCGCGATGACGGCACCGCCATGTACACCTGCGCCAGGACCCATATCGACAACATGATCGGCTGCTTCGATTGCCTCCTGATCGTGCTCGACCACGATTACCGTGTTGCCCAGATCGCGCAAATGCTTCAGCGTCGCCAAAAGTCGTTCGTTATCGCGCTGATGCAGGCCGATTGAAGGTTCGTCCAGCACGTACAGCACGCCGGTCAGGCCGGAGCCAATCTGCGAGGCGAGCCGAATACGCTGCGACTCACCGCCGGAGAGTGTCGCGGCCGAGCGATCCAGACTCAAGTATTCCAGGCCGACGTTATTGAGAAATGTGAGACGAGTGGCGATCTCGCGCACGATCTTGTCCGCGATCGCCATGCGATTGCCTTCCAGTTTCAGCGTGTCAAAAAAATCATGTGCTTGCCGCAGCGCCAGCGTGCCGACATCGTGGATCGACTTGCCGCCGACAAACACGTGCCGCGCCTCACGCCGCAGCCGCGTGCCGTTGCATTCGGGGCAGGGCTGCGCATTGAGGAAGCGGCCCAACTCCTCGCGCACCATCAGTGAATCGGTCTCGCGATAACGCCGCTCCAGATTCGGTAGCACGCCTTCGAACGCGTGCTCGCGCGTGTATTTGCCGCCGCGCTCTCCGATGTATTGGAATTTGATCGTGCTGGTTCCCGATCCATGCAGTACCGCGTACCGAATCGACTCGGGCAGCGATTCGAAGGGCTGGTTGATGTCGAAGCCGTAATGCAGCGCCAAGCTGGTCAACATCTGAAAATAAAACTGATTGCGGTGATCCCATCCCTTGATCGCACCCGCCGCGAGGGACATGTGTGGAAACGCCACGACACGTTTTGCATCGAAGAAGGTGATCGAGCCGAGGCCGTCGCACTTCGGACACGCGCCCATAGGATTGTTGAATGAGAACAGACGCGGTTCGAGCTCGGGCAGGGAGTAACTGCATAACGGACAGGCGAGGGTTGCCGAGAATAGGTGCTCGTTGTTACTGTCCATCTCCGCCGCGATCGCCTTACCGCCGCCGTGACGCAGCGCGGTCTCGAACGATTCGGCCAGGCGCTGCTTCATTTCCGCGTCTACTTTGACCCGATCGACCACCAGTTCGATACTGTGCTTGTGCCCTTTGCCGAGCTTGGGCGCTTGATCCAGATCGTGTACGGTGCCATCGACGCGCACGCGCACGAAGCCCTGCGCGCGCAAATCTTCGATCAACTCTGCCTGCTCACCTTTGCGCGCAACCACCAGCGGCGCGAGGATCATCAAGCGCGTGGCGGCGGGAAGCCGCAGCACGTGATCCACCATCTGCGACACGCTTTGCGCGGCCAGCACGGTGCCGTGATCGGGGCAGTGCGGCTCGCCCACGCGCGCGAACAGCAGCCGCAGGTAATCGTGAATCTCGGTCACCGTGCCGACGGTGGAACGCGGATTGTGGCTGGTGGCTTTTTGTTCGATCGAAATTGCCGGCGACAGACCTTCGATCACATCGACATCCGGCTTCTCCATCAATTCCAGAAATTGCCGCGCGTAAGCGGACAGCGATTCCACGTAGCGGCGCTGACCCTCCGCGTAGAGCGTGTCGAAGGCAAGTGATGACTTGCCCGAGCCGGACAAGCCGGTGATCACGATCAGTTGATCGCGTGGCAGATCGAGGCTGATGTTCTTGAGGTTGTGAGTGCGCGCGCCGCGGATGCGAATGGAGTTCATGAGTCTGCCGTCGGACTGACTTCGGCGAAAAAAGCAACTGGGCACTATAGCGAGTTTTGCTATCGATTCCCAATGGTTTACTTCCACTGAATGTAACCACTATGTATAACTCGATTGGCGCCGGCCGCTAGGGAAACACTGAATAAGTCCGATTTCGTCGCAATACGTCGTTAGAAGTGGCCCCGGAAATTAAGACTGGCATCTAAGTGAAGTACCTGCTCTGATGGGCGAAGGAATAGCCCGATAGAGGAGCGAAGATGAGAAGGCC
>JAYUZG010000149.1:0-7112 GCA_043751985.1 Betaproteobacteria bacterium
GGCGATGTCACCGCGCCCACCTATGCTGAGCGCTATGCCGCAAAATCGCGCGCAACTATATCTGGTGGGCGGGTGTGACAACCGGATAAGCACGGTTGATTCAATGCGGCACGCCGTCAAATCAGACTGTGCTAATCACCTGTCACGCGGCCTGAAATACCGGCACGACGTAAGGCCCTTCGGGAATCACGGCAACGGACGCGTTGCCACTCTCCGTCACGCATTCGCGGAGAATCTGGTCCACTGAATCTACCATGTGAACGCCGGTGAGGGATTTATCCGACGCCGATAATTTTCCGGCGTAGAGATATACTTTTCCCGCGCGCATAGGCTTTAACTGCATCTGCGTCTGCCATTCATCGATATCGGCGTAGTCCTTGCCGCTGATATCGGCGAAAAATCCGTCGGTGCCGAGACCAATCAAGCGGCGCTGCGCGTCGGCGTATTCCTCGGAGCCTAAACCTTCGGAGCACTCTGATACGATGATCAGATTGCCGCCGGGTTCCAAAATGTTGACGGGACCAACCATGCCCTTCACTGTTTGGTAGTAGGTCTTGTCGAGCGGGTATCCGGCTGCACTGGTAACTACAGTGTGGTAGCGCCGTTTCGACGGCACGATGACATACTCACGGGTGAACTCCACGCATTGCAGATGGCTCTCGACGATCTCGCCATAATTGACGAAGGATAAATTTCGATGTTCGTCGATGACCGTGTTGACGGCGAACACGCGGCCCAGCATGCGCACGATATCGAGTTGCTCTTCATGCAGCGGATTGCCATCGAGAATGCAGTTGTCGGCCTTGGGGTGGGACATGAAGCGCGCATTGTGAAATGTGGTGATCGTCTCGCGATGCGCGATTCCCGGCGCGATGACTTTGCGGCCCCCGGAGTAACCGGCCATGAAATGCGGCTCTACTAAACCAGTCACGATCTTCAAATCCGCTTCGACAAACCGGCGATCCAGTTTTACGCGCGTGCCGCCGCGCGTGAGACCTAGATCAACGTGGTCCGCGTCATTGCGGGCAAAATGATTCTCGACTCGAAAGTGTTGCAGTACCCAAGGGTCTCCAATCAACTCTTCGAGTTCTTTGCCTTCATTGGGGCGGTGCAATCCCGTGGCAATCAGAATACAAATCTTGTCTTGACGCATGCCGGCTTCGAGCAATTGTCGCAAGATCTGCGGCAGCAATAAACCATTGGGCACGGGGCGGGTGATGTCGCAAATCAGAATGCATGCGCTGGTCTTCCCGCGTGCTTCCTCCACTAGGGAACGCGCGCCGACTCCCTCGTTCAAGGCTGCCAAAACCGCGGTTTGCTGGTCGGGCACGATCGGCATCGCGGGCTTGCGAATAATGTCCACGTCCCATCGTTCGTCGAATTGGACCGGGAACATGCCGCGTCCATAGCAAAGGTCAATTTTCATGATCGGGGAAGATTTCCGAGAGAGTGAAAAGCACTATAGCACCCGGGGACAGCTCTCTACGCTGCGCTTCGCCTGGGAGTCCAGGCGAGCATCGCCAGTGCGGCGACGATTAGCAACATGCCGCTCAGCTCACTCGTGCTTGGCCGCTCGCCTAATTGCGCGGCGGCGGCGAGCACACCGATGATCGGCGTTGCGAGCGTACCCAGGCTGGCCAGTCCAGCAGGCAGCCGGCGCAGAGCGTAATAGAACAACAGCCAGCCGAGCACCGAACCGAGAATTACCGTGTAGCCCAAGGCCGCAATGAATTCAGGTGTCCAGCGGATAGGTTCGGCTTCATACAGCAATCCGATTGACGCGATGATAATGGCGCCGATCATCATCTGCCAAAGAGTCAGCATCAAAGTGGAGATGGAGTGGTGTTTCTGCAAATGCTTGACGTAGGCCACGGTGGCGCCCCAGAACATTCCGCCCGCCACGGCGATCACGCTGGCGATCGCGCCGCCGTGCAGGTCCCACGGCCCGATGAGAACCGCAAGACCGGCCGCAGCGACCCAGACCGACGTCCATTGCCAGCGCGATAACGTCTCGTGCAGGAATAAGTGCGCAAAGATCAACACCCAGATTGGCATGGTGTAAACCAACACGGCAGTCTTGCCGACACCGCCAATTTTCAACGCGGTGAAACAGGCTCCGAAATTTCCTGCCAGGCCGACCCCCAAGATTAGGATTGGCTTCCAGTGTGAGCGCGCCGGAAGCAGCGGCTCGCGTTGCCAAAGCGCAATCGGAATCAATACAATCGCCGCCAGCAGAAAGCGGATTCCGGCAAACTTAAACGGGCCGGCGTACGCAAGGCCGACTTTCATTGCGATCCAGTTGTAGCCCCAGATCACGCAGACCAATGCCAGCGCAACGACGGCCTTATTGCGAGAAGCTGAGGAGTTCAAGCGCTGTTTACTAGCGGGACGCTAACGTTGCGATGGAAGGCTGGAAGTTTACGCTGTGATTCGATGCGCGCAGCAGGAGTTCGGTGATCCAGTGCGCGAAGGTCGAAGACTGTTGCCGCGCAACACGGGGATTTGGATATACTCCGGCAAGCTCCAACTCGTGGACGCCCGCGCCACGCGAGTTGGTCACACAATAAAATCTTGGGAGGAGACACGATGGAAATCTGGTCGCAAGTCTATGACCCGTTCGGCAACACGATATTGTCGACCTTGGTCTGCGCAATTCCGGTCGTTGTGCTGCTGGGTGGTCTGGGAATATTCCACATCAAGGCCCACTACGCGGCCATCGGTGGTTTGGTGGCTGCGGCAGTTATCGCGTTATTCGTGCTGGGCATGCCGGCTGGCCTTGCGGCGCGCGCGGCTTTCTTCGGCGCACTTTTCGCGGTTACCACGGTGTGCTGGATCATTTTCAATCTGATCTTTCTTTACCGGATGACGGTGAAAGCAGATTTGTTCGTGGTGCTGCAGGACAGTGTGGGTGGGATCACCAACGATCGGCGCTTGCAGTTAGTGCTGATCGCGTTTTGTTTCGGTGCGTTTTTCGAGGGCGCGGCCGGAGGCGGGACGCCGGTCGCAGTGACGGGTGCGATGTTGATCGGGCTGGGATTTCATCCGCTCGCTGCGTCGGGCTTGTCGTTGATTGCGAATACCGCGCCGGTTGCTTACGGTGGATCAGGCACGCCGATCATCGTGCTGCAAAGCGTGACTGGCTTCGACATGTTGCAGCTCTCGGCAATGGTCGGACGGCAGTTGCCATTTTTCTCGGTGATCGTACCGTTCTGGCTGGTGGCGACTTTTTGCGGATTCCGTCGCACCATGCAAATCTGGCCGGCGATTCTGGTCGCGGGCGTGAGTTTCGCGATTCCGCAATTCCTTATTTCCAATTTTCACGGGCCATGGCTGGTGGATATGTTGTCCGCGATGATCTCGATGTTGCTGCTTGCGACCTTCCTCAAGTATTGGAAGCCGAAGCAAGTGATGCTCGATCCCACTGGCAAAGGCGAGACGGTCTCCTATGCGCAGGCTTTCGCGAATCACGAAGGACATAAACACAGCCGCGAGCGTGTGGTACAAGCGTGGACACCCTGGGTCATTCTCACGGTGGTACTGGTGCTGTGGGGAATTCCGTGGGTGAAGAACCATATCCTCAACTGGCCGGGAATTACCTACTGGGAGTGGCAGATCGACGGACTGCACAAGATGGTGCAGCGAGTGTTCCCGGCCGTGGATACGCCGCGAACCGAACCGGCGATCTGGAAGTGGGGCGTGCTCTCGGCGATCGGCACCGGCATCTTGATTGCCGCAGTGATATCCGGTTTCGTTATGGGCTTCAAGGTGAAGGAAATGACCAAGACCTGGATCGAGACCTTTGACATCATGAAGTATTCGCTGTTGACCATCATCGCCATGTTGGCACTGGGCTACACCACGCGCTATTCGGGGATGGATGGCACGCTCGGTCTTGCGTTCGCGAATACCGGTTGGCTGTATCCATTCTTCGGCACCTTGATCGGTTGGATCGGCACAGCGTTGACGGGAACCGATGCGGCATCCAATGCACTGTTTGGCAGCCAGCAAGTCATCACCGCGAACAAGCTCGGTCTGAATCCGATTTTGATGGCCGCGGCCAACAGTTCCGGTGGCGTGATGGGCAAGATGATCGACGCTCAAAGCATCGTGGTCGCCTCGGTGGCGACGAATTACATCGGCAAGGAAGGCGTGATTCTGCGCTATGTGTTCTGGCACAGTTTGTCGTTGGCCTCGCTGATCGGCGTATTCGTGATGTTGCAGGCCTACTCGCCGCTGTTCCAGTGGATGGTGATTTCTCCATGAGCGGGTGCTAGCCGCAAATTAAAAGGCACGCCCTCCGGCGTGCCTTTTTTGATTTGCAATGTGGCCTCGCGCGCAAACAGTGAGAACTGGTTCAGTGATAAATGGCCGGCTGATTGAGTAAGGCGTCGTAATTGCCGAGAAATTCGTCAATGTTGTCTAAGGACGAATCTTCCGCGGCGGCTTGCCCCAGCATGTTGCGAAAATTCGCCGCGGCTGCCCCTTGGAAATAGGTGCCCACGCCGGGGTTCTTCTTGATCAACTCACACCCATCGATTCCAGGAAACTCCGTGACCAAATAGTGGTGGCTACTGTAGATGACATTCATGGCGTATTCCTCCGGTTGCGTTCAGAAACTGAATGGCAGTTACGGACGATCTGTGCAATCCTATACAACGACAACCAGCTTGTGCCGCTTGAGCGCGATTGGCAAGGCATTGCGACAGATTTTCGAAATGCCGTAAATTGAAGGGAACGAAATGATCGAGCAACGATTGAAAGAACTGGGCTTGCAGTTGCCTGCGGCGGGCAAGCCTATGTATCAGTATGTACCCGTTGTGTTGCAAGGCGAAATCGCCTACGTGAGTGGCCAGGTCCCGTGGTCCGCGCCCGGTCAGGCGATGGTGACGGGGAAGCTTGGCCGTGACGCGACGATGGAAAATGCCCAGGCTGGCGCGCGCCAATGTGTGTTGCAAGCGTTAGCGGTGCTCAAGCAGGCGACTGGATCACTGGATCGAGTCGCGCGCGCGGTGAAGCTCACCGGTTTCGTCGCGTCCGCGCCGGGGTTTAACGATCAACCGGTGGTGATCGACGCGGCATCCGCCTTGCTGGTGGAAATTCTCGGCGATGCCGGCCGGCACGCGCGCAGCGCGGTGGGCGTGGCAGAGTTACCGCGCAACTCCGCAGTGGAGATCGAGTTTATTTTTGCCCTGAAAAATTAGCGACCGTATTTGGCCACGAGTTTGGCGTCCGGATCATATCCCAGGCCCGGCCCTTGCGGAACGTTGACCTTGCCTTTGGATGGCAGGATCGCGCCCCAGTACAGAGTGGTTTCCAGATCGAAGTAGAGCCACTCCACCAGCACGTCCTGCGGCTGCGCGGCGTTGAGATGTAATCCGGCGAGGAAACCGGGGCCGAAATACGGAGTGTGCGGCGCGATCGCCACGTTGTGAGCGGCCGCGAGCGCGATGATCTTGCGCGCCTCCGAAATGCCGCCGCATTTGGTCGGACTGAATTGCGCAAAATCCACGGCGCCCGCTTCGAACATTTGATGAAACTGAGTGGAGGTCGTCCAGTTCTCGCCGGCGGCGATCGGGATACCCCCTTCGCGGCGCACACGCGCCAAAGCCGCGCCGTTCTCGGGTGGCCAGCAAGGTTCTTCCAGCCAATACAGCTCAAATTCGCGCAGCTTCTTCGCCATGTCCACGGCATCTTTCGCCGACCACGGACAATTGGTGTCGAGCATCAGCGCGATCTCCGGGCCTGCGGCCGCGCGCGCCGCGCGGGTCGCCTCTATCGTAATCTCGTGCAGCTTGACCAACTCGAAACCTTGGCTCACCGCGCGCGCCGTGTTGTCGGCAACGATACGCGGATCGGTGTAGCGCATCAGGCTTGCATAGCAGGTCAATTCTTTCTTGGCACTTCCGCCGAGGAGCTGGTACAGCGGTTTGCCGGCGCGTTTCGCGGCAATATCCCACAATGCGATGTCGATGCCGCCAATAGCAAAGATGGCAGGACCGAAGCGCCCGAAGATATGCATCTTCTGCTGCATCTCGAACGACAGCGCTTCGATCTGCGTTGCGTCGCGCCCGATATACAGCGGTGCGATGACTTCGTCGATCGCGGCCTTCGTCGCAGGAATGATGTTATAGCCGAATGCTTCGCCCCAGCCAGTGACGCCTTCATCGGTATCCACACGCACCAACAAGGTGTCGGCAGTGTCCCACGTCTTGCCGCCGAGCGTGGGCAGCGGGCCGCCGCAGGTGTAGGGAATTCTTGTAACTATGGTTGCGATGTTAGTTATTTTCATTGGAATGGCCGGCCTAGGCTGGGAAGCAAGGAAAATAACACAGGCGGCATTGCGCGACTTGGTACGGCTGCGTCCGCGCAATCGATGCGCGTGTCATCGGCGCCCTGAAAACGCCTCATTACGCATGTCTTGTGCGATCATGCGCACATATATCGTTGACATCGCTTGGATAAATAACGATAATTCGCGGTTTCGTTCGGAGGGGTTCCCGAGCGGCCAAAGGGATCAGACTGTAAATCTGACGGCTCTGCCTTCGAAGGTTCGAATCCTTCCCCCTCCACCATGAAGTTTTTGATCATGGAGTTTTGAGCTTGGAATTTTGCAGGCCGAGAACATTGTCATGGTCTTCTCAGGGATCAATGTTCTTACAGTGGCCGCGTTGGTTGAGTGGTTGATCAGGGGTTGGAGTTCCCGTAGTGATTGAGGTGGCCGGGCGGGTGTAGCTCAATGGTAGAGCAGAAGCCTTCCAAGCTTACGACGAGGGTTCGATTCCCTTCACCCGCTCCACAGAATCGTGCAGATAGTTTCTTAGTCATCCCCGGGAGAATCCGGAGAGATACAGAAGTTGTTGGCAGGTTGGATGAGATAGCGCCCATGTAGCTCAGTGGTAGAGCACTCCCTTGGTAAGGGAGAGGTCACCAGTTCAATCCTGGTCATGGGCTCCATATATTTGGTTTATTTTCCGAGCGGTAGATATTCCGAGATCGAGAACTGAGGAAACGAGATGGCAAAAGGCAAATTTGAGCGGACCAAGCCGCACGTGAACGTAGGGACGATTGGTCACGTAGACCACGGCAAGACGACGCTGACGGCGGCGATGACC
>JAYUZG010000150.1:0-7574 GCA_043751985.1 Betaproteobacteria bacterium
TGCCAGGCTCCATCCACGGCACGCGCGCCATCGGTGTGATCGAGGTGGTGCTGATCGCCTGCAGCATGGTGATTGCGACCTGATAGTCCACGTGCCCATGCTGCAAGTCCACCGTGAGCGAGTCCCAGTTTGCCTGAGCCATATTCTCGGCGGCGATGGAACTGGGAATGCCGAGCCAGCCATTGATGACCGCGCCGCCGTTTTTCCAGATTGACTTTACTTTGTTTTCTCTCACAACTTGCCCTCTTTGAGATGGGTTAAAGAACGCTCGTGTACTCGATGGCGACGTCGGTCTCGCTGCGGCGCGTTTGAATCATCAGGTGGAACCGTTCGTGGAACAGGTATACGATTCCGCCACGATCATCATCAGATCTGCGATCGCGAAGTGACATGATATGTCAAACGCAGCGCGTTCGTAGGGTGTGTGAGGAGGAGTCGAAAATGCTTCATCGAAAATTCACTCGTCGCAAGTTTTTGGCCGCGAGCGGCGCCGCGTCCGCGGCATCGCTGATGGCGCCGCTAGTTCGCACCGCGCACGCCGCGGGTTCGCTGAGCGTAGGCTTTTGGGACCATTGGGTACCCGGCGCTAACGACGCGCTGGCCAAGCTGTGCAACGAGTGGGCAGCGAAGGAAAAAGTGGACATCAAGATCGACTTCATCACCTCGCAAGGCAGCAAGCTGGTGCTCACGCACACCTCCGAGGCGCAGGCAAAATCGGGCCACGACATCCTCTCGTATCCCATCTGGTACGCGGTCGGCCAGGCGGCGAATCTGGAGCCGATGGACGATCTGATGCAATTATTGATCGCGCAGCACGGCGCGCCCTCGGCGGCAGTGGAGTACCTCGGCAAGCAGGACGGTCACTGGATCGCGATTCCGGCCACGGCGGGCAGTCAGATGAAAGGTCCGTGCGGCCGCATCGATTTGTTCAAGAGCCACGTAGGCCTCGATCTCACCCGGATGTATCCGCCCGGCGCTGCGCCGGACAAGAGCTTAACCGAGCAGTGGACCTGGGATGCGTTTCTGGTCGCCGCCGAGAAATGCCACAAGGCGAGATTTCCGTTCGGCATCGGCATGGGGCAGACGTCGGACTCGGTGGATTCCGCCGGCGCTATTTTCGCCGCGCATGGCGCGCACCTGATGGATGCCAAGGGCAATGTCACGGCCAACTCCGATGCGGTGCGCCAGGCGCTGGAGTACTGCAAGAGACTGGTGCAATTTCTCCCGCCCGACGTGTTCGCCTGGGATGACTCGTCGAACAACAAGTGGCTGATCTCCGGCAAGGGCGCGTTGATCATGAATCCGCCCAGTGCTTATGCCGTAGCCAAACGCGACAATCCGAAAGTGGCCGAGCAGTTGTGGACCTTCCCGGCGCCGAAAGGACCGAAAGGCCGCTACCAGCCCGGCTTGCCCTACTACTGGGGCCTGTGGAAGTTCTCCAAGAACAAGTCCGCCGCGCGCAGTCTGTTGATGTATCTGTCGCAGCGCGCAGCAGTCGAACAAATGGTGAGGGCAAGCGGCGGCTTCGACGTGCCGGCGTTTGCCGGGCTGCGCGATTTCAAGATCTGGGGCGAAGTCTCGCCGCCGAAAGGCACGCTCTATCACTATCCACCCGCAGGCGAGCAGATCGTGTCGATCCCCGGCGCGCCGGCGCCGGCATCGATCGCCACGCAGATGTACGCGCAGGCGACGCTCACTAAAATGATTGCCAAGTTCACGCAAGGCAAGGAACCGATAGACAAAGTGATCGGCTGGGCCAGTTCGGAGCTGGAAGGCTTCACGCGCAGTTGAGAGCCGCCGTGATGCCAAAGTGGATGCGCCGCAAGTCCACCATTGCGCTGGCGATGGCGTCACCTCTCATTTTGATCATCGCGTTACTGGTGATCTATCCGGCCGCTTACTCGATTTACCTGGCGACTCTCAACAAGTCGATGGTGCGTTTCGTCGGCGTGGACAATTTCTTATTCCTGTTCAAGCGCGAAACTTTCTGGATGGTGGTCAAGCAGTCGATCATCTTTGCGGTGAGCGCGGTATTGCTCAAGGCACTGATCGGCTTCATGGTGGCGCACTTCGTCCATAACGTGCCAACCAAAGGACAGCGCAAGTGGCGTGGCATGCTACTGGTACCTTGGGTCATTCCGCCGGCGATGAGCACGCTCGCGTGGCTGTGGCTGTTCGATCCCTCTTACAGCGCGTTCAACTGGGCTTTGGAGCGCGTGGGCTTGCCGGGTGTTTCGTGGCTCGGTGATCCGTATTGGGCGCGTTTCGCGGTGATCCTGGTGAATGTCTGGGTGGGCGCGCCGTTTTTCATGATTATGTACCTAGCCGCGCTCAAGTCCGTGCCGGAGCAGTTGTACGAGGCGGCGGCCATCGACGGCGCCAACTGGTGGCAGAAGCTGTGGTACATCACGCTGCCGATGATGCGCAACATCATCGCCATCACCGCGCTGTTTTCGCTCATTGTCACCTTCGCCAATTTCGACATCGTGCGCGTGCTGACCAACGGCGGCCCGGTGGACCAGACCCACGTGTTCGCGACCTGGGCGTTTCAACTCGGGATTGCGAGCAACGATATTCCGCTCGGCGCCTGCGTGTCGTTGTTCATGCTGCCGATTCTGGGTGTGGCGGCGGTGTTCATCCTGCGCGATATCGGTCGTCGCAGCAGCGAGACTTCGACGTGAGCGCAAGTCTGGTCATTGCGGCGCCGCGCGCCAGTCTGCATCGCGACCGCAGACGTGCGCTGATCTGGTCCTACGTGTTCCTGTTTGCGTTCGTGATTTTTTTTCTCACGCCGCCGGTTTTCATGTTGATCACGTCGCTGAAGACCAGCGCGGAGATTTCCGCCGCCACTAATCCATGGTGGGTGTTCGCACCGACGCTGAAGAATTTTGTCGAGTTGATCACCTCCGCTACGTATCTCACTTTCTTTCGCAACTCGGCGGCGGTGTCGCTGCTCGTGGTAGTGATCACCATGCTGGTGAGCATTCCGGCGGCGTTCTCGCTCTCGCGCATGCGCTTCTGGGGCTCGGCGACGCTCGCCACCGGCGTGTTCCTGACCTATCTCATCCCGGATACCTTGCTGTTTATTCCTTTGTTCAAGATATTCGCCTTCCTGCATGATGTCACCGGGATCGAGTTCATCAATCATTGGTGGGTACTGGTCATCATTTACCCGACTCTCACCATCCCGTTCTGCACCTGGTTGATGATCGGTTATTTCGCCAGCATCCCGAAAGAACTGGACGAGGCCGCGTTGATGGATGGCGCCACTTATTTGCAGACTCTGACGCAGATCTTTATTCCGGTGGCGCTGCCGGGCATCATCGCGGCGACGATCTTCGCGTTCACCGTAGCGTGGGCGCAGTTTCTCTATCCGCTCGCCTTCACCACTTCGACGGATCAACTCGTGCTATCGGTCGGAATCATCACGACGCTCATCAAAGGCGATGTGTTCAACTGGGGTCAGATTATGGCGGGCGCTCTGCTGGGTGCGGCACCACCATTGATCATCTATGCATTTTTGATGGACTACTACATCGCGGGATTAACGGCGGGTGCAACCAAAGGTTGATGGAGACTAAATCATGGCCGCTGTGATCCTGCGCAAGCTAAGCAAGACCTATGACGAGACACCTGCAGTGCGCGGAATCGATCTGACGATCGAGGACAAGGAATTCGTGGTGCTGGTTGGGCCTTCCGGCTGCGGCAAGAGCACGACTTTGCGCATGGTCGCCGGCTTGGAGGACATCACCGGAGGCGAAGTGCTGGTCGGCGGTGAAGTGATGAACGACGTGCCGCCCAAGGACCGCGACATCGCGATGGTGTTTCAGAATTACGCGCTGTATCCGCACATGACCGTGTTCGAGAATATGTCGTTCGGCTTGCGGCTGAAAAAAGTGGCCAATGACGAGATTCGTCGCCGCGTCGAAGACGCGGCGAAAATTCTCGATATCGGCGAGCTGCTCGCGCGTAAGCCCAAGCAATTGTCGGGCGGACAGCGCCAGCGCGTCGCCATGGGGCGCGCTATTGTGCGCAATCCAAAAGTTTTTTTATTCGACGAACCGCTGTCCAATCTGGATGCCAAGTTGCGCGTGCAGATGCGCACCGAGATCAAGCGCGTGCATCAGAAAGTCCGCACCACTACTATTTACGTGACGCACGACCAAGTGGAAGCGATGACGCTGGCCGATCGCGTGGTGGTGATGAACGCGGGCCGCATCGAGCAGGTAGGGACGCCGCATGACTTATATCATTCGCCCGCGACGAAGTTTGTCGCGGGCTTTGTCGGTTCGCCCGCGATGAACCTGCTGCCCTGCGTGGTGGAGGACGCGGCGCAAGGAGTGCAGGTGCGCCTGACATCTGAGCTTGCGTTTGTGGTACCGCCGGAGCGGAGCGCGCGTTACCGGCAGTTGGTCGGGCGTGAGAGTCTGTTGTTTGGCTTGCGACCGGAGCACATTCTGGAACAGCGTGCACAGATCGATGCCGGGCAACATGCTTTCGAAGTAAGCCTCGAAGTGACCGAACCGATGGGAATGGAAACGCTTATATATTTCCGTCTGAACGGAAGCGAGGTATGTGGGCGAGTGAGTCCCAAGGCCGGTGCCGTACCGGGTGCGCGCATCAGGCTCGTCGCCGATCTCAACTACATGCACTTAATCGACAATAACAATGGAAAGGTGTTTTGACTATGAGCGGATCAACCGTGGCCGTGGCCGCGCAATCGTTGCAACAACTGGTCGCCGAGATATTTGCCGTCGCGGGTTGTTCGCGCGGCGAGTCGGAGCGCATTGCGCGCCACCTGGTCGCAGCCAATCTTACCGGGCACGACAGCCACGGTGTAGTGCGAGTCCAGCGTTACATTCAAATGATGCGTGACAAACTGGTAGTGGCGGATCAGGAGATCAAAGTCCTGGTCGACACACCCGTGTTAGCGGTGGTCGATGGGCAGTACGGGTTTGGCCAGACCGTCGCGCCACAAGCAGTTGCGATCGGGATCAGCAAATGCAAAGCAATGGGACTCGCATCGGTTTCGCTGCGCCATGCAGGGCATATCGGACGCGCGGCTGACTGGGCGGAAATGGCGGCCAAGGATGGCTTGGTGTCGATTCACTTTGTGAATGCAACCGGCAGCGTTCTAGTTGCGCCGTTTGGCAGCGCCGAAAGACGCTTCTCTACCGCGCCATATTGCGTCGGCGTGCCACTGCAAGGACACGAACCTCTGTTGCTGGACTTTGCCACTTCGACCGTCGCAGAAGGCAAAGTCATGGTGGCGAGTCAAGGCGGCCGCGCGGTGGCGCAAGATGCACTTATCGGGCCGGACGGAAAAATCAACAACGATCCGCGCATGCTCTATGGCGACTATCAGCCGGGCGAGCAGCGCGACATTCGTAAAGGGAAAGGCGCGCTGCGTGCTTTCGGTGCTCACAAAGGATCCGGATTAGCTCTCATGTGCGAGCTGCTCGGGGGCGCGCTTACCGGCAATGGAGCCACGGCGACCGAGCGGCGCTTTTCCAATGGCATGTTGTCGATTTATATCGATCCCAAACGCGTTGACCCGGAAAATATGTTTCCCGAGGAAGTCGCGCGCTACGTGGCTTATGTGAGAGCGGCCAAGCCTGCCGCGCCCGATGGCGAGATCGTGATGCCGGGCGAGCCCGAGCAGCGCATGCGCGCGCAACGCCTTGCGCAAGGCGTGCCTGTGGCGAGCGAGACTTGGAATACCTTGCTGGAAACTGCGCGGACGGTAGGCGTAAGAGAGGAGCAGCTTCACACGGCACAAGTTACTTTATCTAATTGAGCGGCGCCTCTTAGTTTGACGCGGAAACGCCGGCTCAATCTGTCAACGGATTGCGAACTGTTAAGGCCGGAAAGCGGGTGAAATCGCGATCGGCAGACCAAAGCTCGGATACACCATGGTAGAGGCAAATGGCCGCCACGCGCGCATCGTGGACTGCTCCTCCTTGAATCTTGGCGTTAATCGCGAGTGTCTCCAATCGTTCCAAGTATCCGTCGCCCTCACTCAGGAATGACAAATTTGACAGCGCGGTCAAACCTCGAATTTCTGCCACCGCGATCGCCAGAGGAGTGGGTCTCTTGAAAATGCGCGCATGGGTAACCACGGCGATAAACTCGTGTACGCACGGCCAGGGAATTGCCCACTGCGATTTGGCGTGCGCCAGCGATTCCACCGACATTCGGGCTTTTTCGTGAAACGTGGCATCGTCGCGATGGGCATACACCAAAATGTTTGTGTCAACTGCGATCACGATAGATTTCGTCTCGAACCCGTTCCCATCCAGCGTCTCTAAACTCCGTTGTCAACCCATCTCCTCGGAACGTTTGCATTCGAAAAGACGTCTTGCGTTTGTGCTCTCTGGATTTAAGCGCCAAACGCAATCCTTCCTCAATCAGCGCCCGTAGAGTTAGACCGTCACGGCGAGCAACGCGTTTTGAGCGGTCCAGCAAGTCGTCTTGTAAATCGATTGTGGTCTTCATATGGGTCACCCATATTCCATATACGGGCGATATGGTAATCGGCTTAACGGGAAAATAGCAAGATGTCTATTTACCGCACGGACGGTAGTTGTCAACGAACGGCAGATCGCCATGGATCGAATGGTCTGGTAAGGTTGCAAAGCATCCTGCGGCGTTCGACCGTGATCCGTCGATTCGTCGCCCGATGAGCAAACACCGAATTCATTGGTGGTAAACCAACCCAAGGAGGAAAAAATGGCTGGCACAATGCAAAACTTCGATGCCGTTGTGATCGGCGCGGGCTTTTCCGGCATCTACATGCTGAAATCGCTGCGCGATAAATTGGGGCTGAACGTGCGAGTGTTCGAGGCCGGTGATACCGTTGGCGGTACCTGGTATTGGAACCGCTACCCCGGAGCACGCTGTGATTCCGATGCCTACATCTATTGCTTCACTTTCGACAAGCAGATGTTGCAAGAGTGGGAATGGTCTGAGCGCTATCCCGAGCAGCCCGAAATCCTGCGCTACCTCGAGCACGTAGCCAAGCGCCATGACCTGAAGCGCGACATGCAGTTCAGTACGCGCGTGACCGGCGCCGAATTCGACGAGAAAACCAATCTGTGGACGGTACACACCGACAAGGGCGAAGCGGTCACGGCACGTTTCCTCATCGCCGCCGTTGGCAGCTTGTCCACCACCAACCTGCCGCAGTTCAAGGGCATGGATAAATTCCAGGGCCAGTGCTATCACACCAGCCGCTTTCCCCATGGCGGCGTCGATTTCACCGCGAAACGCGTGGGGGTGGTCGGTACCGGTGCCACGGCGGTGCAAGCGATCCCGGAAATCGCGCAACAGGCCAAGCAACTCACGGTATTCCAGCGTACTGCCAACTACTGTGTGCCGGCACGCAACGGCAAGGTGGACCCCGAAGTAACCAAGGCGCGCAAGGCGGACTATGACGGCATCGTCAAGCGCACCCGTGAGTCGTTCTTCGGCCAGGAACATTACTTCATCTTGAAGTCGCGCTGGAAGCCACGCCCGAGGAACGCCAGCGTGAATTCGACCAACGCTGGGATGCCGGTGGTTTCGCCTTTTGGCTC
>JAYUZG010000151.1:0-3020 GCA_043751985.1 Betaproteobacteria bacterium
TATCTCAAAATTCTTCTCTCAAACAGTTCTGCTCTCAAACAGATTGATCGCCGCGGCGCGAAGCCTGCTCACGTTGCCCGGCAAAGTAGTGACGCGCCGCCGCGACGTCACGATGCATCTGCTCGATCAGCGCATCGACGCCGGCGAATTTTTCTTCATCACGCAGCTTCTGCAAGAACACCACACGCATACGCCGGCCATACAGTTGCCCGTGAAAATCCAGCACGAAAACTTCCAGCGTATAGCCGCCACCATCAGTCACCGTGGGATTGAGGCCCAGACTGGCGACGCCGCGCAACGGCGATGCTTCGATTCCTTCAACTTCGACCACAAAAATTCCGGACAGCGCGGCTCGCAATCGCCGCAGTGACACGTTGGCAGTGGGGAACCCCATGCTGGCGCCGCGCGCCGCGCCGCGCACCACCCGCCCTTCGATCGCGTAAGCTCGGCCGAGCAAGCGCGCCGCCAGGGTCAAGTCACCCGCGGCCAGCGCCCCGCGCACCGCGGTACTCGACGCTCGCACGCCGTCCACCGCGTAGCTCGGCATCGACTCCACCGTGAAACCATGCAGCGGCGCACGCGCCGCGAGCAGATTAAAGTCGCCGCCGCGCCGCGCACCGAAGCGGAAATCATCCCCCACCAACAACCACTTCACACCCACGCCTCTTAGCAATACATCGCCGATAAACATCGCGGCATCCTGCTGCGCCATCTCGTAGCCGAAGCGGCACACATAACATCTGTCCACGCCATACGCGCGCAAGAGTTGCAGTTTCTCGCGCAGATTGGTGAGACGCGCCGGCGCGCGATCGGGCGCGAAGAATTCCTGCGGCTGCGGTTCAAACGTCATCACACACGCGGGAACACGCAGGCGCTGCGCCGCTTCGCGCACGCGCGCGAGCATCGCCTGGTGTCCCAGATGAACGCCGTCAAAGTTTCCAATGGTGAGCGCGACCGGACCGCTGGCTTGATCCGGTACACCTCGCACGACCTGCATGTCACTCAGCCCGCCGGGACCTCGGCAAAAGGCGGGATTCTATCGAGTTTGCCGGGACACGGTACGGCTTCCGTCCGGCGCTGTCTTCTCGAACTCGGCCACCACCCAGCGCGCGATCAGCGCGACCAACTCGTCCACCTCTCCCGCCGCCGGCGTGACGCGCAGAGAAACTCCCGGGTGAGAGGCGCTGATGGCTTGAATCAATCGCGGCAGGTCTTCCTTCAAATGACCGCCTTGTCCGAAAAACAGCGGCACCACCAGCACCGACCCGATGCCACGCCGCGCGTGCTCGGCGACGGCGTCGGCCAGCGACGGTTGCATGGTTTGCAGAAACGCCAAATCAACTTGGCTTTGCGGCCGCGCCCGACGCACCTGGTCGCGAATACGCTCGAACGGCTCGGCCCACTGCGGGTCACGCGCGCCATGCGCGAACAGAACAATCGATTGAGCGGCGGCGAGGGTCACGGATAGCGCATTCCGGATAAACAAGCGCCAGTGTACGCGACTCACGCAAGCGAACGCGGAATAGTGCTATGCCGAAGGATTATTGCACTGGGCGTCCGCGCTTCATTACAATCTCATCCATGCCGCGCTTCGCGGCAATTCAAAAATTGGAGGCCGCATGTTTATTGCCCATGGATTGAACACAAAACTTGCAGCGATGCTGCGCCACGCGACTCTCGCCGTCGGCGTCATCTCCGTGCTGAGCGCGCTCCCCGGTGCGAACGCCGACGAGACCTGCAATTCCCCGTATATCTCACAGCTCATCAAAGGACAGGAAGATTTTGTTTACGTTTGGACCCTCGGCGTCGAAGGGCTGGGGGACGGACAGGACAAGCTGGTCACCATCGATGTCAAGCCGGGCTCCGCGACTTACGGCAAGGTCATTGACTCGCTATCGGTCGGCGGGCGCGGCGAACCGCATCACGTGGGGTTGAGTGACGATCGGCGCTTTCTGTGGGCCGGCAATCTCGACGACAGCAAGATTTTCGTCTTCGATATCGCCTCCGATCCCGCCAAGCCGAAACTGCAGCGGACCATCGACGATCTTCCTGCCAAGTCAGGCTATATCGGCCCGCACACCTTCTATGCGTTGCCCGGCCGCCTGCTGGTCGGTAGTTTGTCCAACAGCGCCGATCATGGCGGGACGACCGGCATCGCGCTGTATAACAACAAAGGCGATTTCATCAAGTCCTTCGACATTCCGAAGGACAAGGGTGGTGACGGATATGGTTATGACATCGCCGCCAACCCGCGCAAGAACGTCCTCCTTACGTCAAGCTTCACCGGCTGGAACAACTACATGCGCCCGCTCGGCGAAGTCGTCGCCGATGCGGAAGCGATGAAGCACTTCGGCAATACCGTGGTAGTGTGGGATCTGAAAACGCTTAAGCCCAGGAAAGTCTTGAACGTGCCGGGCGCGCCGCTGGAAATCAGATGGTCGCTCAACGGCAAGGACAACTGGGCGGTGGTAACGACGGCGCTGACCTCGAAAATCTGGTTGATCAAGCAAGACAAGAAAGGCGAATGGCAGGCCAAGGACGTCGCGGTCATCGGTGACCCGGCGAAGATTCCGCTGCCCGTCGATATCAGCATTTCCGCCAACGGTAAAGGCCTATGGGTCAATACCTTCATGGACGGCAAGACGCGTTATTTCGATCTCAGCAATCCCGAGCAACCGAAGCAGACCTACGAAAAAGTCACCGGTAAACAAGTCAACATGCTGTCGCAAAGCTGGGATGGCAAGCGGCTCTACATCACGTCTTCACTGCTCGCAAAGTGGGACAAAGCGGGTGCAGACAACGAGCAGTTTTTGCGCGCTTTCAACTGGGACGGCAAACAACTGACGCTTGCCTTCGAGGTCGATTTCGCCAAGGAGAAATTAGGGCGTGCGCATCACATGAAGTTTGGCTCGCGCGCTTTCAAGACCGCGCATCGGGACGCAAGCAGACAACTTGCCGTGGCAAGCGAGTAGAACACCGCGTGCGCTGTCTTTTATTCTTGAGTCTGTTTGCCTCGATCG
>JAYUZG010000152.1:0-1922 GCA_043751985.1 Betaproteobacteria bacterium
AGTTCACGTTTCGCTTCAACCGTCGCTTCTATCCGTTCAACGCATTCCGTTCCCTGCTCGGTATCGCCGGCGATGTCACCGCGCCCACCTATGCTGAGCTCTATGCCGCAAAATCGCGCGCAACTATATCTGGTGGGCGGGTGTGACAACCGGATAAACACGGTCTGAACTTAGGACGCGGGATCAATCTCCGCTACACGCTCCACCAGCATCGAATACAGTCGTCGGCTGTCACCGCGCAGAATCTTGAATTTCAGATCGCGCAACTGCACCGACTCGCCGCGTTTGGGAAAGCGGCCGACCTTGGCCAGCACCAGGCCGCCGACGGTATCAAATTCTTCGTTGCTGAAGTCGGTGCCAAACGCCGCATTGAAGTCGGCGATCTCGGTATGCGCTTTGACACGCCAGCCGCCGTCGGCCTCGGCGACGATGTTGTCCTCGGTTTCATCGAAGTCGTACTCGTCTTCGATATCGCCCACGATCTGCTCCAGCACATCTTCGATGGTGACCAGGCCCGCGACACCGCCATACTCATCGACGACGATCGCGATGTGATTGCGGTTACTGCGAAAATCCTTGAGCAGGACGTTGAGTTGTTTCGATTCCGGAATGAACACCGCCGGCCGCAGCATCTCGCGCACCACGAACTCTTCGCCCGCGTAGTAACGCAATAAATCCTTCGCCAGCAAAATACCGATCACTTCGTCCTTTTCGCCATCCACCACGGGGAAGCGCGAGTGACCGTTCTCGATCACGCCCGGAATGAATTGCTCCGGCGTCTGATTGATGTCGATCACATCCATTTGCGCGCGCGGCACCATGATGTCGCGCGCTTGCATTTCGGAGACTTGCAGCACGCCTTCGATCATCGACAAGGCGTCGGCATCCATCAAGTCGCGCTCGAACGACGAATGCAGCAGCTCGATCAATTGCTCGCGGTCTTCGGGTTCGCGCGTGAGCAAGGCACTAAAGCGTTCCCACAGCGAGCGCTTCGAGTGAAGATTATCCATGTCCGAGATTGTATTTCATCAAGGTGCGAACCGTGTCAACTGTCGGCATAGGGGTCGTCCAATCCGAGTGAAAGCATGATCGCGCGCTCGCGCACTTCCATGCGCTGCGCATCGCGCGTGATCTCATGATCGTAACCTTGCAGGTGCAACATGCCGTGCACTACCAAGTGAGCATAGTGCGCACTCGCGTCTTTGCTTTGTTCGCGCGCTTCGCGCGCGATGACCGGCGCGCACAGCACAATATCGCCGGACAACGGCTGGGTCTCTGGGTAAGCGAAAGTCAGCACATTGGTCGCGTAATCACGGCCGCGGTAGGTGCGATTGAGCGCGCGCCCCTCGGCTTCGTTGACGATGCGCAACGCCACTTGAAGATCCGCTTCACATGCGGCTTGCGCCCAGCGGCGCAGGCTCGCTTGGTGCGGCAAGCGCGGACGCCGCGACGCATACTGCACCGAGAGCGCCAGCCGCTTGCTATTCGGTTTGGTGGCGGCGTTGGTAGGCCTCATAAGCGTGCACGATGCGTTGTACCAGCGGGTGGCGCACCACGTCATCGGCCAGAAAATGCGTGAACGCGATGCCGCGTACTTCGGCCAGAATTTCGTTCGCATCGACCAGGCCGCTGCGCTGGCCGCGCGCCAGATCGATCTGCGTCACGTCGCCGGTGATCACTGCCTTGCTGCCGAAGCCGATGCGGGTGAGGAACATTTTCATCTGTTCCGGCGTGGTGTTCTGCGCTTCGTCCAGGATCACGAAAGAATGATTCAGCGTGCGTCCGCGCATATACGCGAGCGGCGCGATTTCCATCGCGCTGCGCTCGAATAACTTGGCGACTTTGTCGAAACCCATTAGGTCATACAGCGCGTCGTACAGTGGCCGCAGATACGGGTCAACCTTCTGTGCCAAGTCACCCGG
>JAYUZG010000153.1:0-3959 GCA_043751985.1 Betaproteobacteria bacterium
CACGAAATCTGGGGCTTTCCGAAGATGCCGGCTTATCCGCGCTTGTTGTCGATGACCGATGAGCTGGCCGGCGTCATCGAGTATGGCGAACACGCCGTGGCGATCGGAACCATGGGTTACGGCAATCAATATGGATTGCATGCGTCGCGCGATTATCAGCGCTCATCGCAGGATGAGATTGCCACGCAAATGAGCAAGACTCATGTCAATCTGAAAATTATTCCCGACGTCGATGGCTCGCCCGCGCTGGCGCAATTGGTGGCGTATCAGTTTGCCAACATCGCCGTTCGCGATGCGTGGTCAGGACCGGCGCGATTAAATTTCACTCGTCACCCCAGTGTTCCGGTGGCGGAATTCCCAGTCAAGAGCGTGCTCGGCGACGTGCATTTCGTCGCGGACCTGACCTTACCGCTCGGGCGCGTATTGCACGACTATCGTCCGGCGCGACGCGAACGCACTCGTGCGCATCGCACTGGAATCGCACCGGGCAGAGCGCCGTCATTCACACTGGATACTTTTGCTTTACACACCTAGGTCTCACATGAAAACCAAAACGCAGAAATCTCAAGTTAACTCGCCAGCTGACGCTCGCCCACCTGGCCAGATCGTGCTCGCGCTTCAAGGCGGCGGAGCCTTGGGCGCCTATCAAGCCGGCGTCTATCAGGCGCTGCATGAAGCGGGCATTGAACCGGATTGGGTAATCGGTACCTCGATCGGCGCCATCAACGCTGCTCTCATTGCAGGTAACGCACCGGAGTTGCGCTTGCTACGCATGCGTGAATTTTGGGAAGAGGTGGAATGGAATGATCCCTTAGGATTCGCGAAGACGCTACCCACGTGGGCAGCAACGTCGTTTTCGAATATGGCTACGGTGATGCGCGGCGTGCCGGGATTTTTTCAACCGAACCCGAAGTCCTGGCTCGGCGAACGCGCGGCTGTCGGACTCGACGACGCGTCGTTTTATCAGACCGAGCCCTTGCGCCACACGTTGTCTCGTTTGGTGGATTTCGATTTGATCAATCGCCATGCAACGCGCTTGACCGTCGGGGCGGTGAGCGTGCGCACCGGGGCGATGCGTTATTTCGACAGTCGAGACGAGCCGCTGCAAGTCGAACACATCATGGCCTCGGGCGCGCTGCCGCCGGCTTTTCCGGCGGTGCGCATCGACGGCGAACCCTATTGGGACGGCGGTATTTATTCCAACACGCCGATCGAGGCGGTGCTCGACGACAACCCGCGCGTCAGTTCAACCATCTTCAATGTCCATCTGTGGAATCCAAACGGACCCGAACCGCAATCGATCTGGGACGTGCTCGGCCGGCAAAAAGACATTCAGTATTCAAGCCGCGCGGTGAGTCATGTCAATCGACAGAAACAAATTCACCGGCTGCGGCACGTGATCAGTCAGTTGGCGCAGCACCTGCCCGCCAACTCACCCAACGCGGAAGCGGTGCGCGAACTCGCCGCCTGGGGCTGCCGCACCACCATGCACATCGTGCGCTTGCTCGCGCCGCGCCTCGAAGGCGAGGACCACACCAAGGACATCGACTTCACACCCGGCGGCATCAAGACGCGCTGGACCGCCGGTTACGCCGACACTCAAGATGCGCTGGGAAAAATGCCGTGGAATTGCGAGCTCGATCCGCTCGAAGGCGTGCTGCTGCACGAGCACGAGTCGATGTTCCACGGCTGACCGCAGGTCACGCGAGGTATGTGCAGCGCGACTCTCAGGCGGCCGCGCGGATGCGCACCAGCGCGCGGCGTGGCAAGCGCAGCGTGAAGCACGCCCCGCCTTGCGCGTTGTTTTGCGCTTCGACGCTACCGCCATGACAGTACGCAATTTCCCGGCAAATCGACAAGCCAAGCCCAGTGCCGCCCGCGCCGGTTTTGGTGCGGGAGCTTTGCTCGAATTTGTTGAAAATGCTTTCCAGTTCTTTTTCCGGAATACCTATGCCTTGATCGCGGATGGCGATGCACAGCGCAGCGACGCTGCTGCCGCCGGAGGATTCGAGCCGATCGTCGCTTAAGGTCAACGCGATTGCCGCACCCTGGGGCGAGAACTTGATCGCGTTGGACAGTAAATTGGTGATCACCTGGTCGATCATGTGTGCATCGGCTTCAATGACCGGGTCTACCTTCTGACTATCAATGTCGAGGCGCAAGCCCTTGTTTGCCAGCAAGGGTTCGACCACCGCGTGGATCGCGTCAATTTGTTCGCGCAGGTTTAGCCGCGCCAGGTTGGGCGTAACCTGGCCCGCCTGGAATTTTGAGAGTGACAGCAGTTGATCCACGAAACGGCCGAGGCGGCGCGCGCTCTGCTCTGTGTTCCTAAGATATTTGGAGAGCTTCGCGTCGGGCACTTGTTCCAGATAACTCAGCCCGAGTTCAGTGAACGCCAGGATCGCGTGCAGCGGCGTGCGCATTTCATGCGAGGCGTTGGCGAAAAAATCGTCTTTGGCGCGATTAGCCGCCTGCGCCTGATCGCGCGCGACGCGCAGCTCGCTGGTCCGCTCCTCGACCAGTTGACTGAGCTCGGTGATGTCAGTCAGCAGAATAAAGAAGCCCTTGATCTCGTCGCCGACGCAGTCCGGAACATAGGTCACCGCGGCACGGCGCGCCCGCCCTTGCGCGTCGTAGTGTACCCGCTCGAACTTCTGTACTTCTCCGCGCAATGCGCCTCGCATGTGAGGTTCGCTCACCGCGTACAAGCGTTGGCCGAGAATGTCGTGCGCGTGCATGCCGGTGAGGCGCGCGCACTCGATACCGACCCAAGCGGCATACGCTTGATTGGCGAAGACGCAAAGCAAGTCATGATCCCAATACGCGATCATCGCCGGCACACTCTCGATGATCGCTCGCAGCCGCATTTCGTTTGCGCGCAAAGCGACGGCGACCCGCAGACTTTCGGTAACGTCGGAGAAGGTGGTGACGACCGCCGACGGGCGGCCTGCGCCGGCGTCGAAAATCGGACTGGAATTCACTCGCAGCCACGCGCGGCTGCCATCAGGTAAATGGGCGCCTATCACCACGTCGCGTACCGGGCGGCCGCTGTGCAGCGCCACCATGGCCGGATGCTCGTCCCCCGGCAGCGCCGAGCCGTCCTCGCGCAGCATGCCCCAGCGCGAGTCCATCGAATCGCGGCCTGACAGTTGGCCTTCGGTGAGGCCGAGGATGCGCGACGCATGCGAATTAAAAGTAACGACACGCCCGTTTGCGTCCTGCATCACCACGCCTTCGGTCATCGCCGACAACACGCTTTGGTAGCGCGCCTCGCTCGCCGCCAGCGAGTGCGCAATACGCTCGCGCTCGCGCCGTTGCCGAATAAGGATGAGCAAGACGGCGCTCAGCATGATCAGGGCGACAGGCACCAGCACATGCAGCGTTTCGTGCGAAATCACCCGGCAAACCTCGCCACGCGCTTGCACTGAAAGCGCCGCGCCCGTGGGGCGTGAGTTGCAGCGACGACTGGTTGGCTAGGTCGTACATGCATACAAGTGTCCTGAGAAGGAGAAACCGATACCGTACGGTATTACGGTCCGTGCGGGTCAATACTTGAGAGCGCCTTATTACTTGAGAGCGCCTGGGCACTCGATAACACCTGGGCACTTGAGAGCATCTTGGCGGCCTTGCGAGGCCGGACACAGCTTAAGCGTCGGCGCGCAGCAACGGCCCTACCGCACCATCCAGATTGGACTCGAACGCCTTGCGGTATTCGTTCACGAAATACTCGACCGCTGCCGGCCGCTCGGCTTGACTGCCGCCGCCGGCTAAAAAGTTGAACGCGTTATAACGCCCTGCGGCGAACAAAATCGCGGCGCTCACTTCGCCGGTTGCACGCTGGTCCGCCAGCGTGTTGGCAAAGTTGACGAACTGGTCGACCAGATCTAGAAATTCCGCCGGGTAGGCGCTGCCGGACTCCGAGGCTTGTTGCGTCATGCTGTCTCCAGATAAATAACGGC
>JAYUZG010000154.1:0-7909 GCA_043751985.1 Betaproteobacteria bacterium
TGCCTTCGGCTAGTGGTTATCCTTGTCATATGCAACAAGTCGGTTACTCCCACAGGGGACTTACACCCCTTCAGTTCATGCCCATGTCGGGCGCACACCCCACGGTCGAGAGGGACGCGCGCAAGAGCAGCGCGCGCCCCTCACCGTGAACGTTAGGCGTCAAAAACCACAGATTGGAGGAGAGCATGAAACGAATTGCTGTACCACTCGTCCTATTTCTCGTCTGGCTTGCGCTAACGTGGCTTCTCGATGACAAGCTCTTGCGTCCTATGTGCGAGGAATGCTCAAAACTCTTTTCACTGGAAGCAAAGCTCTCGTTTACGGGCGGAATACAAGGCAACACGGAGCGCATAAGCCTACTTCTCTTAGTTGTGCTTCCTTGGTTGATCTACGCCTTCTTTTGCCTACCATATCGCTCGATGGGTGCGTGGAAAAGTTGGAAGCTGGCGCTTCAGAAGTGGTGTCAACCTATCAGCTACTTTCTCGGGGCGGTTTTCCTTGGACTGTTTATCGAAAACGTACTCTACGTTCCTATACGGGAGCACCTTTGGACGTTTCTCCAGTCCTACATAGAGCGCTTCCAAGTTACGTTCTATCCAATATTTCCGGGATGGAAGTCTATTGAGCTTCCGATCCATGGCGCCGGGCTCGCTGGGCTCGTATATGGTCTTTATGTCTTCTTGCAGAAGTCTTGGGATCTCCCATCTACATACGGATGACGCCTAACCCTTCCATCGAGCGGACATCCACCGGCAAGCCGACATGTCAATGGCGACATGTCAATGGGGTCAGACTCGATTGATTCTGTACTTGCCCGACTTCCTATCCTCTCACCCCTCGCCTTCGGCTCGACCCGCCTGCCCAATTCATTCTGCGCGGTAATAGGGGCGCTTTCCTTTTATCCGCAATGGGTAAGTACGAAAGCAAATCGTTTTTTGTAGTATGCACAAATTTCAAAGTGAGTCCTCAAAGGCCACGCGTCTTACGACCTCAATGCACACCGCGCATCTTTACCACAGTGACATTGCGACTTTGATCGTGGCGTGTAAAGAGCCCGGATCAGTTTATGTGTACCGGTTCACTGGCAATCGCTTAGCTACGACCTCTTGCGACCATAGCTTGGCGCTTTCAGTCGTGCTTAACGACCAGGGCTGTTATCTCGTCGGTGTCGGTGCGATAGATCACGGTGTATGGAAACGCATTCATTGCCAAGCCACGCCAGCCATTACTGCGCGGCGATCCGATTCCTGGGTGCTCAACAAGGAAACTGGTAAGTCTCTTAAACTCGCTCTCGCTGCGGCGTACCACCTCAGCGCCGCTCGCTACGACTTCTGTCGCTACGTATAACGATGCAGCTTGCGCGGAACGAAGGCGAGTGCGGCTCTACAACTTGCCGCAGCGGATGAAATGGCACTCGCGCTGGCAGTCTTCGGCGAAACCGCACTCGAACAGCCCTACGTTGCCTTTACCGTTGTCGTTGGTGCCGCATTGCTCGGGTGCCGCCATTTGGTTCGGACTGGGCCGCCATTCGCAGATATGGCAGCCGGCGTTGAGACCCGGCAATTCAAGCGATTCGCTGCGCTGAGGGAGAACTTTTTTGGGCAAGGTTTCGTCGGCGACGGCGCCGCTTGCCGCCAGCGCAATCGATCCTGCCAATATGAGCGCCACGCAGATAAGTTTCATGGTCGTCTCCGGAGTAGTGAGCGTGACAATTATATTCCCGGCAGGTACGCGGATTTGATCTTGATCCAGCCGGTTCAGTTTTTCAGGCGGCTGATGCGCATCACTTCCGGAATGCGACGCAGCCCGCGCATGATTTCGGCGAGATGCATTCGATTGCTCACCAGCAAGGTAAATTGCATGTCGGTGGAGTCGCTCGATTCGCCCGGAACTTGGCTGATGTTTTCAATATTGGAGCCGGCCTCCGCGATGGCGGACGCCACTTTGGCGAGCACGCCGCGCTGGTTGGACACGGCGAGCATGATCTTCACCTGAAATTGACCGCGGATGTCCGTCGCCCATTCGACATCCAACCATTTTTCCGGCGCTGCGCGCGGTTTGGCAATAACCGGACAATCATGCGTGTGGATGATCATGCCCTGCCCTTTGCTGATGAAGCCGATGATGGGATCGCCCGGAATCGGATTGCAGCACTTGGCGAACTGCAACGCCATCCCCTCGGAGCCGCGAATCATGAGGGGACCCGGATGACTCATCGGCGCCGATTTGGCATCGCCGCGATTCAGCAATTTTCTGGCAACCACCACCGCCAATTGTTTGCCCAGGCCGATATCGGCCAAGATATCCTGACGGCTGCGTTTACCCGATTCTTTCAGCAAGCGTTCCCAGCTCTCATCGCCGGCGATCTCGCTGTCGATCTGCAACGCCTTCAACGCCTGATTGAGAAGGCGTTCGCCCATGTGCGCGGTCTCGTCGTATTGCATCGACTTAAGGCAATGGCGAATTTGCAAACGTGCTTTGCCGGTCACCACAAAATTTAGCCATCCCGGATTGGGTTTGGCCTCGGTCGCGGTAATAATTTCTACCCGGTCGCCGTTGCGCAATTCGGAGCGCAGCGGCATCAATTCGTTGTTGATTTTGACGGCGACGCAGCGATTGCCAATGTCGGTGTGCACGGCGTAGGCAAAATCCACGCTGGTGGCACCGTGAGGTATCGCCATGATCTTGCCCTTCGGCGTAAAAACGTAGACTTGATCGGGAAACAAATCGACCTTGAGCTGCTCTAGGAACTCAGCCGAGTCTCCGCTTTCCGATTGCATTTCCAACAGGCCTTGCAGCCATTGATGCGTCTTCAATTGCAGCTCGGTCACCGAGGCATCGTGCTCCTTGTACAGCCAGTGCGAGGCCACGCCGGCTTCCGCCAGCCGATGCATTTCAATGGTGCGAATCTGCACTTCGATGGGCGTGCCGAAAGGACCGATAAGGGTGGTGTGCAGCGATTGATAGCCGTTGGCTTTCTGGATCGCCACGTAGTCCTTGAATTTGCCGGGGATCGGTTTGTACAACTGATGCAAGGCACCCAGCGCGAGATAACACGCGGGCACGTCTTTCACGATCACGCGAAAGCCGTAAATATCGTAAACCTGCCCGAACGACAAGCCCTTCTCCTGCATTTTGTTGTAAATGCTGAACAGGTTCTTCTCGCGGCCGCTTACCTGGGCGTCGATGGCGCCGTCTGTCAGGCGCCGACGGATTGATTCGAGAATGCGGTCGACAATTTCGTGCCGGTTGCCGCGGGCGGTCTTGAGCGCCTTGGTCAGGACTTTGAAGCGGTTGGGGTAGAGATTGCGGAACGACAGTTCTTGCAGTTCCTGGTACAGGTTGTTCAGCCCGAGCCGATTGGCGATCGGCGCGTAGATGTCCATGGTCTCGCGCGAGATGCGCTTACGCTTGCGCGGCGGCACCGCGTCGAGCGTGCGCATATTGTGCAAGCGGTCCGCCAGCTTGATCAGAATCACGCGCACATCGCGCGCCATCGCCAGCAGCATCTTGCGGAAGTTTTCCGCCTGCGCCTGCTCCTGTGTCTCAAATTCGAAGCGATCGAGTTTGGACACGCCGTCGACCAGCTCCGCCACCATTTTGCCGAAACGCTCGCTGATTTCAGTCTTGGTGATGGAGGTGTCTTCCATCACATCGTGCAGCAGCGCGGCAGTGAGTGCCTGCGAATCCATATGCCATTGCGCCAGAATGTGGGCAACGGCTACGGGATGGGAAATATACGGATCGCCGCTCTGGCGAAACTGGCCCAGGTGCGCCTGTTCGCTGAACGCGTAGGCACTTTGCAACTGAACGACGTCTTCCGGCTTGAGATAGCCAGTGAGGTCACGAAACAAAACCTCGGTATCGGACATGTCGTTACATGCGCCGCAGGTCCCTCGACGACAAGGCGCGCAATGCGGGCGTAGCAACCTTTACCCATGCGAATCGGGCAGGGCGCCCGGAC
Organism: Betaproteobacteria bacterium; assembly: GCA_043751985.1. Lineage (GTDB taxonomy): Bacteria > Pseudomonadota > Gammaproteobacteria > Burkholderiales > JAYUZG01 > JAYUZG01. Next base: position 3,965 of record JAYUZG010000154.1, read on the forward strand.
GGAAACGGATTCATACGCGTGGTTTTTGCAAAATGTCCTTGCCAACTTTTCCGGCAGCGATTTCACGCAACGCGATAACGGTCGGCTTGTCCCGACTGGTCTCTACCAGCGGCGAGGCGCCGGTAGCGAGTTGCCGCGCGCGATAGGTGGCCGCCAGCGTCAATTCGAATCGATTCGCGAAATACTTCATGCAATCATCAACTGTGATTCGGGCCATGGAGAGGTCAATTCATACTGTTGAACAGGTCGGCGTGCAAAGATAATTGCGCCGGGAGACGCAATCGCACAGACCTCACCACGCTCACCAGATCCTCGACGGCGCGGTTAAAGTCCTCATTGATAATAACATAGTCGAACTCGCCTACATGGACGATCTCGCTGCGCGCCGCGCGCAGTCGCCGTTCGATGACATCGGCCGCGTCCTGTTTACGATTTTCCAGTCGGGCGCGCAACACCGTCAGCGAGGGCGGCATGATGAAGATGCCGATCACATCAGGAAGCAGTCGCCGCACCTGCTGCGCGCCCTGCCAGTCGATTTCCAGCAGGATGTCGTGACCGGCCGAACGCTGCGTCGCGATCCAATGCTGTGAGGTGGCGTAGTGATTGCCGTGCACCTCCGCGCTTTCCAGAAATTCGCCACGCTCCAGCATCGACTGGAACGTCGCGCGATCGACAAAATGGTAGTTACGGCCATCGACTTCGCCCGGTCGCGGCGCGCGTGTAGTGAACGAGACCGACAAGCGAACTTTCGGATCGCGTTTCAACAATTCCGCAACCAGGCTGGTTTTGCCGGCGCCCGACGGCGCGCAGACGATGTACAAGTTTCCCGGCATAGAGTTGAGAGTGCTGCGCCAACTGTCAATACTTAAATTATCGGCGTATTGGCCCGATCATTGAGCCTGCTGCAATGGCTTACTCGATATTCTGCACTTGCTCGCGCATTTGCTCGATCAGCACTTTGAGTTCCACCGATGCCTGGGTCATCGCCAACTCCGCCGATTTCGAGCCCAACGTATTGGCCTCGCGATTGAGTTCCTGCATCAGAAAGTCCAGGCGCTTACCGACGGCGCCGCCGGTTTCGACGATTCTGCGTAGCTCCGAGAGATGCGCGTTGAGCCGTGCCATCTCCTCATCCACGTCGATTTTCGAGGCAAACAACACGACTTCCTGCCGCAGCCGTTCGTCATCCTGGCCGAGATTCGCTTCGCGCAGCCGCGTCGCCAGTTTCTGACCGTAGGCCGCCACCAACTGCGGTACGCGCGGCGCGGCTTCGCGCACCAAGGCTTCCATGCTTTGCACACGCGCCAGCAACACCGCTTGCAGCTTCGCGCCCTCGCGCGCGCGCGTGGCGTTGAATTCACTCAACGCGCGGTCCAGCAGTTTGAGCAAGTCTGCCTGCAGCAGCTCGCTCGACACGCTCGCGCTGTCCAGCATCCCCGGCCAGCGCAACACGTCCGCCACGGATAACTCGGCGCACTGCGGGAGGGTTTCGCGCACCACGCGGCCGAGCGTTGCCAGGTCGCGTAACAGTTTCGTGTTGAGCGCCGCCGCCGCGTCGCCCGCGCTTGCCCGAGTCAGGCCCACGCGACATTCGAGCTTGCCGCGGGTGACATTGGCCGACAACTTTTCGCGCAACAGACCTTCCAGCGCGCGCAACTCGTCCGGCACGCGCAACTGCACATCGAGATAGCGATGATTGAGCGCGCGCAATTCCACCGCCAGCGTGCCGAGTGCGTGCTCCGCGGTCACCGCGGCGAAGCCGGTCATGCTCAGAATCATGCGAATGCTTTACAACGCAGGGCGGGAACGCTGACAATCATGGGTCGAACGATAACATATTCATTCGCGCGTTCCGCGCGCGAACGAGAAAACCGGAGAGCAACCATGCGGCATGAATCGCGCGCACCTGATCAATTGCGTAGAGTTGAAATTGTGCGCCACTACACGCGGCACGCCGAGGGCGCGGTGCTGGTTTCGTTCGGAGACACGAAAGTGATCTGCACCGCCAGCGTCGAAGACAAGGTGCCTGGATTTCTCAAAGGAAAAGGCAAAGGCTGGCTCACCGCCGAGTACGGCATGCTGCCACGCGCGACCAACACGCGCAGCGCGCGCGAAGCGGCGAGCGGGCGCCAGTCCGGACGCACGCAAGAGATTCAACGTTTGATCGGCCGCAGCTTGCGCGCGGTGACCAATCTGGAGACGTTGGGTGAGCGCACGATACAGATCGACTGCGACGTCATTCAAGCCGACGGCGGCACAAGAACGGCGAGCATTACCGGCGCCTTTGTTGCTCTGTACGACGCCGCCACGCGTTTACTCGACAAGCAGACGATTCAGCAATGGCCGATCCAGGATTTTGTCGCGGCGGTCTCAATTGGAATGAAGGGCGAACAGGTATTGGTCGATCTAGACTACGCCGAAGATTCTTCCTGCGACACCGACATGAACGTGGTCATGACCTCGCGCGGAGGCTTGGTGGAAGTACAAGGCACCGCAGAAGGTGCCCCGTTTTCACGCGCGACTCTGAATCAGATGATGGAGTCGGCCGAGCGCGCGATTCTTGAGTTGATTGAAATTCAGCGACGCAGTCTGGCTGCGTAGCGGCGCGCAAGGTTGACGCTCGCGTGAGTGACGCAATCAAGCGCCTGGTCATCGCCAGCAACAATAACGGCAAGGTGCGCGAGCTCGAGCGCGTGCTCGTGCCGTTGGGTATTGAAGTGCTGACCCAGTCCGCGCTGGAGATTTCGGAAGCCGAAGAGCCATTCGGAACTTTTGTTGAGAATGCCTTGGCGAAAGCGCGGCACGTCGCGGCTTTGAGCGGGCTGCCGGCACTCGCCGACGATTCGGGAATCTGCGTCGACGCATTGGGCGGCGCACCGGGCGTACAGGCCGCGCACTTTGCCGGAGAGCCGAAGTCAGACCTGCGCAACAATCAACACTTGCTGGCGTCGCTCAACGATGTGGCCGACCGGCGCGCTCATTATGTTTGCGTGATCGTGCTGTTGCGTCACGCCGCCGATCCGCAGCCGATCATCGCCGAAGGCGAATGGCACGGCGAAATATTGCAAGCGCCGCGTGGCACGGGCGGGTTTGGTTACGATTGCTTATTTCTGGACGTGGCGTCGGGTAAGAGCGGCGCCGAAATGTCCGTGGATGAAAAAAATCGTATCAGCCATCGCGGCAAAGCCCTAAGTAAATTGGTGTCGCAACTTACCGGTCAGTCACGGCGTTGACTGCGTGCTAAACGAATTCCGTCGGCAGGCTGCCGAGCACACCCTCAATCTGCCCCAACCGGTTCAGCGCAGCCTGAAACTGCGCCGACGCACCGCTGCTGAAAAATTGCACGACACCGCGTTGAGCGTGCGGAGATTGGCGCAGTAAATTACGCTCGCCAAGCGTACGCGCAAGCTGACGCGCCACTGCGTTGCCGGTTTCCACGATGGAGACATTCTCTCCGGCCGCGGATCGGATCAGCGGCAGCACGAACGAATAGTGCGTGCAACCCAGCACAATGATATCCGCGCCGGCCGCAACGATGGGCCGCATTCGCTCGTGAACCATTCGCTCCAGCGCCGCGCCGTGCAAGTCTCCTTGTTCTATTGTTTCCGCCAGACCGGGGCAAGGTTGAACGATGAAGCGCACGCCTTGACCATGCCGCCGCAGCAGCTCGGCGAAGCGCTCGCTGTCGGCCGTCGCGCTGGTTACCAGAATGCCGGCGACGCCGGACTGTGTGGCGAGTGCTGCAGGCTTTACTCCGGGCTCGACGCCGATAATCGGAACTGCCGCGCGCAGCGTGCGCAGCAAATCGATCGCCTGCGCGGTCGCGGTGTTGCAGGCGATGATCAAGGCTTTCGCAGACTGCGAATGCAGGAAAGCTGCGATGCGCGAGGCACGTTCGCGCACCACGGCAGCAGCTTTGTCGCCGTAAGGCAGATGGGCCGTATC
>JAYUZG010000155.1:0-3595 GCA_043751985.1 Betaproteobacteria bacterium
AGGTGGCGGATGCCGATGCGCCTTCGCCCCAGCGCCAATCAGGTGGACGCCTGAGCAGAATCCACACCGGCAGACCCAATGCGCCCGCCAGATGCGCACCGGCGGTGTCTACAGAAATCACGAGGTCCAGATTGCGCATCAGGGCGGCGGTGTCCTCAAAGTCATGCAGTTCGCCGCTCCAGTCGATCAAAGGCGACCCTGCTCCTGGATCGGAAGCATCGACTTGCAGGCTAAAAAAGTCGGCGTGCATGTGCCATAAAGATGCATACACGTCACGCTCGAACGAGCGGATGGCGCTGCTGTTGAGCAATTGCGGGCGGTGCAGCGCCATGCCGCTGGACCAGATCAAACCGACGCGCAAGCGTGTTGGTTGCGGCATGCGCGCCGCCCAATTCTGTAACTTGTCGTCAGGCGCTCGCAGATATGCCGCAGCAGGGATCGAGTCTGCTGTGATGCCCAATCGGCGTGGCAAGTCAAACAGCGCGCAGTGCACGTCAAACGGTGGCGGCATCTGATCCAGATCGATGCACGCGGACACACCTTCAATTGAGCGGCACAACTCTCGTAGCGGGCGGCGCACCGTCAGCGTGACGCTGCCGCCGCGCTTTGCCACTGCGGTGGCGAAGCGGGCGAACTGAATCTGATCCCCAAAGCCTTGCTCACCCCAAAGCAATATGCGTTTCCCTTCGAGGTCTTCGCCTTGCCACTGCAAATGTGATGGCGCCCACGGCGGCAAAAAACCGGCAAACGCGCTCGATGACCAGCGCTGCTCAAGGGAGGACCAGCCGGCGGTAAAGTCGCCACGCCGGATCAGTGCCTGCGCCAGATTCCAGTGCACGTCGCCGAAGCCCGGGTCGCAGGCAAGGGTGTCGCGCCAGGCCGTGATGGCTGCGTCCACGCGCCCCAATGCGAAGCTGGCATTGCCCAGGTTGAAATGGGCCAGCGCGTTGTCGGGTTGATGTCTTAGGGCAGTCTGGTAGAGCGCCAGTGCTTCGGGGTGGCGTGCTGCCACCTCCAGTGCGATACCCAGATTGATGTACGCATTGGCGCGCGCAGGCTCTGCGGCAATGGCTTGCCGCAGCAGCGTTTCGCATACGTCGAGGTGTCCGGCTTCGGATTCGAGAATGCCCAGATTGCACAGGGCGCCGTAGTGGCGCGGTTCGAGCTTGAGCGCGGCGCGATACAAATCGCGCGCTTCGGTCTGGCGCGATTGCGCTTGGCGCAGCTCGGCCAGCATGGCGAGCGCACGTGCGTGGTTTGGCGTGGTATCAACGACGCCGGTCAGGATGTTGCCGGCGTCGTCAAGCCGTCCGGCGTCGATTGCGGAGATGGCGCGCTGCAGCGCCGATTCGACGTTATGCGGCATCGTGAAAACCGTTGGTGGGAGCGGCAATCAAGGAATCCATGCCCTGCAATCCGCTTGCACCAACGTTCTTGGCGATATGGCCTGGGCGGCTTTGATATGACCAAAGGCGCAACAAAAGCCGCAGTGAAAGCGCGCGCCGGACCTCCAGAAGAGTGCAGACACAGTCAATCTTTGCTGAAACGGTAAAATCGAAGTTTACGAGAAACTGTTGCCGGAAACACATCAAAGGGTACAAGAACCATGGCAGGACACTCAAAGTGGGCCAACATCCAGCACCGCAAGGGGCGGCAGGATGAAAAGCGCGGCAAGATTTTTACGCGCCTGATCAAGGAAATCACGGTGTCTTCGCGCATGGGCGGCAGCGACATCGGGATGAACCCGCGCCTGCGTCTCGCGATTGACAAGGCGTCGGCCGCCAACATGCCCAAAGACACCGTCGAGCGCGCCGTCAAGCGCGGCGCCGGCGAGTTGGACGGCGCAAATTACGAAGAGATTCGCTATGAAGGCTATGGCACCAGCGGGGCGGCAGTGATGGTCGATTGCATGACCGACAACCGGGTTCGCACCGTGGCTGAAGTGCGCCACGCATTTTCCAAATTCGGCGGCAACCTCGGCACCGATGGTTCGGTTGCTTTCATGTTTAAACATTGCGGGCTGTTTTTGTTCGCGCCCGGTTTGTCCGAAGATACCGTGATGGAGATCGCGCTAGAGGCCGGTGCTGAAGACGTGATTGCTGACGCCGACGGCTCGATTGAAGTCATTTGCGCGCCGGCCGATTTTGAGGCAGTGAAAAAAGGGCTGGAAAAAGCCGGCCTCAAGGCGGAAGTTGCCGAAGTCACGATGAAGCCATTGAGCAGTACCGAGCTGTCTGCCGGCGAGTCGGTGAAGATGCAAAAATTGCTCGATGCAATCGAGGACTGTGACGATGTGCAGGAGGTTTACACCACTGCCGTATTGTCGGAATAGGGCGGGCGCGCCACATGATTAACTATGCTGAAGCCACGGGACGGCATCTTTCGGATGCTGGGGTATTGCAGAATGTAGGACGGAATGAAAACGCTGACCAGTTGTACGGCATCGCGGCTGAATGTGCTTTGAAGGCTGTAATGGTGTGTTTCGGCTTGCCGATAGATGCGCACGGAAATGTCGAACGACCGTACCGAACTCACAATCCTGCTGTTTGGCGTCAGTACATGACGTTTTGCGCAAATCGGATCAGTAATCGTTATCCGATATCGGACGACCCTTTTCATGACTGGGACGTCAATCAACGCTATCACGCAGGCGGTGGCGTAAGCTCCGCGTCAGTCGTCGCGCATAGCGTTGCGGCGAAAGCCGCAGCTCGGTTGATTGATGAGGTTCGGCTTGATGGATACCAGATATGACTACTCCGTTTGATGCCAGCTTGGAAAAAGCACTCAAAATAATTGAGACTGCCGATCTCGCCGGATTGGCATTTTCGGCAAGTTCGATGGGTCAAGCTGGTCAAGTTTTTGAGAAGCGGGTGGTGCTTGTTCGTGATTTGTTTGGCCGCATTCATTTGGCTTTCGGAGAGCGGCCCAAAGCCGATGGATTGAAAATACAAGTGGCTGAATTGGCGGCGTCATGGCACGACCAGTTGAAGAAATACTCACCATCGGAAGGGAGTGAATTTTTCTTTTCCGACGAACTATTGGTACCAGAGGCATTGTGGCAAAGCCCTGATTTGGTGTTGTTGGGTCAAGTGTCAAAGGACGGGGTTAAGGTCTACTTATACGATCGCGCACTGGGAGGTCAGGATTGGATTCGAAGCAGTTTGCAATCTGATGGAGACAGAGTTCCCCGCTTGATATTTCATGGAATTAAGGGCGGAGTCGGACGGTCCAGCGCTCTGGCGATGTCCGCAAGGCGATTGGCGGAATTGGGGAAAAGGGTTTTGGTGGTCGATTTGGATTTGGAGTCGCCGGGACTCACAAGTATTTTGCTTGACCCTGAGCGCTTGCCCGAATTTGGCTTGGTTGACTATTTTGTTGAATCCGCCTCTGAAAACTTGACGATTGCCGATTTTGTTAGTCGTGAAGGTGTTATCTACCAGCGCAGCTTCCTTTCCGACGGAACTCAAGGAGAAATATTTGTGGTTCCTGCCTATGGAATCGCCGCCGGTGACTACATCGCCAAACTTTCCCGTACCTATGTAGAAACGCCATCAGACAGAAGCAGCAATACGCGCGGTTTCGCCGAACGCCTTCA
>JAYUZG010000156.1:0-3768 GCA_043751985.1 Betaproteobacteria bacterium
TCGCGCGCAACTATATCTGGTGGGCGGGTGTGACACCCGGATAAACACGGATGAAGCCGAAGTCACCGAAGATTTGGAGCTGACTCCGCTGTCCGAGTACAACAAAACCAAAATGGTGGCGGAGCGCGTGTTACTCAGTTACGCCGATCGAATGACGGTGCAAATCGTGCGACCGGCGACGGTATGCGGCTACTCGCCGCGTATGCGCCTCGATGTCTCGGTGAATATGCTGACCCTGCAAGCCCTCACGCGCGGGGTTATCACCGTGTTCGGCGGCGCGCAGACGCGGCCTAATATTCACATCGAAGACATTTGCAATGTGTATTTGCACTTGCTCGCCCGGCCGCAACTGCGCGGCATCTACAACGCCGGTTTCGAAAACATCTCGATCATGGAGATCGCCGAGCGTGTATGTCGCCACGTGCCCGCGGAAATAAAAGTCAGTCCGTCCAATGACCCGCGTTCCTATCGCGTCAATTCGGACAAGCTGCTGGCGAGCGGTTTCAAGCCCACACGCGGCGTCAACGACGCGATTGGCGAATTGGTGGCGAAGTTTGGCGCGGGCGAGCTGCGTGATAACGATCGATTTCACAATCTGAAGTGGTTGCAACACGCCGTGCTGCGCGACGCAGCGTGAGAGAAACCCAAGACCCGCCATGACCGCACGCAAACGACTTCGCATCGCTCAGCCGCGCACCCGCGTTGAACCCATCGCGCTGGAGCGCCGGCGCGACGCGGCGCCCTTAGCGGTCGCCAATCCGGCCACCGCTTCATTTGTGGATTACGCAAGCCGGTTGGCGACGGTGCTCAAGAACGCGGATTGGAGCCGTGTCGCCTTGCTCGGCGAAGACTTGCGGTGCGCCTGGTCGCAAGGCCGTTCGTTGTTTATCTGCGGTAACGGCGGCAGCGCCGGCAACGCTATTCATCTGGCCAACGATTTTCTGTTCGGTGTGGCGCGCGAGAGCGGGCTCGGTTTGCGCGTGCATGCGCTCTCCGCCAACGCGTCGGTGTTAACCTGTCTCGCCAACGATCTCGGTTACGACAAGATCTTTTCCGCGCAATTGGCGGTGCAGGGGCGCCCCGGCGATATCCTGCTGGTGTTTTCCGGCAGCGGAAATTCCGCCAACATCGTCGCCGCGCTGAAGCAGGCCAACGCGATGGGCATCAAGTCCTACGCGGTGCTGGCGTATGACGGCGGTAAGTGCCGGCAACTGGCCAACGTCGCGATTCATTATGCGGTGGACGACATGCAGATCGGCGAAGACCTGCAATTGATCATCGGCCACATGCTGATGCAATGGCTCGCCGCGCATCCGCCCGAAACGCTGCAAGGGTAATCAACGAAGTGGCTCAGCAGGAAATGCAAGCGATCGCCGCCGCGATCCGGCGCGTGGCCGCCAACGGCAGTAAAGTGGTGTTCGTCTCCGGCAATTTCAACATCGTGCATCCCGGCCATCTGCGCCTGCTGAATTTCGCCGCAAGTTGCGGCGATTATCTGGTGGTGGGCGTGCACGCGGATGACTGCGCGGGGGTGACGCTGCCCGAGACTTTGCGCGTGGAAGGTGTGAAATCCATCAGCGCTGTGAGTTTCGCTTTGATCCTGCGCGAAGCGCCGGAGGAATTTATTACCCGCCTCAAGCCCCACGTTGTGGTAAAGGGCAAGGAGCGCGAAACCGAACACAATCCGGAAGCCGCGATTATTGAGAGCTACGGCGGCAAACTCATTTTCAGCTCGGGTGAGACGCGCTTCTCCCTGCTCGAATTGCTGCAACGAGAAGTGCAGCAGATCAACGTTTCCACCATCGCCAGGCCGCTTTAATTCATCGGGCGTCATGGCTTAAGTCTTTCCGAGCTGGCGCGTTCGGTGCGAGACTTCGGCTCGCTCAAGGTGGTGGTGTTGGGCGACTTGATTGTCGATGAATACATCACCTGCGAGCCGGTGGGCATGTCGCAGGAAGACCCCACCATCGTGGTGACGCCGATCAAGAGCGACCGCTTCATCGGCGGCGCCGGCATCGTCGCGGCGCACGCGCGCGGTCTGGGCGCCGCGGTCTCCTATTTCGGCGTGATCGGGCGCGACGAAGCCGCGCACTATGCGCGGACCAAACTTAACGACTACGCGGTGAACGCGCACTGCATCGAAGATGACAGCCGTCCCACCAGCCTGAAGCAACGCTTTCGTGCCAGCGACAAGACTTTGCTGCGAGTGAGCCACTTGCGCGAACACGCGATCAGCGCGCAGTTGTGCGACGAAATGTTGCGGCAGATGACGCCGCTCCTGCGCGAAGCGGATTTACTGGTTTTTTCCGATTTCAATTACGGCTGCCTGCCGCAGTCCTTGGTCGCGCGCATCGCCGCTTTCTGCGCCACGCATGACACCATGATGGTGGCCGATAGCCAGTCTTCCTCGCAGGTGGGCGACATCGCGCGCTTCAAGGGCATGCGGCTGGTGACACCCACCGAGCGCGAAGCGCGCCTGGCGCTGCGCGATTTCAGCTCCGGCCTGGTGGTGCTCGCGCAGTCCTTGCAGAATCAGGCACAGGTACAAGACGTGTTCGTCAAGCTCGGCTCCGAAGGAATGTTGATTCAATCCGCCAGCACGCCGAGCGGCATTCAGACCGATCAGTTGCCCGCCTTCAATTCCGCGCCCAAGGATGTCTCCGGTGCCGGTGACTCGATGCTGATCACCGCGTCGATGGCATTGGCGATCGGCGCGGATATCTGGCAGAGCGCCTACCTCGGTTCGCTCGCCGCCGCTTGTCAGGTCGGAAAGATCGGTAACGTTCCGCTCAGCGCGGCGGAACTGATCGCCGAGCGCAGCCCTGACCGCGACATGATCGCGCTCCTGCTTGCCGCCGGAATGGGGACGCGTCTGCGGCCGCTCACCGAGCACACGCCAAAGTGCATGGTGCAGATCGGTGGCAAGCCGCTGCTCGCGCACTGGCTGGATTCCCTCGCGCCAGCCAACCCGCAACGTATTCTGATCAACACACACTATTTGCCTGAAGCGGTACGCGCGTTCGTGGCGCGGCATCCGACGCGCGATCGCATTGGTCTGCACCACGAGCCGGCGCTGCTCGGCACGGCGGGAACGCTGCGGGTGTTGGCGCACGAGTTGCGCGGGCAGAGTTTGCTGGTGGCGCACGCCGACAATCTGGCGGCGTTCGATCTCTCGGCGTTTTACCGTCGTCATCAAACACGGCCTGCGGGCGTGCACATCACCATGCTCACTTTCGATTCCGATACGCCGCGGAGTTGCGGCATCGTTGAGGAAACTGCGCACGGGATCGTCAGCGGTTTTCACGAAAAAGTCTCGAATCCGCCCGGTCGCCGCGCAAACGGTGCCATTTATTTTTTCGCACCCGCAGTGCTCGATTTCGTTCTCGCGACTGAAACGGTAGCGGATATCAGCCGCGACCTGCTGCCGCATTTCATTCATCGCACGCAGACCTGGTTCGACCCGAATACCTACCTGCGTGACATCGGCACGCCGGAGGCGCTACACGCCGCCGAACAGGAATGGACCGTGCTTATCCGGTTGTCACACCCGCCCACCAGATATAGTTGCGCGCGATTTTGCGGCATAGCGCTCAGGATAGGTGGGCGCGGTGACATCGCCGGCGATACCGAGCAGGGAACGGAATGCGTTGAACGGATAGAAGCGACGGTGGAAGCGAAACGTGAACTCGTTCAGGTACGCCTGTAGATGCTGCGGGCTGACGCCATGATGGATACCGCGCAGCCAAGTTTTGAGGTTGGAAAATACGA
>JAYUZG010000157.1:0-14556 GCA_043751985.1 Betaproteobacteria bacterium
GCCTAACAGAGGCGGGCGGCGGCCCCGTGCATAACCCTGCGCCAGGGAATCTTCAACCATCGCCCTCATTCAGACTCATACCTCGATTGGAATGTACTCTGATCCGGCCAGAAATATGGTGCGCATCTTTACTCCCTCTCCCAGAGGGAGAGGGTTGGGGGTGAGGGCAAAAAAAAGAGGGCGGCAATACCACCCTCATCCCTTCCTTCTCCCTGAGGGAGAAGGAGCCTGTGACTTTTTGGAGTGCGCACTATTTCTCGCACCCCTCAGTAAAGTAAAAGCGCAACGAATCAAATTCCGGTCACCCTCTACGGTCGCGTAGACACCTTGCGCTTCCACAACTCCCACGCTCGATCATAGCCGCCCAAATTGCCAATCTTGTTGGCTTCTTGCGGATCAAGATAGTTGATTTCACCGCCGAGCGCGATGACTTGCTGTTGCAGTCGCGCATTCATTTGCAGATACACGCTGCGAGCCACCGCTTCCGGCAAAGTCGTGCCGACCACGACGGCGCCATGGCCGCGCATCAGTGCCGCCGGTTTTTCGCCGAGCGTAGCGGCCAGTGCACGCCCCAATTCCGGCGTGCTGATCAGCATGTCGGTCATCCCCGCCGTGTCGCGAATCTCGAATACCGGCACACCCGCAGCGACAAACGCCGCCATGTGATAGACCGCTCGTAGCGGCACTTTGGTGACGCTAAACGGAATCACTGCGGCCGAGTGGTGATGCACCACTGCTTTCACATCCGGGCGCGCCTGATAGATCGCGCCGTGGATGAACCGCTCCAAATAAAGTTTGCGCGTGCCGCCTTCCACTTGATTGCCGTCGAGATCGAGTTCGACGATGTCATCGGCCGACACGCTCTCGGGTGCGAGCGAACGAGAAATGAGGAAACGCTGAGGGTCTTGGTGATGCCGCACGCTGACGTGACCGTAACCGTCAACCACTTCCTGCCTGGCGAGAATGCGATTGGCGGCAACCAGGTCGGCGATCAGCCCGGGATCGGCGGGCCCAGCAGAGACCGGTGCGGAACTGGCGCGCCCAAGCCACGCGGTGGCGCACAACGCGGCGCTGGCCGTGAGGAAGTGTCGTCGATTGACATGCATGGCTATTCCTTTGCGAGCATCAGATTTGCGCGACGACACGGCCGATCACCGTGCCCGCCTTCAGTTGATCCAGCGTCTTGCTCACCTCGGCCAACGACCGGCGCTCGATGGGGATCGGCTTGACTTTCCCTGCGCGCGCCAGCGCCACCACTTCTTTGAGTTCGGCCACGGTGCCGACATAAGAGCCTTGAATGGTGATGGCGCGTTGAATGGTCGCCACGGTGGAAACCGGAATCTCGCCGCCATACAAACCGACCAGCACAAGACGGCCACCTTTACGCAACGCGGCGAGCGCCGGACCGGCAGTTGTGACCGCGCCGACCAGATCGACCGCGCCATATAGTCCGCCGCCAGAAATTTCCTGGAGTTTTTTTGTGAGCTCCGCGTCGCGTCCGTCGACCACCGCGGTAGCGCCCGCAGCGCGCGCGGCGTCGAGTTTGGATTGATCGATGTCAACCGCGACGATTCGCTCATGGCCAAATGCCTTGAGCATCTCGATCGCCATCAGGCCGAGTCCTCCGGCACCCATCACCGCAATCCACTCGCTGCTCGGGATCGGTTTCAATTTCGACACCGCAGAAAATGTCGTCAGCCCTGAGCAGGAGAGCGTGGCCGCCCAAGCGGGATCGATACCGTTCGCATCGACCAGATAACGCGGATGCGGAATCAGCAGATGATCGGCGTAACCCCCGGCGCGCTGGATACCGACGAAACGCGGGGTGGCGCAGTGATTGTCTTGCCCTTCAAGACAGCGCGCGCATTTGCCGCAGCCGATCCATGGAAACACCAGCCGGTCCTCGCCGATTTTCACGTCACGCGCATCCGGGCCGGCGGCGATGACGGTGCCATAGGGCTCATGACCGAGCGTCACCGGCGGTTTCATGCCGCGCTCGGACATGTAGAAGCGCTTGCCCCCGCCCATGTCGAAATAGCCGTCGCGGATGTGTACGTCGCTGTGACACACGCCGCAAAATTTGACCCGCAGTAAAACTTCAGTGCCACTCGGCACCGGTGTCTCGTGCGTCGCCTGTTGCAGTGGCTTGCCCCATTCAGCTACGTCGTAACTCAGCATGACTTCTCCCGTGATTATTGAATTGTTCGCTGCATCTCAAGTTGCGTACGATAGCGCAATCTGGAGGTAAAGCCATGGCTTCTCCGATGAGCGCCTGCTCCGAGTAGTGCTGCCGCGTACGCGTCGCCGCCTTCCGGTATAGTCCGGCGCCATGAAACAAGAGGAGGTCCCGGCCCACACCTTGATCGCCGTGCTGCGCGCGCTGGAGCTCGGCAGCTTGCCGGCCGGCCCGAAGGTTGCGGACGCAGTGAGGTTGCTGACGCAACTGGGCCTGCTTGAGGACGATCCGGTGTCCGGACTGCGTTTGTTGCGGCCGATAGATTGGCTCGAGCGCGAGGTCATCGACACACACCTGGCGGCGCAGGTGACACCATTCAGAGTAGGTGTAGTCACGGCCACCGGCTCGACCAATGACGACGTGATGCAGATGGCACGCAACGGCGCGCCCTCGGGCAGCGTGCTCGCGGCCGAGATGCAGACTGCCGGACGTGGCCGCTTGGGCCGCGCCTGGCTGTCGATGCCGGGGGCCGCGCTGACTTTTTCGCTGCTGTGGCGATTCCCGTTTGGTACGCAGCGTTTGTCTGCTTTGACCTTGGCGGTTGGCGTGGCGCTCGCGCGCGCGCTCGATCATCTCAAGGCGCGCGGCGTTCAGCTCAAATGGCCCAATGATGTGCTGTGCGACCAGCACAAACTGTGCGGCGTACTGGTGGAAACGGCGGGCGACGAGCAAGCGTGCTTCGCGGTGATCGGAATCGGAATCAACGTGCGCCATTCGCGCGCGCTGGCGGCGCGGCTGGATCAACCCGTGAGCGATCTGCAGCAAGCCGGCGTGACGCGGAGCAGGAATGAAATTCTTGCCGCGCTGTTGCGACACTTAAACGAAGCATTGCTGTTGTTCGAACGCGAAGGGTTTGCGCCGTTTCGGCCGGAGTGGGAAGCGCGGCACGCGCACCGCGATAGAATGGCCAGCGTTGTCATGGCCGATGAATCGATTGCCGAGGGACGCGTGCGCGGAGTGAGCGAAGACGGTGCACTGCTGATCGAGACCGCGCAGGGAGTGAAGAGAATATTCTCGGGCGATGTTCGCGTTCAGCCGGTGGCCCACTCGCCAACATGATTCTGGCGCTCGACATTGGCAACACGCGCTTGAAGTGGGCCGCGCATGAACACGGTGAATTCATGCGCGAGGGCGTGCTGGCCTTGTCAGCGCTGCACTCGCTGCGCGCCGAGTGGGCAGCGCTGCCGGTCCCGTCACGCGTGATCGGCGCCAACGTTGCGGGGGCCGAAGTGCAAGCGATGATCGAGTCCGCGACCCAGCAATGGCCGGTGACGCTGCAATGGGTGGTTCCGCGCTCGGCGCAGTGCGGCGTGGTGAATCATTATGACAATCCCGCACAACTGGGGCCGGATCGCTGGGCGGCATTGATTGCCGCGCGCGCGCGCGTGAAGGGCGCGTGCGTGGTAGCGAACGCGGGCACCGCGCTCACGGTGGACACGCTCAGCGGCACGGGAGAATTTCTCGGCGGCTTGATTTTGCCCGGGCTGGAGCTGATGCAGCAGGCTCTTTCCGATAACACCGCGAGGCTCGCGCAGTTGCGCGGGACCTGGAAAATTTTCCCGCGCAATTCCGGCGACGCGATTACCAGCGGTGCGCTCAACGGTGCCAGCGGTGCGGTGCAACGCATGGCGCAGGCCTTGCAACACGCGGGTCACGCCTCGCCGCGACTGCTGCTGACCGGAGGCAACGCGCAAGCCTTGCTTCCCTTGCTGCCCGGCGCGGAGCACGCGGAGCGTCTGGTGCTGGAAGGACTGGTGCGCTTGGCGCCGGAGACAAGCTGATGAGAGCCGTGTTTTTCTTGCTGCTCGCGGTGAATGCCGGTTTCGCGGGCTGGTGGTATTGGTCTTCGCAGCGCGAAACGCCCAATGCTCCGCTGGCCAACATGCAATTAAACGCCGACAAAGTGCGCGTGATTCCGCCGCCGGTGATCCCGCTGGTTCCGGCGCAGGTCGCGGCAATCAAAAAAGTCAGCGCCTGTCTGGAGTGGGGCGTGTTCGCGCCGGATGAAGTGAGCGCCGCGCAGGCGGGCATCGGGCGCCTGGCACTGGCGGAGCGCGCGACCCGGCGTGAAGTACAGGTGAGCGCAAATTTCTGGGTACATATTCCGCCGCAGAAGAATCGCGCGGAAATGAACCAGCGGGTCGCCGAAATCAGAAAAAAAGGCGTGACCGGATTTCAGGCGATTAGCGAGGCCGGCGCAGCGCGTTTTGCGATTTCGCTCGGCGCCTACCCGAGTGAACAAACCGCGCGTCAACGCCTGGAGGCGTTGCATTCGCAGGGCGTCAGCCAGGCGCTGATTGGAACAAGAGAGGGTAATGTCTCGCGCAGCGCGTTTCTGGTGCGCGATCCGAGCGAACAAGTTTCTTCCAAGCTGCTCTCACTGCGCTCAGAATTTCCGGCGACCGAAATCAAAACGGTGGAGTGTCCGCCCGAAGCGCCGGTTGCGCAGGTTATAGACGCACCGGCGCGTCCGCTCGCATCTCCTCCGCGTTGACGGTGTCGCGTTACGCGATCAGCGTGTTCGTGGTGCCACGGATGACGGCTCGTCGAGTTCGGAGCCGCCGACTTCAGGCAGCCGTGGTTGATGACTACCGCTGACGCAGATTGAAGCGCGTAGTGCGAGCCTATGGTCGCCACCTCTCATAGCGCCGCGCGCCACTTCTCATAGCGCTGCGCGCTGCGACTTCTGTCGCTATGTAGGAATGGGTTTGCTGACCAATTGCATGCTACCCGTGTTCGACTCTGCGAATTCCAGAACTCGCGTGTGATAGGCGAGCAGGCCGGAGCGATGGCCGATACTCACCAGCGTAGTTTGCGGCAAACGCTCGGCCAGCAACTGATAGATTTTCTCCTCGGTTGCTTCGTCCAGAGCGGAGGTGGCCTCATCCAGAAACAACCAGCGCGGCTCATGCAACAACGCGCGCGCTATTGCGATGCGCTGTTGTTCGCCGGGCGACAATTGCAGCGCCCAATGACTGCCAGAGTCAAGCGCATCCGCCAGCGCAGGCAGGCCGACCGCGGTCATCGCTGCGCGTAACTGCGCATCGCTGAAGGCATCCGGCTTGGAAGGAAAGCACACCACTTCGCGCAAGCTGCCGATCGGAAGATACGGCCGCTGCGGCAGAAACAGCGCGTTGAAGTCTAGCGGGCGCAGCACGCGGCCGCTGCCGAACGGCCAGATACCGGCGATGGCGCGAAACAAAGTGCTCTTGCCGGAGCCGGACGGACCGCGCACGAGGACGCGTTCGCCCGCGTTTATCTTTTGCTCGATTGCTCCCAGCAACAAGCGCGAGTCGGGCAGTGCAATGGTGACATCGCGCAATTCGAGCGCGTCGCCATCGGCTGGTTCAAGCGTGGCGCCAGGTTGACTGCGCTGCTGTTCACACGCGTTGACGATGGTATTGTGGAAGGTAGTTAAGCGATCGACGGTAGCCTTCCAAGCCGCGAAATTAGTGTAAATGCCGATGAACCAGGACAGCGCACGCCGCACCTCGCCAAACGCATTGACGATCTGCATTAGGCCGCCCAGTTGAATAGCGCCAGAAAAATAACGCGGCGCGGCCACCATAAACGGGAACACCACCGCGACCTGGTTGTATCCATCGGTGAACCAGGTAAGTTT
The DNA here is from genome assembly GCA_043751985.1 of Betaproteobacteria bacterium. Classification (GTDB taxonomy): domain Bacteria; phylum Pseudomonadota; class Gammaproteobacteria; order Burkholderiales; family JAYUZG01; genus JAYUZG01. The sequence goes on from JAYUZG010000157.1 coordinate 5,859, forward strand.
CTTCTGGCGTTTCATGATTGCCCACCAGTTGGTGGCGACCTGGGAAAATCTTGTAGCGAGACCGCGCTGCTCGTATTCTTCGCCTCGATACAACGCCACGCCTTCCATGTTCTCGCGGAAGCGAACCAGATTAAATCGAAAGTCCGCTTCAAAGCGTTGTTGATTGAAGTTGAGCGCGATGAGCGGTCGGCCAATCAAATGCGTGAGTGCACTGGACACGAGAGCGTAAACAATCACGGCCCAAACCATGTAGCCGGGAATGGTAATCGTGCCACCATTGAGCGGGAAGGATATAGGGCCTGACAGCGCCCACAGGATGCCAACAAAAGAAAGCAATGTGACGACGGCGTCGAGAAAGCCAAGCGACAAATTGAGTGTTTCGTCCACGAAAATTTTCATGTCGTCGGCGATGCGCTGGTCTGGATTGTCGGTGCTAGGGCCATTGAGTTGTATGCGGTAATACGCTCGGTCGACCATCCATTCACGCAAATATTTTTCGGTGAGCCAGCGGCGCCAACGGATTTGCAGCATCTGATTGAGATACGACTGATAAACCGCCAAGACAATGTAGATCCCGGCCAGAAAGCAGAAATACAGCATCAATACAAAAAAATCTTCCTTGTTCTTCTCCTGCAACGAGTTGTAAAACATTCCGTACCAGTCGTTGAACTGCACACTCATGTAAACCAGCCCGAGGGCGAAGCCGACGATGGTGGCCAACAGCGCCCACGCCGAGTATCGTTCCTCCGAAACCCAATAGGGCTTGATCAGAATCCACAGGTCGCGCCAGAAGCGCGGCTTCGAGTTGTTCATTGTTTTTCCTTACGACGGAGGTATCAGGATTGATCGCGAATGCGCTGAATCAGTTTGGTCGTCGAGCGCTCGTGCAGAAACGATATCGAATGTACCGAGCCACCCCATGACATGACGGGTTTGCTGCCGACGATGTCCTCCACCGGCCAGTCGCCGCCTTTTACCAAGACTTGCGGGCGGCAAGTCAAGATCAAACCGAGCGGCGTGTCGTCTTCGAACCAGGTCACCAGATCAACGCAAGCCAGCGCCGCGATCACGGCGAGGCGATCTTCCAGCGTGTTGATCGGCCGCTCCTCGCCCTTGCCCAAGCGCTTGACCGACGCGTCGGAATTCAGCGCGACCAGAAGACTTGCGCCCAGCGCGCGCGCCTGCGCAAGATAGGTGACGTGACCTCGGTGCAACACGTCGAACACGCCGTTGGTAAATACCAGCGGCCGAGCGACGCCCGCAAGCCGGTCTGCGAGTTCGGTTGGGCGGCAGATTTTTCGTTCAAATGTGGTTGACATGACGCGGTATCGTGCGCCGGATGCGGTACCTGGCGCGGCGTTGCGGGCACCATGATACACAGGAAGCCAACGCGCTCAAGTGAGCAATACACCGATCAAGGTCAGGACTACGTCGAACAACATTTATTTGAGAGGTGTTTCTTGAGAGGCGTCCCGGCCTTCGTCGCTTTAGCTACTTGCTTAGATGTTCGTAGCGCCGCTCGGTGGGTTGCTTCGCGAACCCACCGTACGATTGCTAGCGTAGGTCGATGAAGACCGGCCCCGCGTCGAAATTCTGCACGCCACGGGCGCGAAGCATTCAGTGCGCGGCGCCCAGATTGGGCGCCGCGCAAAGCAGGGCGTTCGATGCGGTCGCGCAGCGCCTCAGCCTTGCGACGCCGCCTAGGCCGTGAGCTTGAACTTGGCGACCACGCTGGTCAACTCTGAGGAGAGCTGCTCCAAGGTGCGCGCGGCACTGGTCGTCTCGTTCACCGCGGCTTGATTCTCCTCGGTCATCTGCGCGATCTGCTCCACGTTCTTGGCGATATCGTTGGCCGCCGTGGTCTGCTCCTTGACGCTGATGGCGATTTCTTCCACGCCGCGGGTGGCGCTGGCGACCGACTCCTTGGCTTGCGTGAGCACCTGCACGACGTTATCCACGTGTCCGCGCGAGGAGTTGAGCGACTCCATGCCGCGCCCGATCGCACGCTCGACTTGCAGAGATTGCTCGCCCATGGTCTTGGTCACGGCGTCGATCTCGGAGGCGGACTGTCCGCTTTTCTCGGCGAGTTTGCGTACTTCGTCCGCGACCACCGCGAAGCCGCGGCCCTGCTCGCCCGCGCGCGCCGCTTCGATGGCCGCGTTCAAGGCCAGTAGGTTGGTTTGTTCGGCGATGTCCTTCACTTGCTTGGTCATCTCCGTGATGGCGCTGGCACTCTTCACGAAGGCGTTGACCGCGCCGGCGATTTCGTTGACGGCGGTCTCCACTTTGCCGATTTCGCCCACCAGTTCTTGCACGTTGGCGTTGCTTTGCTCGGTCTGCTGCAAGCTGCTGTGCGCCAAGGTGCGGACTGCTTCGGCGTTCTGCGCGACGGATCTGATTGACACCGTAACCTCTTCCACGGCAGCCGCGGTATTGCTGGCCGCGGCCGACTGTTGCTGCGACGCTTGGGAAACATGCGTAGAGGCAGCCAGGAGCTGGTCGGCGGTGGAGGCGACTTGCTCGGAGGTCGAACGCACGGTACCGACGGTCGCAGCCAGGCGCGCGACCATTTCCTTCATGGCGCGCATCAGCTCGCCTACTTCATCCGCCGAGAGCGATTCAATGCGGACGGTCAAGTCGTTGTCGGCGATGCTCCGCGCCACTTGCATCGCGTGCCGCAGCGGAAGCGATACCGAGCGGGCGATGAACATGGCGATGAGAGGGCCCAGTACCACGCAAGCGAGGATGACGCCGATAATCGTCAGGCGCGAGCTGCGGTAGAGCATATTGCCTTCGTGGCTCGCTATCTTGCCGCCTTCCACGTTTAGATTCACCAATTTGAGCAAGATGTCCGAGGCTTCGTGAAAGTGCTTCTGCGAAGGCCCCCGAATCAGCGCCTTGGCCTCGTCGTTCTTGTTGGCGCGCGACAGACTCAGGATCTTCTGATGATCACGCAGGTAGTCATCCCACTCTTTGGAGAACTGCTCGTACAGCGCGCGCTCCTCCTTCGAAGAGATGAGCGGCTCGTACTCCTTGCGGTTTTTGTCCAGCGTTTTCGCCACATCCGCCAACACTTGATCGTAACGCTGCATCTCGTCCTCGGTGAGGGAAAGGATATGTTGCAGCTCGGCGACGCGGAAGTCCGACATATTGGTATTCATATCCGCGGTCACGCGCACGCTGGGCATCCAGTTCACTTCCATATCGATGGAAGTCTGCTCGACCCTGGCCAGTTGCACGACGGCGAAGGCGCCCAGGGCGGTCGCCAGCACAATGACCACGGCGAATCCGCTGAAGAGTTTGTTGCGAATCTGCATGTCGTAAAACCATTTCATTTCAGGTTACTCCTTCGATTTTGATATCGGCCGCCGCCATTGCGGAAGTGTTTTTCTGCTCGGCTTGGGTATCGGCCGCGAGGTGGAGTACTTGAGTGCCTTCGGCCGCTCCCGCGGAAAGTCGCGCTCATCCGGTTGCAGGCGGCGGGCGCGTTCGCCGGGGCAAGCTGCCGTCGCCCAACGGGCGCTTGAAACTCGCGTTAGCGCAGACCGACGCTGGAACGCCCGGTCGCTCCGCTTACGTTGCAGGTTCAACCCCGAGTATCCTGAACTAGCCTGCGCGTCGAGTGATCCTATAGAGCGCAGTAAAACCACAGAGACACCGAGAAGAACTCGCTGGAAAACAACTCGCTACTAAACGACTGCAGCGATCGCTGCGCTCACCACAAGAGTGACTGAAGTCAAGGCCGCGAGCACTCGATTTTTCTCTCTGTGCCTCTGTGCCTCTGTGTCTCTGTGGTGAATCGCCGTTTCCAGGGGGCTACCTCCTCCCCCGCCTAGCGCCGCGGCGCCAGCGCAGCACGATCGACCCAGCGGCCGTGAAACAGGATGCGCTCGATCGACTGCGTGTTGGCGATGTTTTCGACCGGTGACACGGCGAGCACCACGAAAGTCGCGTCCGCTCCGCGTTCAAACCCCATTTTGATTCCGAGCAAAGGGTAAGCGCGGACGGTTGCGGCGGCGAGCGAATCCCAAGTGTCCAGTCCGCTCTGATTGAGCAAGATCAATTCTCGATGCAGCGAGAAACCCTGGAAAGTTCCGACGTTGCCAGTATCCGAGCCGGCGAGAATCGCGACGCCGGCGCGGCGCAGCCGATCCATCGAAAGGCGGTAGTGCTTGCGGCCCTCGCGCTGCCAACGACAAGTGAAGCAGTCGGATTCTTTGCCGGGATTGAAATCCCGGTACATGGTGATGAGCTCGCTGCTCACTACCGAGTGCAGCAGCGGATTGTCGAGCAGGGAAGGCTGTTCGAGAAAATTCAAAAAGTCCTGCTGCACCGACAGAGTCGGAACGAACTGTATCGACTTTTCCGCCAACAACTGCGCCACATCTTCGGGCAGCACGGTGGTGTCGTTCAGATGCGTGATCGATGTGGCGCCCGCTTCCGCGGCCAGGCGCGCGTTGGCCCAGGTGCCGATATGCACCATGGTCTTCAAGTTCATGGCGCGCGCGGTTTCCACCAGCGAGCGCATGATCGGCAGGCTCATACTGTTCTTGGCACGCGCCCAGTCGAAGATGATTTTCACTATGTCGGGGCGCGACTGCGCGAGGCCGGCGAGCGCCCGCCGTACTTCCTCCGGTGTCTCGACCGACAACGTGCTGCCTCGCGGATCGCGATGCGCGACGCCGAGAAACACCGGGCCGGCAGCGAACACGTCGGCACCATACAGCTCGCCCGCACGCAAACGATCGCGCAGCGGAAAAATCCGCGCCGGCGCGAGGCCCACGTCAAGGTAAGCGGTGACACCGCAGTAGAGCATGCGGCGCGCGGTCTCTTCCACCCAAAACACTTCGCCGCGCTCAGCCTGCGGGCCACGATTGCCTTCCGAGTGCACGTGCGCATCGACCAGCCCAGGGATCAGAAATTTTCCGCTGAGATCAACCATCTCGCCGCTGAAATCAACCGGCGCTTCACGCAGCACATCGACTACCTTGTCGGCGTGAACCAGCACATGGCCGATATACTCGACTCGACGCGCGGGATCGACGATGTGCGCGTTCCTCAACAGCAGATCGTCCGCACCTTGCGCGGTGCCGCAGGCAAACATACCGCACGACAAGGCCGCGGGTAGAGTAATGCCAAAGCGAGCCGCTGCCTTCACGCTTGACTGAATCTTCATCCGAACAATCTCCCGAGTATCGATGGGTATTATCGCTCGGTGCCGGTATTGCAGTCTGGCTCGATCACTTGCATATTAGTCGCCCAAGGCAGCGCGCGAATGTGCGAGCTAGGCTTGCTGTTCGCAACTCAGCCACGCATAGAGAGCAATTCGGCGTATCGCCAATATGTCAGCATCCGTCTTGGCGCGGCAAGTCAAGAAGTTTTTTGTGACCGTCTTCGTGCCTTACACCGGAAATTCAACCTGCTTCCAATGACAGTGGAGCAATTTGATCAACGAGGTGAACTGCGAATCTGCTGCGGCTTTCAGAATGTAACCTGCCACTTTGTGTTTATAGGCGGAGATTATGTCTTCGCCACGCTCGGAGGTCGTCAGCACAAAGACGACACTGCCGCAAAGATTCGGGTCTTCTCGCAACTGCTCTAGAAATTTCAAGCCATCCATGCGCGGCATGTTTAGATCGAGCAATATCGTATACGGCTTCGGCAGCGCGCGTCGCTCGGCGTTGCCACGGAGAATTTCCAGAGCTTCGACGCCATCCCCAGCGACAGTAATTGCATTCGCGATTCGAGCGTCCGAAAAAGCGCGTTGAATTGCCTCGCGATCGACTTCGTCGTCTTCTACCAGCAAAATCTGAATTGCCTTTGCTTTCATTTGCTCACCACACCTTCATCTTGCCGGGTCATCAATGATCGCCTCCCACGTTATGTTTGAGCTGCGATCTCGTTCTTGAACACAGGCCAAGTAAACAGAATTTTGGTGCCGCGACCGTCACCGGATTCAATTCTTATCGAACCGCCTTGCGATTCGATCGTCTTCTTGACAACCGCCAGACCCATGCCGCTGCCTTCCACTTCGTCGCGTGATTTCAAAGTCTCGAACATTTCGAATACCCGCTCATGGTATTCCGCCGGGATGCCGGGGCCGTCGTCCGTGACGGTGCAGCTCAAAATGCCATCCGCAATTCTGCACGAGATTTTTATCTCCCCGCTCGACTGGTCATGATGCTTAACGGCATTGTTGATTAAATTCAGAAAAATTTCCCTCAGTGGCGCTCGATAAGAGCGAATCACCGGCAACCTAAGTCCGATCTTTACGTGAAATTTCAGCGGTAGCGAGAGCAGGTCGAGCACGTCTGCAAGCAAGCCATTCAAATTGATTGATTCAATGTCGCCGAGCACGCGCCCGGCTCGAGAATATTTAAGAAGATCGTCTAAAAGTCGCTCCATTCGACGAATCCGGCCGACCAACAACTCAAGGTGTCTCACCGAGGCCTCCGGAATCGTATCTCCCAAGTCCTTTGCCAGCCAACTCGCCAGGTTGTCGATCGCTCGCAGCGGCGCTTTCAAATCATGCGATGCCACGTACGCAAATTGATCCAGATCCTTGTTCGAACGCTGCAAGTCGGCTACGAAACGCTCGCTGGCCATTTCCATTTGTCTGCGCTCGCTGATGTCGCGTGTAATTTTGGCGAATCCACGCAGACTACCGTCGTCATTTCGAATCGCCGTCAACACAACGTTTACGTAAGACAGTGAACCCTCCTTGTTTACCTGCCAGCCTTCCTCCTCGCAACTGCCTTCCGCCGCCGCCCGTCGCAGCAATTCATCGGGCTTTTCGCGCTCGACGTCTTCGGGCGTGTAGAAGCGGCTGATCGATTGTCCGATTATTTCGTGCTCGGAGTACCCACTCATCCGCTCCGCGCCAGCATTCCAAAATCTCACCTTGCCGAGTTCGTCGAGCATTATGATGGCGTGGTCCTTCGTGCTGGTCATTATCAGTCGCAACTGCTCATCAGATTCTCTTACTTTCGCTATCTGAGTCGCCAACGACTCCGCCATACGATTGAACGCGTTGGCGAGAAGGGAAAATTCTCCGCGCAATCCCGATTCGGGGATGCGTGCCGTCAGGTCACCCGCGGTCATTCGAGCGGAGGCATGCATCAACGCGAGCACTGGTACCCGCACGAATCGTTTCGCGATGAACGCGGCCACCCACAGTGAACCAAACGCAATAATGCTAAGACGCAGCAGTGCCGTCATCAACTCACGATTGGCCGCTGCGCTGAGAAATTCGCGCGCAATACCAGCCCGAATGATTAGCACTTTTTCTGGATACATGCGTGAATTCTCGAACGCATAAACCTTGTCCCTTCCGTCTAAACCACGAGCTTCAAAAATCTCGCCTGGTTGCCGATCGTGCAGTGCGCGGTTAATTGTAGGTTCCGTGTCTGAGCGTTGTTGTCTTTGGTTTCGGAAATTTTGATAGAGCACCCGCCCTTCCTGATCCGAGTACGCGATATCGATTTTCTCGAACGGCAAAACGTCCGATGTTTCCCGCGCGAGTTTCTCCAGATCCAGGCTTGCCATAAGGACTCGTTCGACATTTCCGTGGCGATCCAATAGCGGCTCCGCAACCGGTACGACCACTTTTTTGCTCACTCGCCCAACAATCGGCAAACCAACAACCGCCCGCCGAAGCTCCACAGCGTTGCGGAAATAATCGCGCTCCGCAACACTCAATTTTTCGTACGCAGCGGCCTCCGAGAGGCACAACAATTCGCCATCGCGGCCAGACAGGGAGAACAGTGCATAGTGCTCGCCGTACTTCAGTTGCGCGGCGAGCAGCTCCGAACATAACGCTGAATTGCTTCCACGCAAAATCGGATTGGCCGCCATCGCATGCACAAGAGCATGTGCGGCCTGAACGTGTATTGCTAATTGCTTCTCCGCGAGCTGCGCGGCGCGCCTCACCGTGCTTCCAGCTTGGTCGAGCGTGCGCCGTCGATCCTTGAACGAATCATATATCTCCAATCCAAACAGCGGCAGGAATCCGACCAGTACCAGGAAGGCCAGTCTCACTTGCAGACCCTGTAACCGGAGCTTTGCGTATAAGTTCTTCATTCCACCGATAAACAAATGAGTCAAAGGCAGAGCTGAGCGCGCTGGACAAATTCGCTACCTTGCTGTGTTACACAACCGAGAGCATCTCACCGTTAGTTCTGTTGCACTCGGGGGGATCAACGCGGCCACGCTTGATTAATTGTCTGCCGGCTGCTCTAGGCGCAGCGGCGTTACGCCTAACAAAATCAAGCTTGATCGCCGCGCGATAGCGAAGACAGAAGATTAAGCTTTGACACGTCGTCAATCCACTGTTCGCGCCAGAGAGACAATCGGTCTGCGGACATGGGGCGGCCGATTCGAAATCCCTGGCCGAATTCGCAGCCCAGGTCACGCAGACTACACCACGCCAAATCGTTTTCAATACCTTCGGCTATGGTCCGCGCCCCCATCGCCCGTCCTAGATCAACTATCGCTCGCACGATGGCATCGTCACGACTGCTCTGACCCAAACGCTCGACAAAAGCCTGATCAATCTTGATCTCGCAGATGGGCAATTCCTTCAGTCGCTTGAGCGACGAAGATCCAACTCCGAAATCGTCTATGGCCAGTCTGATTCCGGAATCAGCAAGCTTGCGCATCGTCCTGAGAGCGCAATCTGTTGAGGTTGCTAGCCCGGTTT
>JAYUZG010000158.1:0-26861 GCA_043751985.1 Betaproteobacteria bacterium
CAACACGAAATTCAGGAAAAATGACTTCGCAAAATCCGCCGCTGGCGCTGCGCGCATCGCCGTAGCCCAAGTCCACCAGAAAATTGGCATTGGTGTGCGGCCGCAACTCGGCCGAAGGCATGTCACTCAATTTCAAGCCGCTCGTAAGCCAGGACAATTTCTTCCATCGCCACGTCGTTGCCCATTGCGTTCAGCGGACCACTGCTGTGCTTGACGATGCGCGCGCGGCGTAATTTCCAGGTCTGCACGATCGACGTGTGATCTTCGCTCTGCAATTGAATCGTTACGTTGCGCAGCGCGTTTACGTTGCCGTTGCGAATATCGTCGAACCACTGATACAGATTCAACGAACCGATCACGCCGCGTTTCAGGGTCACATCGCTGGTCTTATTCAGTCCGGTGAGTTTAATGACGGAGTTCTCCTTCGAGTTGCCATTGCGGTACTCAAGCACCGAGACCGATTGGCTAAGACCGTTGACCTCCTGAAAACCGGCGTGCGGACCCTCGGTTACACCGTCGCCGAGATCGACGAGAAAATTGAACTGGATGTACGGACGTTCGCGTTGTGTGGCCATTTCACCCTCCGTAAAAAAATGCCATCGATAGATACAAGAAAATTCCTCCCATTGTTTACCAAATTTGAATGTATCTCTACGCCGGCGGTCAGCAAATTGGCCCTTCGAGATATTCGCGCAGACTGAGCAGATTGATCTTGCGAAAGGTCTTTAGTCGCAGAAACGCTTTGTCACCCATCACGATGGCGTCAGCCTTGCCAGCAACGGCACATTCCAGAATTCGGTTGTCCGGTTCGTCGGAGAGAACGGCGAGTTTGCGGCGAGGTTGCACGGCTATCGATAATTCGGTTAGAAACACCGCGACATGCGCCAGATTCTCGGAATCGCGCGCGAATTTTCTCGCAAGAATGTCTAGCAGTTCGTCCAGGATCGCTTTGGAAATGACCAGTTGGTCTCGCTCTTCAATTATTCGTCGCAGAGCAATGTCTGCGCGGCCACCAGGGAAAACCAGCGCCGACACCAAAATGTTGGTGTCGAAAACGACTCTCATCGACGGAGAAAACTTTCCAAATCCTGCTCGGTGAGGATTCCCTTTGCCCGTGCTTGACGACTCCAGAAGCCTTGCAGATCACGCAATTCATGCAGGCGTCGCTCAACGCCGGCAAGGCGCAGCGCGTCCTGAATCACCCCACTTAAGGTCTTGCCTTCCGCGCGTGCGAGCGCTTCTGCCGCGAACGCGAGATCGGGTGGCAAAGAGATAGTTTTCTTGACTGCAGTGCCCATCGAGCGTTCTCCGGTTTATCGGTGCGAATTAATCATACCAGAGTCAATAAACCGAACCTCAATCCGTTGCTCGGTCCGAAGGTCCGCTCAACGGCTCATCATCGCCAATCGCGCCCTGAGGTCTTCGATGCGTTTCCTATTGGTACCGAAGTCACTGCGGCCGAGACGCGACGCAGAGCGCACGTGAATGATGTTCTCGCTGGACGGGAAGTAGAACTCCGCGTCGTCTACGTAGCCAATTAAGCGACTGGTAAATTCTGCGTAGAGATAATCCGCGCTGCTATCGATAATCTGTGTGCGCGGCAACCGCTCGATGATCGATTTGAGAATAGCCATCGCCTGATCGCGCGTGCCGGCATAGCGGATCGGTGCGATCTGGTGATAGCCGCCCTTTGCCTGGCTGGAAACGGCGTTAGGCGTGGTTGGCGCGGCCTTCAAGCGTCCGTCTTTCACCCCGAGATCGCCGGGCCGCTTGCCTGTGAACAGTCCCATGAATTGCGCTCCTTGTCGAGCATCATACGCGTCGCGCGGCGCAACAGGCCGTTCTGCCTCTATACTTGTAACGATCTGTTCAAACTTGGACCCAGCATGCGAGCGTGTCTTCTGTTACTTTGTGTTTCGGTCATGGCGGCGGCGCAAGAGTCAGGTTCCGACGCTGACAAAGGATTCATCGTTAATCGCGCAGACCAGGATGCGTACTCGCAGCCCGCCGTGGTTCTGAGTTATCGCGAGCGTGAAGTCTTTCTGCAGGGGCGCAGTCACTTCAAGCGTCGCTGGATCGCGCCAATAACGTTCAACGGCGAATGGGGGCTGGGTCCGACTTTTATTCAGACGCGTTGTTCCGAGTGCCATGTCAACAACGGGCGTGGCGGCCCTCCTGCTGCGAACCCCGAGCAGCTTTCGACCATGCTGGTGCGCTTGAGCCTACCTGGCAGCGACGAACACGGCGGACCGAATCCTGATCCGAATTACGGAGACCAGTTCCAGAACAACGCCCTGCAAGCTCAAGAAGTCGATCTGCGTTATGCGCGCGAGCTGGTTCCGGCTGAAGCTGCGCTCTATTTGGACTGGGAGGAGAGCACGGTTGTTTTGGCAGATGGCGAGAAGGTGCCGATGCGCACACCGCGCTTGCGCATCGAGAGGCTGGCGTTCGGCGCGTTAGGTGAAGGTGCCATGACTTCGTTGCGCAATACACCACCGCTCATTGGTCTGGGTCTGCTCGAAGCCGTACCCGAAGAGACGATTCTGAAAATCGCCGAGTCGCAGAAAAAGACCGGCCTCAACGGGCGGCCGAATTACGTATGGGACGCGGTTAACAAACGTATGACGCTCGGTCGTTTCGGCTGGAAGGCGAATACGCCGAGCTTGTTGCAGCAGGTCGCCGCCGCTTTCCTCGGCGACATCGGTGTGACGTCGTGGATATTTCGAAAACAGAATTGTCCGCCGGTCCAGCATGCATGCCAGATTCAGGACCCGGCCAACGACCCCGAAATAATCGACGCGGATCTCTATGACATGGAATTGTGGTTGCGCGGGACTGCGGTCGCGGCGCCGCGTGATAGCGCGAGTCCGGTCGTGCAGCGTGGTGCGGAGATGTTCCGGCGCGCGGCGTGCGATGGCTGTCACGTGCCCGAGCTCAAGACGGCGGCGGAGTATCCCGCCTTCCCCAAGCTCGCAAACCAAGCGGCGCATGCCTACACCGATTTGTTGTTGCACGACATGGGTGAAGACCTGGCGGATCACCGGCCGGATTTCAAAGCAAGCGGCCGCGATTGGCGTACGGCACCGCTGTGGGGCATCGGCCTTGCGCGCATCGTGAATGGACAATCGGCGTTGCTGCATGATGCACGTGCGCGCAATGTTACCGAAGCGATTCTTTGGCACGGCGGTGAAGCGCAGAACTCACGCGAGGCTTTCAGCCATCTCAAGAAAGAAGAGCGCGAAGCGTTGGTCAAGTTCGTTGAAGCGATCTGAGCGCGTCGCGCCTGCATGTCGCGGTTCGCGGCAGGAGCGGATGACCACGAGCGTTAAGATGTGTTCTGCCATCTCCGGTAAAAGGAACTCAATGAAAAGCGTCCTCTGGTTACCAATCGGAATCGCGAGTCTGTTGGCGCTGAGTACGGCGGCATTTGCCCAGGACAAGCCGCAAAACGAAGCGAGTCCGCAGACAGCGCAGGAGAATCCGCACAGGGCGGAATTCGATGCCGCGGTGGCGGAGGCGAAAGCCGCATTGCAACATGGGCCTGCCGACGTAAAGCTGCTGGAGCAAGCGGTCCTCAAACTGCCTCAGGGCTATCGCTATTTTCCCGGCCAGCAATCCGGCCGGCTGCTGCGCGCGATGGGGAATCGTGTAACCAAAGATCCGCTCGGAATGGTGGTGCCGGGCGACGGTCGCGACGGCGGGTGGTTCGTGGTGATTGAATTTGCCGACGCGGGATACATCAAGGATGACGACGCCAAGAGCTGGAACGCGGACGATCTGCTAGCGAATATCAAAAGCGGCACGGACACCACCAACGACGAGCGCCGCTCGCGTGGCATTCCGGAAGTGGAAATCGTCGGCTGGGTGGAAAAGCCAAGCTACGACGAGAAAACACGGCGCCTGGTGTGGTCGATTGCGTCACAGGAAAAAGGGCAATCGGGTGACGATCAGACCATCAATTACAACACGCTGGCACTGGGGCGCGAAGGCTACATCAGCCTAAATTTGGTGACGGCGCTTTCGAGCGTCGAGCAAGAGAAGACCTACGCGCGCGAGCTGCTTGCCGCGCTGGAATTCACCGGCGGCAAACGCTACGAGGAATTCAACGCATCGACCGACAAGATCGCGGAGTATGGCCTCGCTGCGCTGGTCGGAGGTATCGCGGCCAAAAAACTCGGCTTGCTCGCACTGGCGGGTGCTTTCATTCTCAAGTTCGCCAAAGTTATCGGCATCGCGGTCATCGCAGGCGTGGGTGTGTTCGCAAAATTTTTTAAGGGCAAGAAAAAAGCCGCGGAACAAACCGCAAGCAGAGACGAGGACAAGACGCAGTGAAGCTGCTATTGCTGCTCTTTTCAGGACTCAAGTTCGGAAAAATTCTCACCACCGGCGGCACCATGTTGCTGTCCATCGCGGTGTACGCGTGGATTTTCGGCTGGTGGTACGCGGTGGGTTTCGTGGTGCTGATGTTCGTGCACGAAATGGGGCATTACCTGGCCGCACGGCAGCGTGGTCTGGATGTGGGCGCGCCGACGTTTATTCCGTTTGTCGGCGCGTGGATTCAATTGAAAGATTTGCCGCATGACGCGGAGACCGAAGCCTACGTGGGATTGGGCGGCCCGTTGCTGGGAACGGTCGGCGCAGTCGTGTGCTATTTTTTCGCGCGCAGTTGGCAGAGTGATTTACTGCTGGCAATCGCCTACAGCGGATTGTTCCTCAATTTGTTCAACATGATTCCGCTCTCGCCCTTCGACGGCGGCCGTATTACCGCAGTGCTGACTCCGCGCGTATGGCTGCTCGGCGTGCCGGTGCTCGTCGCCTTGTTCATGTATCGGCCGAGTCCGTTGTTAATCTTGATGGCCTTGCTCGCCGCACCCCAGGCGTGGAAAGCGTGGAAATACGATGCGTCGGCGCCGGAGAACGCCGCCTACTACGGTGTATCCACCCGGACTCGCATCGAGTACGGCACTTGGTACTTGCTGCTGACCGCGTTTCTAGCGGTGATGGCGCATGACGTACATGAAATGCTTCAGTTGACACACGCGGTCAGCGGCAATGGCGCTTTGCAGTAGAAGATGCCGCCCTTCGCCATATGAACTGATCCAATAAACTGCGATTCACCACCGAGACACAGAGTCACAGAGAGTCGGTGGTCAATTGCGCTTTCAAGGATGAATTGACGTGATTCATTTAAGGAAAATTATTGTGGCAAGAATACTGATTGTGTTTGTCGCGACACTCGCCGTGAGTTCGGCGTTTGCCGAAGACGACGGCGAAGAATTTCTGCTGTTCATGCGCTCATCCTCGCGCGCGCAGACCGCGCAGCCGTTTGTTGACGATGTCGTCGCGCGCTGGAACGAGACCGCGTTCTGCCTGCCGCCGCAGAATCGCAAGCAGCTTAGCTTCGACGCGGTCAAACTTTATCTCGAGAGCAATCCCAATGAGTTGTATCGGCCACGACGTTATCTGATCATTCAAGGGCTGCGCGCAAGCTACCCGTGTCCGGCAAAATAATCCGTGCGTAGGACAATCACTCATGAAAATCGCTGACCTCAAAATCCACGTTCTGAAAAGTCCGTTGGCGGAGCCGTTTGCTTTTTCGCAAGGCTGGGTGCGCCAGCGCTCCGCGACCATCATCGAAGTGTTGACCGACCAAGGCCTCACCGGCTGGGGCGAAGCCTTTGCGCAGGGTCGGAGCCGCCGGAAATCGCGGCCACTGCCATCGACAAGGCGCTGCGGCCACTGGTCACCGGTGCCAACCCGCTCGACTACGAAGTGCTGTGGCATCGCATGTATCACGCGACGCGAGACTACGGCCGCAAGGGTTCGTTGATTGCGGCCATCAGTGCGGTCGATATGGCGCTGTGGGATATCGCGGGCAAACATTTCAACGTTCCCGTGTATCAATTGCTCGGCGGCGCGTTTCGCAACAAAGTGCAGGCGTACGCCACTGGGTTCTATCGCGTTCGCGGACAGGGAGAAGCGACGCGTCTCGGCGAGGAGGCGATTCGTCATTTCGAGGCCGGCCTCACGCACATGAAGGTCAAGCTGGGCTATGGCGAGGACGACGATATCGCGTGCATGGAAGAAATTCGCCGTGCGCTGGGTTCGCGCAAAGCGACGCTGATGATCGATACCAATCATGCTTATGGCGTGGCGGAGGCCTTGCGCTTGGGACGCGCGCTCGGCGATTTCAACTTGCGCTGCTACGAAGAGCCGGTGGTGCCCGAAGACTTGCGCGGCTATGTGGAAGTGCGGCGCGCGCTGCAGATGCCGATCGCCGGTGGCGAGAACGAGCACACGCTGTACGGATTTCGCGAATTCCTCGGCGCCGGCGCGGTGGATATTGCGCAGCCGGATATCGGCTCATGCGGCGGATTGACTGCCGCCAAACACATCATCGCCATCGCGCAATCGCACGGCGTGCAAGTGAATCCGCATGTGTGGGGTTCGGCGATCGCGCAGGCCGCGTCGATTCAATTGATTGCCGCCGTGCCGGTGGCGCATCACTCATTATTTGCGCAGGAACCGATCCTCGAATACGACCGCTCCTCGCACCCTTTCCGTCAGCACCTGATCACCCAGCCGATTGTCCACGACAACGGCTGGGTGGATATTCCGAAGCGTCCGGGTCTGGGTGTGGAGGTAGATCGCGCCGTACTGGAAAAATTCCGTGTCTAACTTCAGGCGCGCAAGAAGATCAGCACCGCCAGCAGAATCGTTCCGCCTATCATCCAAATATCGAGAAACGACATGGTTTTCCCCTTTTCTATTCCGCGCTGCGCCGCGTGAATGTATCCAGCGTGTTGCGCGGACTGCGACAGAATTATGACCCTGAACTCATCCCAATAGCCAGCGCTAGCCGGCTGCTTTCATTCCTCGTGCAACGCCCGGCCGGGCGGCCATCGCCGCGCCCCAACGCTGCAAGCCGGCGAATCCTCCCGCGGCGTCCAGAAGTGGCTTGCGCAGCGCGAAATTCGGATATAGCATCAAGTCGGCCACGGAGATTTCGTCGGCCAAATATTCCCGGTTTGTAAGCTGTGTGTCAAAGGCGTTGAAAAAATTTAACAGCCGGCTTTTTGCGAACTCCATATTCGCGGCGCTCTTTTCCGGCGCGCGATTCTCAAGCAAGAACAACATCCCACTGGCAGCGGCGATGTCGCTGCCCGCCGCCATGAACCACTGCAACGCGATGGCCCGCCGTGCGGCATCTTTCGGCAAAAGCTTCCCGCTTTTCTCCGCCGCGTAAAGAATAATCGCGCCTGACTGGGTAAGCGTCAGCGGCTTGCCGCCCGGTCCTTCAGAATCGACAATCACCGGAATCATCGCCGCCGGATTGAGTTTCAGAAACTCGGGCGCGCGTTGTTCGCCCTTTGCCAGATCTACCTTGTGCGCACGATATGCGAGCCCCGCTTCTTCGAGGGCAACCGCGGCGCGCAAGCCATTGGATGTTCCGGCAAGATACAGATCGATCATGATGATTGTGCGACGAGTCGTTATGATGCGGGAATTGTAACGCAGCAAGGGATAAAGGGAGTAGCGATGCAAACAGAAAAGCGCGTTGCGTTGGTGACCGGTGGTTCGCGCGGCATTGGGCGGGCAATTGTCGAAGCCTTAGCGCGCGATGGCTTTCGAGTCGCGGTGAATTTTCGCAAGCAAGCGGACGAAGCAAGCGCTGTGGTCGCAGCGGTGAACGCCGCCGGCGGAGAAGTTTTTCCGGTGCAGGCGGACGTGGGCGACGCCGCGCAAATTAGCGCGTTGGTGCAGACGGTGATAGATCGATGCGGACGCATCGATGCGCTGATCAACAACGCCGGCGTGCACCTGCCCGGCGTGCGCCTGGGCGATATGCGCGCACAGGACTGGGACTGGATCCTTGGTGTGAATTTGACCGCGCCGTTTCGTTTGATTCAGGCGGTACTGCCGCATATGCGCGCGCGCAAGAGTGGACACATCGTCAATCTCTCGTCCAACGTGACGCAGCGCCTACCCGCCTCGTTTGGAGCCTACGCAGTATCAAAAGTCGGTATCGAAGCGCTGACGCGGATTTTGGCAAAAGAGGAAGGGGTGAACGGTATTCGAGTCAACGCCGTGGCACCGGGTCCGATCGATACCGATATGCTGGCCGAGTCGATGCAGGTGATGGGGTCGGAGCGCGCGCAGGCGTTCATCAACTCGGTGCCGCTCGGACGCATGGGCGAGCCGCGAGAAATTGCCGCAGTGGTGCGTTTTCTCGTGTCCGATGCGGCGAGCTACGTCACCGGTCAAACCGTCTTCGCCAACGGCGGCGGGCCCGGCGGTTGATCTGCGATTACTCTGAAGAATATTTTCGCAGCCAGCGCCGGTCGATCCAGTCTTTCCATTGCCATACCCAGCGGCCCCCCAGTGCCAGGTTTCCACGCGACGCGACCGCGTAGTGCGCGCCGGCGGAGATAAGCGCCAGCGCGGGCGCGGCGGGCGGCGAGCGTTCAAGAGATCGACCGTTAAGCGCGTGCCGAATATTGCTCGCCAGTAAAGGTCCCGCGCGCACCGCGTACGCGCCGGATTTGGGCCGCGCGTCGGGTTCCACCGTGGCTACGTCGCCCGCCGCAAAAATATTGCGCGCCGAGACCGCTTGCAAGCTGTCGTTGACGCGAATGAACCCCTGCGCATCGGTCGCCAGGCCGCAAGCGCGCGGCCACAGCGGTGCGCCCGCACCGGCTGCCCACACCGTCAAATTCGACGCAATGACTCGATGATCGGCCAACTGCAAATAATCGACGCCGACTTTGGCGACCGCCTTGCCCGATAGCACTTCGATGCCTCGCTGTTCTAACAAACGCGCATAGCGACGCTGCACCGACACGTTGTGACCGGGCAAGATTCCAGTTGCGCCAATGACGATGAACTTTGGCTTGCAGCCCACGCTTGCGAGGCGTTGCTGCATCGCCGTCGCAACCTCCAAACCTGCCGCGCCGCTGCCAACCACCACAATGCATTGCAGCGCCCGGCCGGCGACGGCGTCCTGAAATATCTGCTCCCAGCGCTGCATGAAGGCCTCGATTGGTTTGATCGCCAGCGCGTGCGCGTCCGCGCCGGGCGTGTCCCAGGTGGGCGGGCGCGAGCCAATATCGATCGACAACCAGTCGAAGTGCAGCGGCATTCCGTCGGCGCAAAACAGCAGACCGGCATCGCGGTTGATGCCGATGACGCGATCCCAGATGGTGCGCGCGCGTGCGCGCCGCGCCAGCGGTGCCAGCGCGACCTGACAATCACTTGCTTGGTAATGGCCCGCGATCCACCCCGGCAGCATGCCGGAGTAAGCAGCGTGCTGATACGGACTCACCAGCAAGATTTCCGCGGCGTCGTCGGGCTGCAGGGCGAACTGGCGCAACACTTCCACGTGGGCATGACCTCCTCCCACCAGGATCAGACGCTTCATGGAGCGGCGCGCTCAAAGCGGATATCGCCATACAAAGCGACTGCGGACTCGCCGGTGTTGTCGGTATCGGTGGCGAGCGCAACGCCGATTATGCGCGGGGCGGTTTCGCCGAAGGCAGCCTGAAAATCCTGCACGACGTTGCGTTGCACGTCCACCCATTGTGCGACGCGATCCGGTCCGGATGCCGCGACGATCACGCGCACGCGGTCGGTGTAAGGGCTGGGCACAATGCTGTCCACTGGCGTCTGCCGATCCCACACGTAACACAGTACGGCAAGCGGAAGATCGGAGCCGTAGAGGCTACGCGCGAGCTTGAGCTTCATGCGCTCCGTGAACGGCAATCGGCTCGGATCGTAATCGAAGAACACATAAACGCGCGCCGGGAAATCATCGCCGTCCTTGCGGCGCGGATCGGATTTCCTGATGAGACGCTCGATTTTCCAGCGCCAACGCAAGATTGGAAACTGCGACGGCTCGACGCTGACCGCATGCCGCAGGCTGGACATGGACGCCTGAGCGTCGGCGCGCAGCACCACGCTGCTCTCATCGCGTACCAAGGTATAACGCGTGTGTTTGGGAACATTCTTGGCGGTGACTTCGGCCCACTCGGCGGGAAGGGCGGCGCCGCTGGTTTGGCGCGAGAAAGGCGTGAGGAGAATCGACTCATCCGCGCCCAGCGCGAGTGCGCTCGTGGCGAAAAACAACAGACACCCGAGCAGCCGCATCATGCCGGCCGCGCTGCCGCTGAGCATTCCGCCAGCAATCCTTCGCGTTGCAGCCGCGCGTAATCTTCCGCTCGGTCCACGTCCCACAGAGTTGGGAGTTCGTGCCACGCCCATCCGAGTGCTTGCAGCCGCGTGCGAGTAGTGCTCATCACCTGAGCGCTACTCCAGGTGATGTCGTTGAACAATGAGCAGTCCAGCTTGGACAATCCGATGAGCACGTAACCACCGTCTTCGACTGGCGTGATGACCGCCGGCGTCCCATCGCGCAGCACGGAAGCGGCGGTGCGTAAGTGCTCGGCGTTGAGTGCCGGACAATCACTACCGATCAGAATCGCGCTGTTGAATTCCATCAACGCGGCGGCCAGCGCATGAGCCATCCGCGCACCCAGGTCGGCGTCGAGTTGATCGTGCAGCGTAACCCCAAAACGCGCGGCGCATTCACCGAAAAACTCATGCGTGGAAGCAGGCGCGCACCACAGTTGCACCGGGCCGATGCGCGCTTCGATCGCGTTGTGCAGGCAGTGTTGTAGTAACTTTTTTTGTAGCGCGGCGGCCGCTTCGGCGCCGAGCACAGGTATCAGACGCGTCTTGCAGGCGCCGACCACTGGCGCCTTGGCGAATACCTGAATGCAGACTTCAGCGCCCATAATAAATCCGCGCCAGCCGCGCAGGATCAACACCCAAAAAAAATGCCAGCCGCAAAAACCACATCAGAGCGATCGTGCGCAACACCCCGGCGTTCTCCCAACGCCGCGACGACGTCACAATGCGATCGCGCAAGCAGGCGGGGCGGCCGTGACGCCGTAGCCGGGACGAGAGCGCGATGTCTTCCATGAGCGCGATTTCAGGAAAGCCACCGGCGAGTTCAAATGCATCACGGCGCACGAACATTCCTTGATCGCCGGTCGCGATGCCGGTCACGCGCGAGCGCCAGTTCATCATGGTCTCGATCATATGCAATGCCCAGCCCTGACCGGACAAGCGCACGTCAAATCTTCCCCACTGGCGCCCGCGGTGGTCGAGCGCGCGCGCGATGATGCCATCGGCGTCGTCCGGCAACAGCGAATCGGCATGCAGGAACAGCAGCACCTCACCTCGCGCCACGCGCGCCCCCGCGTTCATTTGTGCGGCGCGTCCGCGTGCAGCGACGATGACGCGATCAGCGTGCGCAGCGGCGATTTCGGCCGTGTTGTCTTGACTCCTTCCATCCACCACGATCACTTCGATGCCACGCGATCTGAGCGGCGCGAGCTTGGCCAGCGTGACTGCGATAGCGGCTGCTTCGTTCAGCGCCGGCACGATGATGGAAAATTGCACGGCTTGCGTCCGCACGCGAGAGGGTGGCGCGTTCACGCTGGGCTTATGCGCAATGCCTTCTGCCATCGACTACTTGCTCACATCGTTCAATGACCAATCGTAATCGAGGAAGCTGATTTTCGGTTTGACTTCGCGCAATGCTCGTTCGCCATCTGCGTCGGCGGCGAGTTGTTTCGCGTAGCGAGTAAGGAAGTTTGCGACCGATCCGGCCTGCGCGGCAAAGTCCTTACCGTACCAGTCGAACAGTCTGGATACTTCCAGCGATTTCGTCGCGCCGTCATAGCGATTGCGCGAATGGTCGGAAAGAAAACGAACCACGCCGTCTTCTAATTGATCGTTGAGCCGTTCCGCCACGAATGCCTCGTTGCGCAGCGCCGGACAGCCGACCGAGGCACAGACGACGGCCATATGAATGCGTGGCTCATCGAATGCGCCGGGTACGCGAATCATTCCATGCTCGATTGCGTCGAGCGATTTCTCTTCACCGAACAACTTGAAGAACTTCTTTTTCCACGGACTGGTGAGCAGCGAGCCCAGGTCTTTGATCGATTTCACGTCGGGGTAGCGGCTGAGAATCAGTTCCACGGTGAAGGCGTTATAGGCATTGATCAAAAATGCGAGCTTTTGCGCATTGCCGAAGCCCTCGTATTCTTGCCGGCTCAAGGCTGACAGTGCCGCCAAGTAGGTTCGCAATTCCGCGTGGTCGCTCAGCATGCCGGCGTAATTGACTTGCGTTGCTTTCCCGTCGGAAATCAACACGACATGTTTCTTAAGCAAGCCATTCCACTGCGCATGACTGTGATCAAACGCCGCCTGCGTGCTCGCGGCGCACAGGCTTGCGGCCAAAACGCAAGTCTGCCAAAACCCGGTCCAATTGAATTTGCTCATTGATTTCATCCTCGTTGCCATGCGTGATAACGGCCGACCCACTGCAATAATTTCTGCGGCGCGTGAGCGCGCTTCCAGTTTCCGGCAACATATTTGTTGGCTTCTGCCAGCGTGGGATAAATATGAATCGTGCCGAGAATTTTATTCAGTCCGATGCCGTGACGCATGGCCATGACATATTCTGCGATGAGGTCGCCGGCGTGTTCACCGACAAGGGTGACACCGAGGATCTTGTCCTTACCGGGCACGGTCAAGACTTTCACGAAGCCATGTGCTTCGCCGTCAGCGATGGCGCGATCCAGATCGTCCAGGCCATAGGTGCTCACTTCGTGAGCGATACCTTTTTCCTTCGCCTCTTGTTCGTTTAGCCCCACGCGTGCGACCTCGGGCTCGGTAAAGGTTGC
Organism: Betaproteobacteria bacterium; assembly: GCA_043751985.1. Classification (GTDB taxonomy): domain Bacteria; phylum Pseudomonadota; class Gammaproteobacteria; order Burkholderiales; family JAYUZG01; genus JAYUZG01. The sequence goes on from JAYUZG010000158.1 coordinate 12,753, forward strand.
CCAGGGGATAACCGAATAGTCGGCGCGAAACCTTTTCAATCCGCCGAACAGTGCGTTGACCGCCGCGTACCAGGCCTGATGCGCCGCGGTGTGCGTGAACTGAAACGGTCCCGCGACATCGCCGCACGCGTAAATATTGGGGAAGCGCGTCTGCAAAAATTCATTAGTTTCGACGGTGCGTGACTTTGTAACCGGAATGCCCAGTTCTTCCAAGCCGTAGCCGGACGTGTTCGCGATGCGCCCGACCGCGACCAGCATTGCGTCAAACGGGACGCGCACATTTTGCCCGTCATGTTCGCAAATCAGAATTTTCTCGCCATTTTCGACGATGACTTCCTTTGCTTTGTGATTCACCCGCACCATGATGCCCTCGGCACGGAAGCGCTCCATCACCAGGTCCGATACGTCCACGTCTTCGCGAATCATAATCCGCGGTAGCATTTCGACCTGCGTGACCTTGGCGCCAAAGCGCGCGAAACATTGCGTGAGCTCGCAACCGATCGGGCCACCGCCGAGCACGACCAGGCGTTTCGGCAGCTCGCGCAGCGTCCACACCGTGTCGGAAGTCAGATAACCCGCCTCTTCGAGACCGGGAATCTTCGGGACGAAGGGCCGCGCGCCGGCGGCGATCACGATGGCGCGCGTGGTCAGCCGTTGACCATTGATCTGCACCTCCCACGGCGAGATTATTTTTGCTTCGCCTTGCAGGCATTCGACTCCCAATGCGGAGTAGCGCTCGATCGAATCGTGCGGCTCAACCGTGGCGATGACTTTTTGCACGCGCTGCATGACGGCGGCGAAGTCGAACTCGACCGCGGCTTTCGTCATGCCGAACTCTGGCGCGCGCTGGGCATGCGAGAGAAACTTCGCCGATCGGATCAATGCTTTCGACGGCACACAGCCGGTGTTGAGGCAATCTCCGCCCATGCGATGTTTTTCGATCAACGTTACTTTTGCTTTGACCGCGGCCGCAATGTAAGCCGTGACCAAACCCGCCGAACCCGCGCCAATCACAATGACATTGCGGTCGAAAGCGGCCGGTCTCTTCCACCCCGCGTAGACTTTGCGCGCCTTCACGCCGTCGAGAATTTTGCGCGCGATCAGCGGGAAAATTCCGAGCAATACAAACGATCCGAGCACGCCCGGCGACAGAATGCCCTTCAGAGTCGTAATCGCCGCGAGCTGTGTACCGGCGTTAACGTAGACGATTGTACCGGCCAACATCCCGATCTGGCTCACCCAGTAAAACGTTCGCGTCTTTATCGGCGTGAGTCCCATCGCCAGATTGATCAAGAAAAACGGAAACGCAGGCACCAGCCGCAGACAAAACAAATAGAACGCGCCATCTTTTTCGACACCGGCATTGATCGGACGCAATCGCTCACCGAACTTTTGCCGTACGAATTCGCGCAACACCAGTCGCGAAGCAAGAAATGCAAGCGTCGCGCCGAGACTCGAAGCAAACGAGACGATCAGCGTTCCCCACAGCACGCCAAATAAAGCGCCGGCGGCGAGCGTCATCAAGGTGGCGCCTGGCAAGGACAATCCAGTCACCGCGACATAGATGAAAAAAAACAGTGCCACCGTGAGCAGCGGATTACTATCGCGATACGAGTTGAGCTCCGCTTGTTTCAGTTTGAAAAAATCTAGCGTGAAATAGTGGCCCAGATCGAGTACAAAAAACAGAGCGATCAGAATCGCCAGTACCGATATGATCAAAAACTTTCGATTACGCAACACGGGCTTTCCTTTGAAATGGGGGTTCGTCACTCAGCGCTTGATCGATGCCGTAGTTCGGACCCGCGATGATTCTCTGGTAGTAAGACGCGTACGCCGCGCTGCCCGCCGGCCAGCGGCGAAAAAATTCGCGCACGAAATCCTCATGCGCATATTCCAGTCGCAGCGCGTCGACGAACACGTCTTGCAGCTTTGTCCCGTAACAACGCAATTCCTTACGCGCCGGAGTGAGTGAAATGCGCGTGAAAACGCCATAACGGGTGCCACGGAAGTTGGGCATGCCTGCCGCGCCGTTGTTGACGATCACGCCGTTGTGTAGTCGCGCGAGAACCGGCAGACAGGTATGGCTGCTGGCAATGAGGTCTACTCGCGCGCGCGTCAGCAGAGATTCGGCATACATCGATCCCGCGCTCGAACCTAACGCCGCGCAGCCGAATCCCCAGCCGGCCAATGACTCTGCGTCGCCGTGCACGATAGCAACGCGCGCGCTCCCAACCTGCGCGACCACGGTCATCGGCAGCGCGGCGAGCGCGCCCGCGAGCGCCGGCTGCCGCTGCGCAACGGCACGCAGGCAGTCCAAAATAAAATTGGATCGGGCTACTTCGTCGTCGGATACTTCATCGGGATAAGCGCAGCCGCAGCCCGCGCCTTCGTCGCCATGTGCGAGCTCGGTTTCCACGTTACCGCGCGTGGCGAGATGTTGCAGCACCGTTTGATTGATCGCCCGGAAACTGTCGTCGTCGCTATTGAACCAGTTGAAGTCGCCGTTGAAGACGATGCGTGTGGGCTCGGGTTCGGCGGCGGCCAGCAACAGCAGCTGTGCCAGAGCCTGCTGGTTTCCATACAGTCCGCCCACTACATATAGAGTGGTCGCATGGATTTCCGCGGGCCGATCGAGCGACTCGGGGGCGTAGTGGTATGACAGCGGGCAACTGCGGCCAGGGCCTTCCATTGCGCGAAAATCAACGCGCCAAAGCGCCGCTGCAACTGCTGCCTTGGCCGGCGGTGCAGCCAAAACAATGATCGCGCACTGTAATCGGATTGCCGTCGAGCATGCCGGCGGTTAATTCGGCCAGGCGTGGCCGGGCCTTGCCGGCGGCGTGTAACGGAAGGTCCAGCATTTGATTGAAGTCGCAGTCGTAGACATGGCCGAGCCAGTCTACCGACAGCAGCGTGCGGCACATCACCGCGTCCAGATTTGCCGCGTCGAAATTATCTTGCAGCAATCGCATATAGCCGTTGAACTGGCCCTTCGACACCAGCGTGCTGCCGAATCGCGCAATCGGCATATTGGTGATGGTAATCAAGCGATCGAAACTCACCTGGTACTGCGCCAGGTGCGCGCGGTAATCCTGCTCCAGTTGCCGTTGCGGCGGCGGCAACGACGGACCTTGCGGGTTGTACACCAAGGTCAGGGTGAGCCCGCTGCCTTGACGTCCATAACCGAGCGCGTTCAGGACGCGCAAGCCGCGAATGCTTTTGTCGAATACGCCATTGCCTCGTTGACGATCGACGTTGGCCTCCAGATAGCAGGGCAGCGATGCCACCACTTCTACCCGATGATCGGCGAGAAATTGGGCGAGGCCTTCCTGACCCGGCTCTTCCAGGATGCTCAGATTGCACCGGTCGATCACGTGCACGTCTAGGGCGCGCGCCGCAATCACCAAATCGCGAAAATGCGGATTCAGCTCCGGCGCTCCACCGGTCAGATCGAGATGGCGTACGTCATTGCCGCGAATGAAGGCCAATACTTCGTCCATTGTCTCCCGGTTCATCAACTCGGTGCGAGTCGGCCCGGCGTTCACATGACAGTGCAAGCAAGTCTGATTGCACTTGTAGCCTAGATTAACCTGTAAGGTTTCCAGCTTACGCCGGCGAAGCGGTGGAAATTCGAGCTCGTTGAGCAGGGGAAGCGTCGCGTGCATTGAGGGTCCTAGAGGTTCAAGCAGTTCGAGTTATTGATTTGGCCTACTCCGGCACTTACGTCAGTTTGGTCGTGATGGATGCACCGCACTAATGCTTTCTTTACTTCCTTTACGTTCTTTACTTTCTTAGGTCATGCAATTCGCTTTTTCCTTACGTCCGGCGTTGAACTGCCACTCGGGTCACTATAATGCCACGACGGGCAAGGGAATCGAAAATCATGCGAAAAATCGAGAGCGTGTTTGAGCAAAGCTTGTGGGCGAGCCGTTTTATCGTCGTCGTGGCGGTGCTGGCCAGCATGGCCGCGGCGATAGCCATGTTCTTTATCACCACCGTGGATGTGTGGTATGCGATTACTCATGTTCTCGGCTATGCCGATCCGGCGCTGAGCGCCGCGACACGCAAAGCGCTGCACGATGAGACCATCACGCATATCGTGGAGGCCGTGGACGGCTACCTGCTGGCCACTGTCATGCTGATATTTTCGCTTGGCTTGTACGAATTGTTCGTGAGCGACATTGATGATGCGCGTGGCTCGCGTGCGTCGAGCAGGATTCTGGTGATTGAGAATCTGGACGATCTGAAGACCCGGCTGGCCAAAGTTATTCTGATGATCTTGATCGTATCGCTGTTCGAGCACGCGCTGAAAATGGAAGTCAATGCACCACTAGACTTGGTCTATTTTGGCGCGGCCATCGCGTTGATCGGCTTGTCGCTCTACCTTACGCATGTCGCCGAGTCGCGACAAAAAGAGCCTGATCACGTGAGCTAAAAACTAACATGAAGTCGGCAATGCGCGTGACATGCCAGCGCCATATTGGGTAGAATAGCGTCACTCGAATTTGATTGATCGACGCGCGCTGGATGGCGTGTTCGGTCGATCGCAGCATGGGTGCGTGACGAGTCACTCAATGACTTGTGCGCATTTCCCTAGGCCGCGTAGCGACACTTCCCCCGCACGCGGCCTTTTTTTCGCGCGGCGAGCTACAATTCGACCTTACTTCGGGAGGGAATCATGCACGATCTGGTAGTCAGCAATGCACGCATTATCGATGGCTCGGGCGGTGAGGCGTTTCATGGCAACGTCGCGGTGGCTAACGGACGTATTGTCGATGTCGGCGCCAACGTCGGTGCCGGCCGCCAACAGGTGGACGCACAAGGCCTGGCGTTGGCGCCCGGCATCATCGACACACACACGCATTACGATGCGCAGATTACCTGGGATCCTTTTCTAAGTCCGTCGCCTGCGCTGGGTGTGACCACGGCCATCATGGGCAACTGCGGTTTTACTATCGCACCGTGCCGGCCCGAGGATCGGGAGCTGACCATGCGCAATTTGACGCACGTGGAAGGCATGTCGCTCGATGCGCTGAGGAATGGCATCGATTGGGGATTCCAAAGCTTCCCGGAATATTTGAATCAACTACAGTCAAGAGGTGTCGGTCTCAACGTGGCGTGCTTCGTCGGCCATTCCTCGGTGCGCACTTTTGTGATGCGCGAAGACTCCGCCAAACGGGCGGCAACCGAGAGTGAAGTCGCGCGTATGCGCGAATTGGTAGTCGAGGCGATGGCCGCCGGTGCCGTGGGTTTTTCCACTACACGTTCGGGGCAACACAACGGCGAAGCGGGTATTCCGATGCCTTCGCGACTGGCCAACGAGCAAGAGTTAATCGCCTTGTCCAGCGCGCTGAAAGACGCCGGGCGCGGCGTGCTGATGATGACCAAGGATTCGCGCACGACCAGCATGGCGGCGATCGAGAATCTGGCCGCGGCCGCCGGCCGACCGTACGTCGTCGCCGCGCTCTTGCACAGCACGGAAACGCCGGAAGCGACCTTTGAAGACTTGGCCGCAATAGGTGCGGCGCGCGCGCGCGGCAACCAGCTCTATGGAGCGGTGAGCGCTTGTCCGCTCAATTTCGAATTCACCATGCACGAGCCCTACGTGTTTGAAGGGCTGGCGTCGTGGCGACCGGTGATGGAGGCGGCAACCAAGGACGTGCCCGCTCTGCTGGCGAGCCGGGAACTGCGTGACAGCGTCAAGCAGGAACTCTCGGTGCGTGCGCGCCGCATGTTCAATGGGCATTGGCATCAGATGTACGTCGCGCAGGTCGCGCTGGAGAAGAACCGCGAAATGGAAGGCCTGTCGGTGGATCAACTGGGCCGCGCGGCCGGCAAGCACCCACTGGACTTTGCGCTTGATTTGGCGCTGGAAGAGAAGCTGGACACTATGTTTACCGCGACCTTGCTGAACTCCGACGAGCAGGCCGTCGGGCAGATGATGCTCAATCCGAACAGCATGATTTCACTCTCGGACGCGGGTGCGCACCTCACGTTTCTTTGCGACGCAGGCTTTGGTCTACATGTGTTGGGGCACTGGGTGCGCGAGAAAAAACTGATGCCGCTGGAACAGGCGATCCATCGCATCACGGCAGAACCGGCGCGAATTTTCGGCATTGCCGATCGCGGTCGCGTTAAACCAGGCCATTGCGCGGATCTGTTGCTGTTCGATCCCTCGACGGTAGGCCGCGGTCCGTCGCGGCGAGTACACGATCTGCCCGCGGGTGCGTCTCGTCTGACCACGGCCGCGATCGGCGTACATGGCGTGTGGGTCAACGGTGCGCGCGTGGCGGATGCGTCCGGAATGCTCGCCGATGCGCCTAAGGCCGGGCAGGTGCTGCGCAAATTCAACGCTTGATCAGCGCGGATTTATTGGAGTCGGCCGCCCATGAGTGACGCGCCGGGGCCGCTGCACAACGTCAAAGTCATCGAACTCGGTCAACTGATCGCCGGACCGTTTTGCACGCGCATCATGGGCGAGTTCGGCGCGCAAGTGCTGAAGATCGAATCGCCGGATGGCGGCGATCCGTTGCGTCAATGGCGCAAGCTGCATCAAGGTACGTCGCTGTGGTGGTACGTGCAGGCGCGCAACAAGAAATCGATTGCGGTTAACTTGAAGCATGCGCAAGGACAGGAAATCGTGCGCCGCTTAGTCAAACACGCCGACATCGTGGTGGAGAATTTCCGCCCCGGCGCGATGGAGCGGTGGGGTCTTGGTTGGGAGCAATTGTCGGCGATCAACCCAGGTTTGGTGATGGTGCGGCTGTCAGGCTATGGCCAGACCGGCCCGTACAAAGACCGCGTCGGCTTCGGCGCAATCGGTGAAGCGATGGGCGGCATTCGTTATCTCACCGGCTACCCGGATCGTCCGCCGGTGCGCGTCGGCGTTTCGCTCGGTGATGCGATCGCCGCGATGTATGGCGTCATCGGCGCGCTGATGGCCTTGCGTCAGCGCGAAGTCAATGGCGGTGCCGGACAAATGGTGGACGTGGCCCTGTACGAGGCGGTGTTCAGTCTGATGGAAAGTCTGCTGCCGGAATACGACATGAGCGGCTTTGTGCGGGAACGCAGCGGCGCGTCCTTGCCTGGCATCGTGCCGTCCAATACCTACACCACGCGCGACGGAAAATACGTCGTGATCGGCGCCAACGGTGATTCGATTTTCAAGCGCATGATGTCTACCATCGGCCGTGAAGATCTGGCTAACGATCCTGCCCTGGCAAAAAACGACGGGCGCGTGACTCGAACCGAGGAATTGGACCAGGTCATCGGCGACTGGTGTGGCCGGCACGATCTGGAGACTGTGTTGGCGAAGCTCGCCGAAGCGCAGGTTCCGGCGGGAAAAATTTACGACATCGCGGACATCGTGCGCGACGTGCATTATCGCGCGCGCGGCATGATTGACGAGTTGCACATCGACGGTGGCCAGGCGATGAAAGTACCGGGCATCGTCCCGAAATTATCCGCCACACCTGGGCAAACCCGCTGGGCGGGACCGCGGCTGGGCGAGCACACCGGCGAGGTGTTGAAGGGCATCGACTTCAGCGACGCGGAGATCGCGCAGCTTCGATTCCAAGGCGTGATTGGATAGTCGCGCAGGTATTTTTCGGCACACCGTTAAGACTCTCTTAATACTGCGCGGCTATCCTCACCCCCGTCGCAATAAAAGCGAGGGTGACATGAATGCAAATGTTCTGACCAGACTCCTTCCTGCGCTGGTGCTGCTCTTCATGGCGAAGACCGGCATCGCCGGACCGGAACAAATCCGTCAGTCGCTGGAGGCGGAGGCGCGCACGCTAAACGGATTCTCCGGCTTCTCGATCGAACGCGGCCAGCAGTTCTTCCGGGCTAAGCACGGCGCCGACTGGAGTTGTTCGAGCTGTCACACCGACGATCCGCTGGCGCAGGGACGGCACGCCAAGACCGGGAAAGACATCGCCCCGCTTGCGCCGGCGGCGAACGCCGAACGATTCGTGAAGCCCGACAAAGTCGATAAATGGTTTCGCCGCAATTGCAACGATGTGCTGGGCCGACCGTGTACGGCGCAAGAAAAAGGCGACGTGCTGACTTACTTGATGTCGCTTGCAAAATAGGAGAGCGCGATGAAGTTTCGTACGAATATTCTTTGGCCGTGGTTTGCACTGTTGAGCCTGCTCTTCGGCTTGAGCGTGCACGCTGACGACGACGCGGAAGAGTCGCGTTTTACCGCGGACAACGCGACGTGGCGAGCCGAGTGCGGGAGCTGTCACCTGGCGTATCCGCCGGCACTGCTCGCGGCGCGCGATTGGCGGCAGATCATGCATCAGCTCGACCGCCACTACGGGTCCGACGCCACCTTGGATACGGCGCAGTTGACGCAGATCGGCACCTTCCTTGAGAGCAACGCCGGGCACTCGGCGGCCGCCGAGACGAAAGACCTGCCACGCATCACTCTGTCTCCGTGGTTCAAGCGAGAACACCGGGAAGTGCCTGCTCGTGTGTGGAAGAGTTCCGCGGTGAGAAGCGCCGCCAATTGCGGCGCCTGTCATCGCCAAGCGCATAGCGGTGACTTCAGCGAAGAGTCGTTGCAGCTTCCGCGGTGATGAGAAGAGGAAGCAACATGACGCAAGCTAAAATTTTGGTTTGGGATGTGCCGGTGAGAGTATTTCACTGGCTACTGGCGTTGTCGTTTGCCGGCGCTTTCATGACCGCCGAGTCGGAACGATGGCGCGATATTCACGTACTGCTCGGCTACTCGATGTTGGGGCTGATACTGTTTCGTGTGTTGTGGGGCTTCGTCGGGTCGCGCTACGCACGCTTCAAGTCCTTTCTCTATGGACCTGCCCGCGTCGCTGCGTATTTGAAGAGCTTGATAACGGGCAGGCCGCAACATTTTCTCGGTCACAATCCAGCGGGCAGTTGGGCGATCTACGCTTTGTTGACTGTGGGCTCGCTGGTCGGCCTATCGGGCTGGCTCAAGTATCAGGAGATTGGCGGCGACGGCATGGCGCGGGCGCACGAACTGTTATCCGATGGCATGCTTGGGCTGGTGATGGTTCATGTGAGCGGAGTGCTGATTTCGAGCTTGCTGCACCGGGAGAATCTGCTGCGCTCCATGATCACCGGCACCAAGTCCGCGCCGTGTGTTGTGAAGGAATCCGTCGATTCTCGCAAAGTAACGAAAGCATCGAGTGAGAATCCTGCTGGTTGAAGACGATGCAATGCTGGGGGACGGCCTGCAACGTGGGTTGAGCCAGGCCGGCTTTCAGGTGGATTGGGTGCGAGACGGCGTGGCCGCCGAGCTCGCGCTGACGCATGAGCCGTATGTGGCGGTGGTCCTCGATTTGGGCTTGCCGAAGATGACGGGGCTCGAGGTATTGCGCCGCGGCCGTGCGCAGGGCGCTAAAGTGCCGGTGCTGATTCTGACCGCGCAAGATGCGGTGACTGATCGCGTGCATGGACTTGACGCGGGCGCCGATGACTACGTGGTGAAACCGGTTGACTTGCAGGAACTGGCGGCGCGCCTGCGCGCGCTGGCGCGGCGCGGCGCGGGCGAAGCATCGCCGCTGTTGCGCGCGATCGGCATCGAGCTCGATCCGGCAGCGCGCAGCGTGCGTTTTCGCGGGACGCTGGTGCCGTTACAAGTGCGCGAATTCGATTTGCTGCAAGCGTTGATGACCAACCCCGGCCGGGTGCTCACGCGCGAACAACTCGAACAGAAGTTGTACGCCTGGGGCGACGAGATTGAGAGCAACACCTTGGAGGTGCATGTGCATCATCTGCGGCGCAAGCTGGCGCCCGAGGTGATTCGCACCGTGCGTGGGGTCGGTTATCTGCTCGGTTCAGAGCATGACTAGCGGCGCGCGCGGCTCGTTGCGCTGGAGACTGATCGGTTGGCTACTCGCGGCGCTGGTGGTGACCTGGGGCGTTACCGTGGTGGTGAGCTATTTTGACGCACGCAGAGAGGTCGGCCGCTTGCTCGACGCGCATTTGGCGTTGTCTGCGGCGCTGCTGGTCGCGCAGGCCGGCCATGAGATGGATGAAATCGAGGTGGAACAGATGCCGGAGCTGGAGCACTATGGCCGGCAGGTCGCGTTCCAGATTTGGGATAGCGGCACAGTCTTGTTGCTGCGTTCCGCGCGATCGCCGCAAACACGGCTTTCCGCGCAGGAGACCGGCTTCAGCGACTCCATGGTCGCGAGCCGGCGCTGGCGCGTATACAGCAGTTGGGACGCGCAGCACGAAGTGCTGATCCAGGTGGCTGAGGAAACCGCCACGCGCGACGCGATTGCCGCGGCGATCGGCCGTAATCTTCTGTGGCCGCTGATCGCGGTGCTACCGGCGCTGGCCTTACTCATCTGGCTGGTTATTGGGCGCGGTTTACGGCCGTTGCAAGCGCTCGGGCAACAGGTGACGCTGCGTGAACCCGCCAATCTCAGCGCACTGGACGCAAGCGAGGTGCCGCGTGAAGTGGCGCCGCTGGTGAACAGTCTGAATCTCTTGTTCAGTCGAGTGGCCGCGTCGATCGAAAACGAGCGCCGCTTTACTGCCGACGCCGCGCACGAGTTGCGCACGCCGCTCGCGGCGTTGCGGGTTCAAGCGGAAGTCGCGCGCGGTGCGACGTCCGACGCGGAGCGCCAGCACGCATTGACGCAAGTTATCGCAGCGTGCGATCGCGCTGCGCGCCTGGTGCAGCAGATGCTCGCGCTGGCGCGCACCGAGACGGGCCAAGTGCGAGGTCGCGTATGCGAGCTCGGCGCGCTGGCGCGCAGAGTGGTCGCCGAGCTTGCGCCATACGCTCTGGCGCATCAGGTCGAGATCGCGCTGGAGGAGAGCGGCGCAGTTGAGGTCATCGGCGATGCGGACTTATTGGAGTTGATGCTGCGCAATCTGCTGGACAACGCCGTGCGGCATGGCGCGGGTCCGGTTCGGGTGGCGCTGCGGCGCGCGCCCGGCGGGCCTGAAATTGAAGTCGAGGACCAGGGCGCAGGCGTCGCGGCGACCGATCGCGTCAGGTTGGGGCAACGATTTTTCCGCCCGGTCGAAAGTGGCTCAGGCTGCGGCCTCGGCTTGTCGATCGTGCTGCGTATCGCAGCCCTGCATAGCGCAGCCGTGCGCTTCGCCGACGGCTCCGGCAATCGCGGCCTTCGCGTAACGGTGACGTTTCCGCCGGCGTCAGGCTGACGCTGCGCGCAGGGATCAAGCCGCCTTGGCAATGGCCGTTAAAGCAATCAGCCACGCTTCCCAGGGAGTAGTCATGCTGATCAAAGATATTCTGAAAATCAAAGGCGGGACGATTTACAGCGTCGCGCCGCAGGCCTTAGTCCCGGCGGCGGTGGATCTAATGGTTAGCCACGACATCGGTTCACTGGTGGTGCTGGAGGGTGGTGAGATGGTCGGAATGGTGACCTTTCGTGAGATTCTCAACGCGTTTCAAGAGCACTTCGGCAAGGTCCAGGAGATTCGTATTGGCGACATCATGGTGCGCGACCCGGTGCTCGGAAAACCTGAAGATACCATCGACGAAATGCGCGGGGTCATGACCGACCGTCACGTGCGCTATTTGCCGATCAAGGATAACGGCAAACTACTCGGCGTGATTTCATTCCACGACGTGGCAAAGGCGGCGCTCAAGGCAGCGAGCTTCGAGAATCGGTTGCTCAAGCAATACATCAAGAATTGGCCGGACGCCGACTAGCGGCGTTTGCAGAAGTTACAGCAGCGCATTATTCCCCGCTCCGTGCGCGTGACTACTTTTGTTCCAGTAACTCTTCGATGCGTGCCAGAATCTCGCTGCTGCCGGGTTGGGTGCGCGCCGCGAAGCTGAACGCTTTCTTACCGTCACGCGACAGCAAATACTTGTGAAAATTCCACTCGGGCGCCGTCCCTGTCATGCGCGTGAGTTCCGCGAACACGGGATTGGCCTTCCCCGGCACGACACTGGTCTTCTCCATCAACGGAAATTTAACGCCGTATCGGGTCTCGCAAAAATCCTTTATCTCTTTGGCCGAACCCGGTTCCTGCCCGGCGAAGTCGTTGGCCGGAAATCCGATCACCACCAGGCCGCGATCCTTATACTTTTGGTAGATCGCTTCGAGTTCCTTGTATTGCGGCGTATTACCGCATTGACTGGCGGTGTTGACGGCGAGCACCACCTTGCCGGTGTATTCACATAAATTCACCGGTTTGCCTTCCAGGTTGTGCAGCGCGTGATCAAGGGCGGGAGGGCAGGCCATGACAATAGAATTAAGGGATAATTGAGCCAATGTAATCAGTAACAATCTGCGTGCCATCATGATCTTGTCCCCGCTTGCGCGCACCCGCGGGAGAGCGGGTGTGAGAATCCAGTCTAGCGCAGAATGCAAACCGTTATACTTTTACGATTCGGACGTCTCCGAAAGGGGAACGCGTAATACGAGGGTTGAATGCTGAACTGGCTTACAGGTACCAAGGGGGAACATCCGCTTGCTGATGATAAAGCAGCCAAGGAAGCCATCAAGGATCTTCCGCAGGCCGATCCGTTCAAGACACTCGAAGAGCTGACGTATTGGCTGGAATCCCTGAAAGACGCGACCGGACTGAAGGTCACGCGCATCTTTGAACTGGCCGAGCTGATCGATCTGTCGGCCAAGGTACACCATCGCAAGCTGGCCCAGCAATACGTCAGCGCCGGACCGCGGTTACCGCGCTTCCAGGAAAATCGTTTGTTCACCACCTTGGTGAACTTCTGGCATGCGCTCGCGGTAGCGTATGAAGTCTACGTGCGCAAGGCGTCCGGCTCGGGTTGGGGCACCAATCGCGCCACGCTGGCGGTCGCCTGCGCGCGCTTGGTGCGCGCACGCACGGTGCTGATCAAGTGGCAGTTGATGCGCTACGGCCCGCTGGAACGGGAAAACTGGGAGAGCATGAGCAGCGTGTTCATCTTGGCCGAGGAGAAAGATTTCGCCGAGGAATCGATTATCGTGTACCCGGGGGTTCAGTCAAGCGTGCAGCGCGAGTTGACGCAGGCGCTGATGCTGTGTATCTCGTCTACTTATAGTTTGTTGCCGAACGAACTCGAGGTGGCCGAGCGCATCATTGCTCAGTATGCGCAGTTCTTCGCGATTAAGAATGCGCCGGGCAATGGATTGCCTTACATGGTGGATCTCGCTTCGGGCTCTCCTCCGGCGCGCGTAATCGCGCGAGGCAGTGCCACCGCGACCACGCGCTTTTTCGGCCCGGGTGAAGCAGTACCGCAGTTGAAGAAGCTCATCCTGTCATTGGAAAAAGACGGCGCGCTGCCGGCGGGGATAAATCTTGGCGCCGATTTCGATGGCAGCTTGCTGTTGACCGTGCTGGAGCACCTGTGCCGCTACTGGGCGCCGGAGTTGCCGGCGCGAGTGGACAAGCGGCGCGATGTGGTGTCGCGGATCAATGTCGTGCATGGTTTCGATGACATCCTGGTGGCGATCGCAGCGGGCGAGGAGCGAGTCGCCGATCTGGATTACAAGATTGAAACCTGGGTGGTGGAGAACGAGAGCGGCGGCGGCTATGGCGCAATCATTCCGTTGGTAAACGACTGGCTCACGGTAGGAACCCTGCTGGGAATCCGGCGCGACAACAGCGCGGCGTGGGGAGTGGGAGTCGTGCGGCGGGTGAACAACGACAACAAGCTGACTCGTCACGTCGGCATTCAGATGTTATCGCGCGGCGGCAGCGTGGTCAACATCAATCCAGTCGGCAAACCACGCGGCGGAGAAAGTGTCGTCTTGCTCCCATCCAATGCGGATGACAGCATCGGTCGAGCCGAGATGAACTTCCTGATGCCGTTCGGCAGTTTTTCGCCCAGCACCAGTTACGAGATGGAAGCTTACGAACGCAAATATCTGCTGGTGCCGCGTGGTCTGATCGAAAGCGGTGACGATTTCGAAATGGCCAAGTTCCGCTTGCTGCAGAACAGCTAAAACAGCACGCGTTGCAACCAGGCACCGATATCGGAAATTTCTCTTTCGCACACCGCGTGCGCCATCGGATATTGGTGCCACTCGACGGAACAGCCGAGTGCGAGCAGAGTGTCGCGCGAACTCGAACCCATGGAAAGCGGTAACACGCCGTCCTGATCGCCATGCGCCATGAAGATCGGCAAGGCTGCGC
>JAYUZG010000159.1:0-10137 GCA_043751985.1 Betaproteobacteria bacterium
GCCTTTCCATCTTACCGCAGGTAAGACCGACGCGGAATTGCACGAAGCGCTACGCAGTTACGCGGCGGCCTTGCGCGCGTTCGCCTTGCCGCCGTTAGCATTGGATCGCCTCGGCGGCTTTCTGGCACTGCGGCCTTCCGCGCCGAGCGCCGACTTGCAACAGCTCGCCGATGGCTGCGTCGAAGGCTTCGATCGTTTCCGCCGTCCCACGGATGAAACTGAACTGCGACGTCGTAACCAGTCGAATTTGACCGAACGCCAAACCGAGCTGCTCAATCGATTTGGCTACCCCTACGTGCTCGACCAGTTTCGCTTTCATCTGACATTAACTGAACGCCTGAGCGCGGCCGACGCCGGCCGGCTGCACCCGTGGCTGGAATTCGAACTGGGCGCGGCGCTGGCACAACAACAAGTCGTGAAAGATCTGTGCTTGTTCGTGCAGGACGCGGCGGGCGAAGCGTTCCGGCTTGAGCGGCGCTATGCGTTTGGGGCTGCAAGTTAACGATCAGTCGCATCGTCCGTCTCTGCGGCCATCGTGCCGTGGATACCCCAACAGATTGCAAGATTCTGCCGTCCGCATTTGCCGTCGTCGTAGCGTCTCTGCGTTACTGCTTCGCTGCCGTCAAATCCTTGTACACTGCGGGCACGTTCAGGCTCGGATGCGACCAGTCGAACAGCACGTAGCCGCGGAAATCTGCTAGCTTGACCTTCTGCACCGTTGCCTCAAGGCTCAGGCCTTCATCGATGGCGGCTTGCACTTGTGTCTTCACCGCTTCCAGGTAGTCGATGTGCCAATTGAGATCGTCGCGTGCGATCACCACGCCGTGGCCGGGGACGATGCGTGCGTCGGCGGGCAAGAAGGCATGCACGCGCTTGAGAGTGGCCAAGGTCTCAAGCAGCTTGCCGTCAAGCAACCAAGGCACGCTCGGCTTCGCGGCGATGATCGCGTTGCCGGTCCACATTACTTTGGAGGCCGGCTCCCACACGAACAGATCGCCGCCGGTCTGCGCGAATCCGAAATCGATGATCTGAACCTGCTTGCCACCGAGGTCGAGCGTGATGCTGCCGCCGTCACCGATCAGCACGTCTCCGGTGCGCGCCTGGATCGCTTCGATGCCTCGGCCCGCGCCGAAATTCTGGATCATGAACGCCTTGTCCTCAGCCAGCCGCGTGTCGACAAACTGGCGAGTGTGCAAGTGTTGGATGATCCGGGTGGAGGCCGGCAGATACATATTGCCGTATGAGTGGTCGCCGTGCGCGCTGGTATTGACGGCATAGGTGACCGGTAGCTTGGTGTTCTTGCGCGTCAATTCGATGATCTGCTGGTGCAGCCGCTTATTCAGCATGGTCTCGATCAGCAGGACGCTCTTGTCACCGACAATCAGACCGGCGCTGGTCGCCGCCGCTCCACCGGCGGCGTTGAGCGCTTGCGCATCTTTCGGGTAATACGCGTACACACCCGGTGCGAGGGTGACGTTGCGCATCTCTACCTTGTTGCCGTCCCACACCGGCTCGCCCGCCGAAGCAATTGGCACGCAGACAAGCATACCGGCTGCCACCGCGGTAATTGCGATCGCGGCACAGGCCTTGAACCAGTTTTTTTTGCTGAACCATTTCATTGCAAGTCTCCTCATCGCAAGTCTCCCAAAATCAAGTTGAGGCATTACGATATAGTTTGCGAGAATGCACGACAATCCGAAACGACTGCAAACCGGGCTTGCATTTATGCAAACGACTAATGACCTGAACGATCTACTGTTTGTGACCGCTGTGGCGCAAACCGGCTCGCTCGCGGGTGCGGCGCGCAAGCTCGGCGTAAATCACGCGACGGCGTTTCGCCGCATTACCGCGACCGAGGCACGCCTCGGCGTGCGCTTGTTCGAACGCAAGGCGGGCCGTTATGCGGCGACGCCCGCCGGAGAAGAACTGGCGCGCGCCGGCGCGGTGATTGCGAACGAGGCGGTGGCGTCGCTACGCAAAGTCGCCGGGCACGACCTTCGGCCCAGCGGAGTGGTTCGTCTGACGAGCACCGACTCGATTGCGGCGGCCTACATCACCACGATGGCGCAGACCTGCCGAGCGCTGCACCCCGACATCACGCTGCACGTGACGATGAGCAACGAAATCCACAATTTGTCGCGACGCGACGCTGACATTGCGATCCGGCCGACCGACAAGCCGCAGGATCACCTGATCGGCAAACGCATCGGGCCGCTGGCGATGGCCGCGTATGGCGCAAAGTCCTATCTCCGTTCCACGCGGCGCATCGCGGCTCTTGGAGAGCACGCCTGGATCGGACTTGACGATTCACTCAGTTATCACCGCACGCTGAAATGGCTCGCCAAGATCAAACCGTTGGAGACCTTGGCTTACCGAACCAACAGCTTCACGGGTTTGCATCGCGCCTGCGTCAGCGGCCTTGGTCTGGCGCTTCTGCCGTGCTTTGTCGGCGATGGCGATATGAAGTTGCGGCGCGTGACGCCGCCGATTCGCGAATTACAGACTGAGCTCTGGTTGCTTATGCACCCCGACTTACGCTCGAGCGCCCGCGTTGCAGTTGTCTTCGAACTGTTATTGCGGCAGTTTCGACAGGTGGCGCCGCGGATCGCGGGTGGTGTCGGATCGAACCGCACGCGTGCCTCGCGCGCGAAGTCGCTTTAACGCGTAGCCTGGATGAAGCGTAAGCGGAATCCGGGGAGATATTCGGCTCTGAGACGTTCGAAATTTCCCCGGATTTCATTTCATCCGGCTACGCAGCTACCTCACTCTTATTTTTGCGTGTAGAGCTTGACCTTGTCCGGATCGGCGAAAACGTAGTTGATGCCGCCGGCATACAAGGAACTTTTGGGACTATCCGGTCGCGTGACTACGCTCAACGGGACTTCCATGTTCCACTTGGTGGACTTCTGCGGTTTGCCCGGCATCAGGATCGCAATCATGCTATTCGTGACGTTGGTCTGAATCGCCACCACCGGCAAACCGCCCTGCGCCATTTGCTGCGCACGAGTCAGGATGGACTGATTGCTTGCCTTGCCGAGCAAGATCCACTTCTTGTCCTTGGTTATCGCAAAAGCCACGTCGCTCGCGGGGACGCACTTGTCTTCCGGGCAGAAGTCGTTAATCCCGAACAACTGATTCAGCACGCCGGCCGGGAAGGACTGACACACGCCGGCAACCCCGTTGCGGCAGGTGCTGATCTGATCTTGCAGCCACTGGCTGTTCTTTACCCAGACTGTTTCTTGCGCCTGAGAAAATTCGCACCCGAGAAGCAACAACAGACAACAGATTTTGACAGGCACCAAGCGCATCGGGATCAGCGTCACTTCATCGTCGGCATGAAGAATTCGGCGCCGGCGCGGATTCCGGCGGGCCAGCGGCTGGTGACGGTTTTAAGATGCGTGAAAAAGCGCACGCCTTCGGGGCCGTACATGTAGTGATCTCCAAAAAGCGAACGCTTCCAGCCGCCGAAACTGTGGAAGGCCATCGGCACCGGGATCGGCACGTTGATGCCGACCATGCCGATCTGCACGCGCGTTGCGAACTCACGCGCGCAATCGCCGTCACGCGTGAACAGCGAGACACCGTTGCCGTATTCGTGTTCGTTGACGAGTTTGAGCGCCGCTTCGAAATCGGGCACACGCACCACGCCGAGCACCGGTCCGAAGATTTCCTCGCGGTAGATCGCCATATCCGTCGCAACGTGATCGAACAAGCAACCGCCGAGAAAGAATCCTTTCTCGTGCCCTTTTACTTTCAGGCCACGGCCGTCGACTACCAGCGTCGCGCCTTCGCCCGTGCCTTTGTCTACGTAGCCGCGCACTTTCTGCAAGTGCTGCCCGGTTACCAGCGGGCCCATCTCTGCCGCCTCATCGGTGCCGGTATTGACGCGCAACGCACGCGCGCGCTCGGCCAATTTCTTCACCAGTTCATCGGCGATGCCGCCGACCGCGACGGCCACCGAGATTGCCATACAGCGCTCGCCCGCCGAACCATACGCGGCGCCGGTGAGTGCATCGACCGCTTGATCAAGATCGGCGTCGGGCATCACCACCAGATGATTCTTGGCGCCGCCAAGTGCTTGCACGCGCTTGCCGCGCGCCGTGCCTTCGCGATAAATGTACTCGGCGATCGGCGTCGAACCCACAAAACTCACGGCGGCGACACGCGCGTCGCGCAGCAAGCCGTCCACCGCGACCTTGTCGCCATGCAAGACATTGAACACGCCATCGGGCAAGCCGGCTTCTTTCAGCAGCCGCGCGAGCAGCATGCTGGCGGATGGATCACGCTCGGAAGGCTTCAGCACGAAACTATTGCCGCAGGCAATCGCCACCGGGAACATCCACATCGGAACCATGGTCGGGAAGTTGAACGGCGTAATGCCCGCACACACTCCGAGTGGCTGCCGCACCGAGTAGCTGTCGATGCCGGTGCCGATCTGCTCGGTGTATTCGCCTTTGAGCAATTGAGGAATGCCGCAGGCGAACTCGACCACTTCGAGACCACGAGTGACTTCGCCGCGCGCATCCGACAGCACTTTGCCGTGTTCGCTGGTGATGATCGACGCCAACTCCTCGCTGTGCCGATCGAGCAATTCCTTGAAGCGGAACATCACGCGCGCGCGGCGCAACGGTGGCGTCGCGGCCCAGGCGGGAAACGCTTTCTGCGCCGCGCCCACTGCCGCACCTACTTCCGCGTCGGAGGCCAGCGGCACGCGCGCCGAGACTTCGCCCATCGCCGGATTAAACACATCGCCAAAGCGGCCGCTTTGTCCGCGCACCTCCGCGCCATTGATGAAGTGAGTAATTTCCTTGACGCGCAAGGCGTCGCTGATGGGCTGATTCATAGTGACCTCGGGTTATCGCGTGCGGAGTTTATCCAGCCGCGGCTTGCAATGACAATGGAAAATCCTGATCCAGCGGATAGATCGGCCGGCGAATGTTGGCGTATTCGAATTGCGTCCAGTCCGATGATCCTACGCCGACGCCGTCGCACAACACCGCGCCCTTGGCGATCGGCAGAAACACTGGCCGGTAATACATGCGCGATTTCAGCAATAAATAAGTTCTGCGCGCCGGATCGATCCCGACGCTGGTGAACACGCCGCGATCCCACGGCTCTTGATTGCGCTCGGTGACAACGATCTCCGCCGCATCGGTCGCCAAGACCGCGGTGCGCCCCATGTAGCAGCGCATGCCCTGAAATTGCGGGCCGGTAATGGTGTACTCGCCATCGGTGATCGCGCGCACCACGCCGGTGAGTTGCAGCGGTTCGCCTTTTTTTTTGATCGCCGGCATGTCCATCTTGCCGCCGAGCGCCAGTGTCACCGTCGCGCCCACTCCGGCGCGCACCATCGTGTCCACCGATTGCGGATCGCGCACCGGAGCCACGGCGATGTCGCGCAGACCGGCGCGCAGCGCTTCGCGCAGCACATACATGCTGTCCTGAGTCGCGCCCGAGGCGCAATTATCGGCGTGATCGAGCAACAGAATCGGCCCGCCGTTCTCCTTGGCCAAGTTCTTGGCGCGCGACAACGCGGCATTCAGTGGCTCACCGCGGTAAATAAAATCTTCCTTGTGGCGCCACGCGACCTCGAGAATTTTCTGGCACTGCATCCGCGCAATCGCTTGATCGCCATTGGCAACTGTGACCACGCTGATACCGGCGTCGTGAATGTCTGCCTGTTGAAAGCCGCCAAACGAAGTCGCGGCAAGGAGGCCCGCGTTTTCGGCCGCGCGCGCGGCATCGACAAAATCTTTCATCGGCGACAGGTCGGTGTTCTGCCGCAAAGTGTGCGCGAGCAGCGGCCGGTTGCCCCACGCCATGACTGGTTTTATTTCGCCGCGCAGCGCGCGCAACAGAATGCTGCCGGCCAAGTGCCCCGATTCATATTGATCGACGTGCGGATAAGTTTTGTAGCCCGCGATCACGCTGCAATTGCGCACCATGCGCTCGGTGAGATTCGCATGCAGGTCCAACGACACGGCGATCGGCACGCGTGGCGCGATGCCGCGGATTTTTTCCAGCAAAGTGCCTTCGCCATCGTCGGTGCAATCCGCGACCACCATCGCGCCGTGCAGGTCGAGCATCACCGCGTCGCAGCCTTGTTTAACTGCATTGCAAATCAGCTCGCAAATGCGATCGTAGGCTGCGCCGCACACCAGGCCGCTCGGATTGGCCCACGCCGCGATGGGGGTCACGACTTGCGCGCCGGCAGACTCCGCCAAATCGATGAACGCGGCCATCGGCAGACGCGTGCCCTTCATGGCTTGATACGCTGCCTGGTCCAGAAACGGCCCGTTGTTGCCGAATGCCTCCCACGGCGTCGCCACCGGTGAGAAGGTATTGGTCTCGTGCTGCATCTGCGCGATGACGATCTTCATGCCGGCACTTTCTACGGGAGAGTCTTCAGCACGTCCGCCACCGCAGCGACCATTTCATCGAGATGTTTCTTCTCGGCGATCAGCGACGGCGAAAATGCAATGACATCGCCGGTAGTGCGCACCAGCACATTCTTTTTCTCATAACAGCGCAGGAATGCTTCGAAGGCACGCGCGCCGGGCTTGCCCTCGATCGCTGCCAGCTCGACGCCGGCGACCATGCCGAGGTTGCGGATGTCGATGACGTGCGGTAAGCCCTTGAGCCCGTGCACCAGGTCCGCGAGGTAGGGCGCCAGCGCTTCGCCGCGCTCGAACAATCCTTCGCTCTTGAATAAGTCGATAGTCGCGACTGTGGCCGCGGCCGCAAGCGGATGGCCGGAGTAGGTGTAGCCATGAAAAAATTCGATGGCGCTTTCGGGCCCGGTCATGAAGGTGTCGTAGATAGCTTTCTTCACGATCACGCCGCCCATCGGCACCGACGCGTTATTTACCGCTTTGGCGAAAGTGATCATGTCCGGCGTGACACCGAAAGTTTGCGCGCTGAATGCCTTGCCGGTGCGGCCGAAACCGGTGATCACCTCGTCAAAAATAAGCAAGATGCCGTGTTTGTCGCAGATCTCACGCAAGCGTTGCAAATATCCCTTGGGCGGAATCAGTACGCCGGTGCTGCCCGCCATCGGTTCGACGATTACCGCCGCGATGTTCGACGCGTCATGCAGCGTCACCAGATTTTCCAGTGCGTCTGCTAGGTGCGCGCCCCACTGCGGCTGGCCGCGCGAAAAAGCGTTCTGTTGCAGATCGTGCGTATGCGGGAGATGATCGACCGCGCTCAGCATGTTGCCGAAAGCTTTGCGGTTGCCGGTCATGCCGCCGACGGAAATGCCACCGAAACCCACACCGTGATAGCCGCGCTCGCGGCCGATCAGAATTCTGCGCGTGCCGTCGCCGCGCACGCGGTGATAAGCCAGCGCGATTTTCAATGCGGTATCAACTGCCTCGGAGCCGGAGTTGGTGAAGAAAACATGATCCAGCCCGGCAGGCGCTATCGCGGCGATACGTTCCGCCGCCTGAAACGCAATCGGATGATGCATCTGAAATGGCGTTGCGTAGTCTAGCGTCTGCGCCTGCTTCTGGATCGCTTCGACGATCGGCGCGCGGCAATGACCCGCATTCACCGCCCACATACCGGAAATGCCGTCCAGCACCTGTCGTCCATCGTGGGTGGTGTAGTGCATGTCCTTCGCGGCGACCAGCAGCCGCGGCTTTTGCTTGAACGCGCGGTTGGCGGTAAAGGGAATCCATAACGGATCGAGATTCAATTGGGTCAATGCTTCCTGCTCGCGGCTACCCATGTTGCCTCCTCGCATGCTGGGTGATTTGGATGAACGGGATTATAGTCCCGCGCCTCATGATTCCGGTTGCCTCGCTGAAATCCTTCCCGTATGCTTTCGCTCGCTTCTTCACAGCGACGATGCCTTTAACGACCGCGCGCGCCGCCTCGTCACCTTACTCGCCGGCTTTTCCTGGAATCCATCATGTCAGACATCGTCCTGCATCACTACCCGCCGTCACCCTTTGCCGAGAAGATCCGTCGCATCCTCGGCTTCAAGAAACTGGCGTGGCGCGGCGTCACCATCCCGCGCATGATGCCCAAGCCGGACTTGCTGCCGCTCACCGGGGGATATCGCAAGACGCCGATCATGCAGATCGGCTCGGATATCTATTGCGACAGCGCCTGCATTTCGATGGAACTGGAGAAGCGCTTCCCGTCGCCGACTTTGTTTCCGAATGGCTGTCATGCAATCGCGCGGCTGGCTGCGGCGTTTGCTGACCGGATTCTGTTTATCAACGCAGTGGGCGTGACCTTCGGCACACATGCGGACACCATGCCGAAGGAATTCATCGAGGATCGCGTGAAGTTTTCTGCGGGATTGTTCAACGCCGACACGATGAAGTCCGAACAAAGCGAACTGCGCCAGCAAATGCACGCGCACTTTTCCGTCGTCGAAGCGGGCCTCGCCGACGGTCGCGCGTTTCTGCTCGGAGATACGGCGAGCTACGCCGATTTCGCGCTGTGTAATCCGGCGTGGTTCATCCGTGGGCGAGTGGCTGAGGCCTTCCCGCTGTCGCGTTATCCGCGTCTCTCCGCGTGGATGACTCGCATGGATGCGTTTGGGACCGGTAGCATGACCGAGATGAGCGCGGAAGATGCGCTGGCGCTCGCGCGTAACGGCAAGTCTGCGACGGTGACCGATGTCGATGCGACGGATATTTCAGGCCTCAAAGCCGGTGACGCCGTCGCCGTGGTGGCCGAAGACATGGGGCGCGACCCGGTCAAAGGATCGCTGGTGGTGCTCAACGCCGAGCGCATCGCAGTACGCCGTTCCGATCCGCGCGCCGGTGAAGTGGTGGTGCATTTTCCGCGCGCGGTGTATCGCGTCGGCCGCGTCTGAGGAGGCGCTCAATATGGACCTCAATTACTCGCTAGAGGAAAATCGATTTCGCGATGAGGTGCGCGCCTTCATTCGCGACAAGCTGCCCGGCGATCTCGCGCAGAAAGTATTGCATCACAAACGGCTGCTGAAAGAAGACTACCTGCGCTGGCAAAATGCGTTGTCGGCGCACGGTTGGATGGCGCCGGGCTGGCCGGTCGAGTTTGGCGGCACTGGCTGGTCGCCGATCGAGCGCTTCATTTTCGAAGAGGAGTGCGCGGCGGCGGGTGCGCCGCAAGTCTCTGCGTTCGGTATCAACATGATCGGCCCGGTGCTGATGGCGTATGGCAGCGCGTGGCAGCAGAGTTACTTCCTGCCGCGCATTCTCAGCAATGAAGATTGGTGGTGTCAGGGATACTCCGAGCCTGGCGCAGGGTCGGACCTGGCGGCGCTGAAGACGCGCGCGGAGTTGAACGGCGATCATTACCTTGTGAACGGCCAGAAGACTTGGAACACCCTGGGTCAGTGGGCGGATTTTTGTTTTTGTCTGGTACGCACCAGTTCGGCCGGCAAGAAGCAAGAGGGCATTTCGTGCATGTTGATCGACATGCACGCGCCCGGTGTGACGGTGCGCCCGATCATGTTGCTCGACGGTGAGCACGAAGTGAATGAAATTTTCTTCAGCGACGTGAAGGTACCAGTTGAGAATTTAGTCGGTGACGAAGGGCGCGGCTGGGCGATTGCGAAATATCTGCTGGGTCATGAGCGCACCGGCATCGCGGGCGTTGGCCGTTCCAAGCGTGAACTGCGCTATCTCAAGTACATCGCGTCGCAAGAACAGATGAACGGTCGGTCGCTGCTCGAAGACGCGGTGTTCAGTCAGCGTGTCGCGCAAGTTGAAATCGATCTCCTGGCACTGGAGATTACTTGTCTGCGCGTGGCCGCCGCGGAAGGTGAAGGCAAAGGTCCGGGGCCGGAAGCGTCGATTCTCAAGATCAAAGGCACCGAGATACAGCAGGCGCTGACGGAGTTGATGATGGATGCCGTCGGCCCCAATGCGTTGCCGTTCTTGCCCATGTCATGGGGTGACAACTGGATCGGCGAGCGTGCCGGGCCGGAGTACGCGGCGCCACTTGCCGCGCGCTACTTGAACGGCCGCAAGACCACGATCTACGGTGGCTCGAACGAGATTCAGAAGAACATCATCTCGCAGATGGTGTTGGGTCTCTGATCGGGAAACGCAGAGGAAGCGCAATGGATTTCCGACTGAGTGAAGAGCAGCAGATGTTGAAGGACAGCGTGCAGCGCTTCCTGGAAAAGAACTACAG
>JAYUZG010000160.1:0-13215 GCA_043751985.1 Betaproteobacteria bacterium
TGGTGTCAGGAAGAGCCGGCCAATCAGGGAGCCTGGCACCGCATTCAACATTATTTGTTGCGCCACTTGTCGAGCTCACAGCAATTGTTCCACGCCTTGCGACCATCGTCCGCGTCGACCGCGGGTGGCTACCTGCAGGCTCACAATGAGCGCCAGAAGGCAGTGGTTGCCGCCGCTCTGACACTGGGTGTCTCGAACGCCTGAGCCCGTCACTGACTTTAATACTGGAGAAGCTATGCTGGTCCAAGTAAAAGTGCCCGTGTTGTCCGAATCGGTGGCCGAGGCCACGTTGATAGCCTGGCACAAAAAAGCCGGTGAGTACGTCACGCGCGACGAGAATCTCATCGACATTGAAACCGATAAGGTCGTGCTGGAATTGCCTGCCCCCAATTCCGGAGTGCTCACCACGATCATCAAGGGTGACGGCGGAACGGTGACCAGCAATGAAATCATCGCGACCATCGATACCGAGGCAAAGGCCGCGCCCGGAGCGGCGGTAACGCCGGCCGTAGCACCTAAAGCGGCGACCGCGCCGATCGCGCCTGCGGTTATGCCGGCGGCCCGAAAAATCGCGGCAGACAACGCGATCAATACGGCCGGTGTCGAGGGTAGCGGTCGCGGCGGCCGCGTGACCAAGGAGGACGTGGTCGCGAAGATGACTGCGCCGGCTATCGCCCCCGTAGCGGCGAAACCGGCGATGCCCGTCCCGCTGCCTAATCTTGACGGTGTGCTGGGCGACAGACCGGAACAACGTGTACCGATGTCACGCTTGCGTCAGCGTGTTGCCGAACGCCTGGTGCAATCACAAGCGACCGCCGCTATTTTGACGACGTTCAACGAAGTCAATATGCAGCCGGTGATGGACCTGCGCAACAAGTACAAGGACAAGTTCGAGAAAGAGCATGGAGTCAAACTTGGCTTCATGTCTTTTTTTGTCAAGGCCGCCGTCGCCGGATTGAAGAAATATCCGGTGGTGAACGCATCGGTAGACGGCACCGACATCGTTTATCACGGTTACTTTGATATCGGGATTGCCGTGGGCAGTCCGCGTGGATTGGTGGTCCCCATCCTGCGTAACGTTGATCAAATGTCGTTCGCCGACGTTGAAAAGCAGATCGCGGAATACGGCAAGCGCGCACAGGACGGCAAACTCACGATGGAGGAGTTATCCGGCGGCACCTTCTCGATTTCCAATGGCGGAGTGTTCGGGTCGATGTTATCGACGCCGATCATCAATCCACCGCAAAGCGCGATTCTCGGTGTGCATGCGACCAAGGAACGGGCGGTGGTTGAAAACGGGCAGGTGGTGGTGCGGCCGATGAACTACTTCGCGTTATCGTACGACCATCGCATTATCGACGGACGCGAGGCGGTGCTGTTCCTGGTCGCAGTCAAAGATGCGTTGGAGGATCCTGCGCGGCTATTGCTCGAACTCTGAGTTTTCCAAGCATCACGTTTGACGCGTAGCTCATCATTTTCACGGTTCAACACCCATGGCTCAACAGTTTGATGTGGCGGTGATCGGCGCCGGCCCCGGCGGTTACGTCGCGGCGATTCGCTGCGCGCAATTGGGGCTCAGCACGGTCTGCATCGACGATTGGAAGAGTGCCAAAGGCAAGCCGAGCCTTGGCGGTACCTGTCTAAACGTGGGCTGCATTCCATCCAAGGCCCTGCTGGAATCATCGGAGAACTTCGAACGCGCCCGCCACAAATTCAAGGACCACGGCATCAAGATCGAAGGTCTGTCGATGGACGTGCCGACGATGATCGCGCGCAAAGACAAGATTGTCGATAACTTTACCAGCGGCATCGCCATACTGTTCAAGAAGAACAAAGTGACTTCGATGCATGGTCACGCCAAATTCCTCTCAAGCGGAAGCGTATGCCAGATCGAGGTGAGCGACGGCGGCAAGTCGGAAATCGTTGAAGCAAAGCAAGTCATCATCGCAACCGGCTCGGTGCCGCGCCAACTGCCGATGGCCGCGGTGGATGGAAATCGCATCGTCGACAACGTCGGTGCGCTCGCATTTCAGGAAACACCGAAGCGGCTGGGCGTGATCGGCGCCGGGGTGATCGGATTAGAAATGGGCAGCGTATGGAAGCGACTCGGCTCCGAGGTCCATGTGCTGGAAGCGCTGCCAGGTTTTTTGTTGGCGGCAGATGAGCAAGTTGCGAAAGAAGCGTCGCGCGTCTTTACCAAGCAAGTCGGACTTAAAATCGAAACCGGGATCAAGATCACCGGCGTGAAGTCGTCCGCAAAATCGGTGGACGTGGAATATCAGACTAGCGATGGCGCGACCGCGCTTGCCGAATTCGATCGGCTCATCGTATCCATCGGGCGTCAACCCAATACGCAAGGTCTCGGTGCAGCCGAAGCCGGTATCAAAATCGACTCGCGTGGCTTTGTCGAAGTGGATGCGCAATGCAGAACCAATATCGCTAACGTATTTGCCATCGGCGACGTGGTGCGCGGCCCGATGCTTGCGCACAAATCATCCGAAGAAGGCGTCATGGTGGCCGAGATCATCGCCGGGCAACACGGCCACTGCAACTTAGAGACGATACCCTGGGTGATTTATACCTCGCCAGAGATCGCCTGGGTCGGCAAGACCGAACAACAATTAAAGACCGACGGTGTGCCATACAAAACCGGACAGTTCCCGTTCATTGCGAGCGGCCGCGCGCGCGCCATCGGAGAGACCGCAGGCTTTGTTAAAATGATCGCGCATGCGGAAACCGACCGAATTCTTGGCGTGCACATCATCGGACCCTATGCATCGGAACTCATTTCGGAGGCGGTGGTGGCGATGGAGTTTGGCGCCAGCGCCGAAGACATCGCGCGCATTGTGCACGCACACCCCTCGCTTTCTGAAGGTATGCACGAAGCGGCGCTCGGCGTGGATAAGCGAACACTCAACGTCTGAGTTGTTTCTTGTGCCGTGCGTTGTGTAATGGCGCGCGCGGAAATGCTGACCTCCGTCTTTTCGAATCAAGCCGCGCGGCGTTCCGCAACGCTCGGTTTTTCCCTTGATCACGCGCAGCTTGCCGCGGCAACTCACTTCGACCGTTTAGAGTCGCAATTGCTGGCGCAGCAAGGCGGCAACTGGCTTGTCCGCTGGTTTGCGCCGGTTGAATCGATTCGTGGGATCTACCTTTGGGGCGGCGTCGGGCGCGGCAAGACGTTTTTGATGGATCTGTTCTACGAATCGCTAAGGATCGAGAACAAGAAGCGCGTGCATTTTCATCGCCTGATGCAGTCGGTGCATCAGGCGCTGGCGCGAGTTCAGGGAAAAGTTGAACCGGTGGCTCAAGTCGCGAGGGAAATGGCGGCCGAGGCACGAGTGCTGTGCCTAGATGAATTTCATGTCACCGATATCGGTGACGCGATGCTGATGAAAAGCCTGCTCGAAGGATTATCCGAGAGTGGCGTCACGTTGGTTACCACCGCTAATCAACCTCCGGATGAGCTGTATCGGCATGGCTTGCAGCGCGCACGCTTTCTTCCCGCCATTGAATGTATCAAGCGACGTATGGAGGTCGTCAATCTGGATGGCGGCACCGACTACCGCTTGCGCATGCTGGAGCAAGGCGGGGTGTTTCACTACCCGCTAACGGACTCCGGCGAACGCAAACTCGACGAGCTGTTCTCGCGCATTGCGGATGGGCCAGGTGATGCGCGCGTCACGCTTGAAATCGACGGGCGATTGGTCCGTTCGCGCAAAGTCGCCAAAGGTATCGTCTGGTTCGACGCGGCGGAATTGCTGCTCGGCCCGCGCGGAACCGCCGACTACATCGAACTCGCTAAACGGTATCACACGGTCGTGATCGCGAATCTGCTGCCGTTTTCGATGGATGATCAGGACCGGCGCCGCCGCTTCAGTTGGTTGATCGATGAGTTTTACGACCGCCGCGTGAAACTCATACTGTCCGCCGCTACCACGGTCCCCGAACTGTTCGGTGCTGCCGGCGATTCCAGCGAAGTTCAGCGTACCGAAAGCCGATTGATTGAAATGCAGTCGCACAGTTATCTGGCGGAAGCGCACCTGCCTTAGGCGATAGAATACAAAGCGACACGAGAAAAATCAGGAGGAGCAGGTGCAAGAATTCAAGGCGTATCGAATTTTCAACGAAGACGGCAAGGTCGTCAGTCGCATGGTGAGGATGCGGCAAGACGAATTGGACGCCGGCGAAGTCATGATCAAAGTCGCTTACTCCAGCGTGAACTTCAAGGACGCGCTGGCGGCGACCGGCGCCGGGAAAATCATTCGCCGTTTCCCTTGCGTCGGAGGCATTGATTTGTCCGGCACGGTGCTGTCTTCCGCCGACGCAAAGTTCAAGGAAGGCGACGAGGTCATCGCCACCAGCTACGACATCGGTGTTGCGCATAACGGCGGCTACGCAGAGTACGCGCGCGTGCCCGCAAAATGGTTGGTTCCTCGGCCTAAAGGGATGGATCTTTTCGAAGCGATGGCCCTCGGTACCGCAGGTTTTACCGCCGGTCTCGCGGTCGAGCGCATGGAACACGATGGCCTGAAACTTTCCAACGGACCCGTCATCGTCAGTGGCGCGACCGGCGGTGTCGGCAGCATTGCGGTCGACATTCTGTCGCGCGCGGGTTATCACGTCGTCGCGCTGACCGGTAAGGAACACGAAGCGGCGTATCTGAAAGAACTCGGCGCGAAGGAAATAGTTTTCCGCAGCAGCCTCGATCTGACAAAGATCAAACCGCTGGACAAGGCAACCTGGGCGGGCGCGGTGGACAATCTGGGCGGAGACGTGTTGGCTTGGTTCGCGGCCAACATGCAGATCGGCGGCACAATCGCCAGCATCGGATTAGCCGCCAGCGCAAACTTCAACACGACAGTGATGCCATTTATTCTTCGTGGCGTCAGCCTGCTTGGCATTGATTCGGTCAATGCGCCGATGCCATTGCGTCAACGCGTGTGGCAGCGTCTCGCCTCTGATTTGAAACCGCTGCATCTGAATGCGATGGTTGCAACCGTTTCCATGGATGAGTTGCCGGGCGTATTTGAGCGCGTGCTGAAATCGCAGATAAGAGGCCGTACCGTCGTCAAGATTGCACGCTAGACGCGCCAACACCGTCATGGCTACCGAGTCGTACCAAGCATTTCATCGCCGTTCGCTGGATCAGCGCGATTCGTTCTGGCGCGAACAAGCGACGCTCATTGATTGGCAGAAAGAGTTCGCGCAAGTACTCGACTACAAGCGGCCGCCGTTCGCCAAGTGGTTCGTCGACGGCGAGACCAACTTATGCCATAACGCGGTGGATCGGCACTTGGCCACGCGCGCCGCGCAAAAAGCGCTGGTATATATTTCGACCGAAGTCGATCAAGAGAAATCGTTCACCTATCGGGAGTTGCACGAAGAGGTACAGCGCGTTGCCGCGATGCTGCTTGCTCTCGGTGTCGGGCGCGGTGACCGGGTGATTATCTACATGCCGATGATTCCCGAGGCGTGTTTTGCCATGCTCGCGTGCGCGCGCATCGGCGCGGTGCATTCGGTGGTGTTCGGTGGCTTTGCGCCGGCCAGTCTGGCGGCGCGCCTGGACGATGCGCGACCGACGTTGATGATTACCGCGGACGCAGGTTCGCGCATGGGCAAGATCGTTCCGTACAAGCATCTGGTGGATGCGGCGATTGATCTCGCGCAGTCGCCGCCGCGCAAGGTGCTCATTTTTCAGCGCGGCCTGGACCGTGACCTCTCATTCAAGCCAGAACGCGATGTAGATTGGTCGGTGTTGCGTGCGCAACACATGCATGCGCGCGTGCCATGCGTGTGGCTCGAATCGTCCGAGCCGTCGTATATTTTGTACACTTCTGGCACCACCGGCAAACCCAAGGGCGTGCAGCGTGACGTAGGTGGCTACGCGGTGGCGCTCGCTGCGTCGATGAAATACATCTACGACGGCCGTCCCGGCGAGACGATGTTCACGACCTCGGACATCGGCTGGGTAGTGGGGCACTCGTACATCATCTATGGACCGCTGATCGCCGGCATGACCACCATCATGTACGAGGGTGTACCGATTCGGCCCGACGCGGGCATCTGGTGGAAGATCGTGCAGGACCACAAAGTTCAAGTGATGTTTTCCGCGCCGACTGCGATTCGCGTACTGAAGAAGCAGGACCCTGCTTTCCTCACCCGTTACGATCTATCCAGTCTGCGCTATTTATTTCTCGCAGGCGAACCCCTGGACCAGCCAACCCACCAGTGGATTGCCGAAGCACTCGACAAACCCGTCATTGATCACTATTGGCAGACTGAATCCGGTTGGCCGATTCTCACCGCGGCGCCGGGTATCGAGCAAACGCCGGTTAAGTACGGCAGCCCGTCGTTCCCGGCGTATGGCTATGACCTGCGCTTGTTGCGCGAAGCCGACGCGAGCGAAGCCGGCGCCAACGAAAAAGCCGTCGTCGCTATCGTGCCGCCACTGCCACCGGGTTGCATGTCAACGGTGTGGGGTGATGACGAGCGCTTTGTCAAAACCTACTTCAGCACCTTTAAGACAAAGCAGGTCTATTCGACTTTTGATTGGGGTATTCGTGATGAGGACGGCTACTACTTTATTCTCGGCCGTACCGATGATGTCATCAACGTGGCCGGTCATCGGCTCGGTACGCGTGAAATCGAAGAGGCGGTTAGCGCCCATCCCGCAATTGCTGAGTGCGCAGTCGTTGGCGTTGCCGATGCGATAAAAGGTCAAATGCCGCTTGCCTTCGCGGTGACCAAGGATGCGCTGCGAACCGCAACCCTCGATCTGCGCAAAACGCTGGAAAAAGAAATCATGGAGACGGTGGACAAAATACTCGGCGCAATCGGCAGGCCCAAGGCCGTTCACTTTGTCACACTGTTACCCAAGACGCGTTCCGGAAAAACCTTGCGGCGTCTCATTCAGGCGCTGGCGGAAGGGCGCGATCCCGGCGACTTGACCACGCTGGAAGATCCGACCGCGCTCGATCAAATCAAACGCGCCGTTGCCCAGTCAAACTCTTAAACGAAGCGCCAGACCTGTCGGCGTGTCGTTGTAGCGTTCAATTCGTGGTGCGCGGATCGTCCTGCGGGTTGACGTACTCGATTCCGGTCTCCGGGCCCATGCCCGATTCCTGAATAATGACCTCGGTGCGCGCCCAACTGTAATGCGGCGTACCTGCCTTGGTGATGTAGAAGGCGCCAGCCTGCACTTCTTTCATTTTCATCGGATTATATTTTTCGCCGACCCCCGTCCAATAAATTCCTTTCAGCACGGTCACGGTTCGATCGTCCGGATGTTTGTGCGGCGGCAATTTGTAACCGGACGCCATCTTCGCGCGGAAGATGTAAGGCCCAGGCTGCTTCGAATCTCCGTACACCATGATGGTGACCATCCCAAAGGGCGCGGCTTTATTCTTCTCCCACTTCAGCGTTTCCGGATTGGCGGTGAGGAAGCCGGACTCCATTATAAAAGTCATGCCGTCATCGGCCTCGTTTTCGCCGTAGGCCAAGGGCCAGGCGCCCAAGCACGTGGCAAGCAGCGCGGATAACGCCGCCTTACTCAGAATACTATTGCTGCGCATTGAATCTTCTCCTCTGGTGGTTTTATGTCGCACTTTCTACGGCGAGGATGTTAGCAGTTTTGTCGTACCGGTGAGTCACCCAGCACCCCCCCATCACGACACAAGCGGTGGTCACCATGCGGACTTAAGACTTTGACACGCAAGGCCTTGTCGTTTATTCTTCGCGCCCTTCCGCGGAGAGGTGGATGAGTGGTTTAAGTCGCACGCCTGGAAAGCGTGTGTACGTTAACGCGTACCGCGGGTTCGAATCCCGCCCTCTCCGCCACCAACAATAAAACGCCCCGCATGGGGCGTTTTATTGTTGGTCATCGGTGCAGGGTAGGTGAGAACCCGCGATGGGTTCAACTACGCGAGCGTTGCTCGCTTGGACAGGTCGAAGAGTGCTATCGCGAGGCGGAAAGTGTTTGGTGGGTTCGCCTCAAGGCAACACAGGCATAATCGTGCCTTCCCTGCCATGCGCGTAGGCGTGGCCATCAATGACGGCGTTGTTGAAGGAAGTGCTCTAGACCCTTGGCCATCATGCCCCTTTGCCTTCAAGCCACCTTCGATAACTTGCTAGCGCGAGCGTTTTCGCCCGCTGCGACCCACTTGACGAGTAATACCTAATTGGGTATCGTTCCGTCTCTGTCGATTCATCGTGACGCTGCCGAGGATCTGCGGCAGTTGATGGGGAGCAACAAGGGGGCAGCGGGGAAGATTGCGGCGCTGCTGCAACAGGTGAAGCATGATCCGAATATCATTGCTTCGCTGTTGGAGCACAACTTCGGCGCAGACCATTCCTCTGCCTACCATGTCAGTAAATGGGTGGAGTTTTACAGGGTCGGCTACAACATCTGGCGGCTGAAGGTTTGGGAAATGCCCCATGGGAGCTTGCCCTATCGCATCGTATATGCGTATGAACCGAAGCTTCTCCAATATCACGTCCTCGCCATCGTCCATCGGAACTTCAACTACCAACGAGATCATGAGATCACAAAGCGCATCGTTAAAGCCTACGCAGACCTTGGCATTCGAATCCACTAAAGTTTATGTCGGCGAACAAAGCAACACCAGTTCGGCGCCGGCTTCGGTGATTTTCGCGGCGTTTGCTGCGGTGACACAAACCAGTCTGCCGCCGGCCGCAATCGACATCGACGACGTGGTGGCCGAGTTCGACCAATCTCCCGAGTCTGCACACGCCATTGCGCAGGGCCGCAAGTGGGTGGCCGATACCTTCTACAAAGATCAACCTGGTTCCGTCGCGCAACTTCGACTCAAGAAGGGATGGTCGCAGGCCGAACTTGCACGTCGGGCTGACACCAGCCAACCGTACGTCGCCCGACTGGAACTGGGGCGTGTGGACCCGGGCGTGCGAACGGTCAGAAAAATCGCCAAAGCGCTGGAGGTCCCGATGATGACTTTGGTTCAGGCACTTTGCCCGGAGGGTGAGCAATGAAGAATAATTTCGACCGCTACGTGACGGTAACCTTCTGCGATGATATCCGCCAAGAGGTCGGAAACAAGTTGTCGTTCATCGGCTGCTATCAGGGAGAGGAGTTGTACGTGCAGGCAGTGCCGTCGACCTTGCCAAAGTTGTGTGCGTTCGTATCGGTGGTGACGCCCAAGAGTAGGCCGTTCAAGTCAGTGAGTATCAGAGTATTGCGGGACGAAGTCGAAGTCGCCAAGCTGGAAGTGCGAGAGGATGGTCTGCTCAATGTGCCGCCCAAAACGGATGACGCATCAACGCGCTGGTCAATAAACACCGCAATGATGTTTGCTCCGTTCGTGATTGAAAAGCCCGATTCGCTGAGGGTCATGGTGACGACCGAAGAGGGCGAAATCATTGGCCCGCGGCTTACCATCAAGGTACAGGCCGCGCAGGACGAACCAATGCAGGTTCAAGAGTTAGTGAAGTCGGCGGCAAAGCGACGGTCCACGTCCCGACGTTCAGCGACGACGCATTGAGCGGCAATTGGAGTGCGCTGCGGACGTAAACCCAAAAGTACGCTATCAATCACTACCTGATCGAAAGCGTTCTCGAGAAGGTGCGCGATTTGCTGGATTCGCTTTACCACGGCTATTTGGTCGGCTAACCTTGCCGACACCTGCGTTTCAGAGACGATATACGGAATTGAAGAATCCAGATGCGATGAGTTCTTGAAGGCTCGTCGACAGTCTCTCGAGGCCATAGTGAATCCGCAGGAAATCTGGCGTCAGTTGAGTCGTCCAGATTGTTTTGCCTTATCATTCCGCTACGCGATTTTGCGTTCATTCGGACTACCAAATCAAGCTCATGAATAGGTCCCTTTTGATTAACTGGAAAAAGGTGATGCCCTTGGCTGGCATTGTTCTCGTATGCTCCGCAACTCTAATTCAGGACGCGGACGCAAAGCGTCTAGGTGGAGGCAGCAGCATCGGCCGCCAATCGTCGACGGTAACGCAGCGACAAGCCGCGCCGGTGCAGAACACAGCGACGCCAACTCAACAGGCAGTACCTGCCACGCAACCCGCGCCAGCACCCGCGCCGCAGGGAAATCGTTGGCTGGGCCCGATCGCCGGCATCGCCGCGGGCCTTGGCATCGCAGCGCTGATGTCGCACTTTGGAATGGGCGGCGCGTTTGGCGAGGGCCTGGGCAGCATTCTGATGATTGGTCTTCTGGTGATGGCGGGAGTCTTTGTGTGGCGCATGCTGCGGTCGCGCTCGACGGCCACTCCCACTGCTCGACCGTTGGAACCTGTCTACGAAGCGCCTGTCGCGGTCGCTGCACCGCGCGCTCCGGCGGCGGGCTTTACCTCGGTGGCGGATGCCACGTCCGGTGGCGCAGCGCCGAGCGGGCCGTGGGGCGTGCCGGCTGACTTTGACGTGGCGGGCTTTGTTCGCAATTCGAAGGTGAACTTCATTCGCTTACAGACCGCATGGGACAACAAGAATCTGGTCGATATCCGCGAGTTCACCACGCCGGAAATGTTCGCTGAGTTGAAGATGCAGATCAGCGAGACCACGGGCAAGAATCAGACGGATGTGGTCGCGGTCGACGCGGAACTGCTTGGCATCGATACCAACCAGTTCGATTACCTCGCCAGCGTTCGCTTCTCCGGCACCCTGCGTGAAAACCAAGCGAAGGACGCGGAGGCTTTCGAAGAAGTGTGGAATCTGACCAAGCCGAAAGATGGTAAGAGCGGCTGGCTACTCGCAGGAATCCAGCAAGTGCATTGACGCGCTGAATCGGCGTAGTAAAAAAATGGGCGGCATTGAGCCGCCCATTTTTATTTGCCGGTTTACTGCGCCTCTTTGAGTTGATCGAGGATTCCTGGATTCTCCAGCGTCGATACATCCTGCGTGATGGCTTCGCCCTTGGCGAGCGAGCGGAGTAGCCGCCGCATGATTTTCCCGGAGCGCGTCTTGGGAAGATTGTCACCGAAGCGAATTTCCTTCGGCTTGGCAATGGCACCGATTTCCTTGCCGACCCAGTCGCGCAATTCTTTGGCGAGCTTCTTGGCATCGTCTCCATGCGGACGCGCACCTTTCAAGACAACGAAAGCAACGACCGCTTCGCCCGTCAGTTCATCCGGACGTCCGACCACGGCGGCCTCCGCGACCAAGCGCGTATTGGCGACGAGCGCAGATTCGATTTCCATAGTACCCAAGCGATGGCCCGATACATTGAGCACGTCGTCAATGCGGCCCATGATCCAGAAGTAACCATCTGCATCGCAATGCGCTCCATCGCCTGCGAGGTAATATTTGCCTTTGAAGTCTTCCGGGTAATAGCTCTTCTTGAAGCGCTCTGGATCACCCCAAATAGTGCGAATCATCGCCGGCCATGGGCGTTTGATCACCAGAATTCCGCCTTTGCCGTTTTCCACGTCGTGTCCAGTTTCGTCAACGATGGCCGCCATAATTCCTGGTAGCGGCAAAGTACATGACCCAGGCTTTAACGCCGTCACGCCAGGCAGTGGCGTGATCATGTGACCACCGGTTTCGGTTTGCCACCAAGTATCGACGATGGGGCAACGCGATCCGCCCACGGTCTGGTAGTACCACATCCAGGCTTCGGGATTGATCGGCTCGCCAACCGAACCCAGCAAGCGCAAGCTGGACAAATCGTAATTCTTGGGTAAATCACCGCCTGCCTTGATGAGCGATCGAATCGCAGTTGGCGCGGTGTAGAAAATACTCACTCGATGGTCTTGAATGGTCTTCCAGAATCGACCGGCGTCGGGATAGGTCGGCACGCCCTCGAACACAATCTCGGTCGCGCCGCAGGCGAGCGGGCCGTAGGTGATGTAAGTGTGTCCCGTGACCCAGCCCACGTCGGCGGTACACCAGAAAACGTCGTTCGATTTGATGTCAAAAGCCCACTTCATGGTGAGCGCCGCATGCAGTAAATAACCGCCGGTCGAATGCTGCACGCCTTTCGGTTTACCGGTCGAGCCGGAGGTGTAAAGAATAAACAGCGGATGCTCGGCGCTGACCCAGGTCGGTTCGCAGGTATCTGCCTGCCCGCGCGTGATGTCGTGCCACCATTTGTCGCGCGGCGCGTGCATCGCAATTGCGCTGCCGGTGCGCCGATACACGATGACGTTTTTTACGCCATCGCAACCGCCCATTGAAAAAGCTTCGTCGACCGCCGGCTTGAGCGGAATCTCTTTGCCACCTCTAAATTGCCCGTCCGCGGTGATCACCGCAACCGCACCCGCATCCTGGATGCGCTCCTGCAGACTCTTGGCCGAGAAGCCGCCGAACACCACCGAGTGCGTCGCGCCGATTCGCGCGCAAGATTGCATCGCGACCACCGCCTCGATCGACATCGGCATGTAAATCAATATGCGCTCGCCTTTCGCAATACCGGCGGATTTGAGCGCGTTGGAAAACTGGCAAACCTTGTGATACAGATCGCGGTAGTTGATCTTGGTGATTTTTCCGTCGTCGGCTTCAAAGATGATCGCAATCTTGTCCGGCTGCGTCGCCAGATGTCGGTCGAGGCAGTTATACGATGCGTTGAGCTCGCCATCTTCAAACCACTTGAAGAACGGCGCGTTGCTTTCATCGAGAATCTTCGAAAACGGTTTATGCCAAATCAAATGTTCGCGCGCAAGCCGGCCCCAGAAGCCTTCATAGTCGCGCTCCGCCTCGTCGCACATGGCGCGGTAGGTCGCCATGCCTGACACATTGGCGTTGCGAACAAAAGACGGAGGAGGGGGAAACAAACGCGTTTCGTGCAAAACCGACTCGATACTGCTCATGCTTTCTCCTCGACGAATTTGACCGTGCTCGGCCTTATGATCCAGCTTGCGCGAAATTATAGCGAGAACATTTGACGCGGCTCAGAATTAGGTGGTCGAGTATAATGCGCGACTTCTCCGACGTCTTCGCCGCCAGACACGCTGGCGGGCAAATGCCATGACAGTCATTCGCCAAGCCGACCTGATTGAAAGCGTTGCTGATGGCTTGCAGTACATCTCCTATTACCATCCGATGGACTACATTGTCGCGTTAGGAGAAGCGTATCAGGCCGAGCAGTCACCGGCGGCAAAAGACGCCATCGCGCAGATTCTGACCAACTCGCGCATGTGCGCGGAGGGTCGGCGGCCGATCTGCCAGGACACCGGCATTGTGGTGGTGTTTCTCAAGATCGGTATGGACGTGCGTTGGGACGGC
>JAYUZG010000161.1:0-3326 GCA_043751985.1 Betaproteobacteria bacterium
CCCCCCCCCCCCCCCCCCCCCCCCCCCGTACTCCAGCGTCTTACTTGACGATCTGTAGCTTTGGTTTCGCGCCGGCTTGAGGCGTGAGATTGCTTTTAGTCGGTGCGGCGGTCGTTGCCCCGTTTTGGTCCGCGAACTCCGGCTCGCCGACCGGGAAGGCGAGGCCTTGGCCGGATTCTTTGGCGAAAATGCCGCTCACTCGATTGATCGGGATCGACAGTTCGCGCGAAACACTGGCGAAGCGCGCGGCAAACTGAATACGCTCGTTGTCGATCTTGATATCACGCGTGGCTTCCGAGCTCACGTTGAGCACGATCTCACCGTCCTTCACGAACTCTTGCGGTACGCGCGTGTGCTGGTCTACTTTCACCACCACGTAGGGGGTGAGCCCATGGTCTTCGCACCATTCATAAATGGCGCGAATCAAATAGGGTGTAGTAGACGCGTCTTTCACTTGCGCATGACCTTTTCTGCCGCGGTCAGCGCTTCGATATAGGCCGGGCGGCTGAACAAGCGCTCGGCATATTTCATCAGCGGCGCGGCTTGCTTCGGCAATTGCACACCGTAGAAATCGAGACGCCAAAGCATCGGCGCGATCGCCACGTCCAGCATGGAGAATTCATCGCCGAGCATGTATTTTTGTTTGACGAACACCGGCGCGATTTGCGTCAGATTGTCGCGGATCGCAATGCGCGCTTTGTCGGCGGCTTTCTGATTGCCTTTTTCGATCGCATCGACGTGCGAAAACAATTCGTTCTCGAAGCGGAACAGAAACAGCCGGGCGCGCGCGCGCATCACCGGATCCGGCGGCATCAACTGCGGATGCGGGAAGCGGTCATCGATGTATTCGTTGATGATGTTGGACTCGTACAGAATCAAGTCGCGCTCGACCAGCACTGGCGTGCGGTTGTATGGATTCATCACCGACAGATCTTCCGGTTTGTTGTGAAGATCGACGTCGATAATCTGGAAGTCCATGCTCTTTTCATACAGCACGATGCGGCAGCGCTGACTAAAAGCACAGGTGGTCCCCGAATAGAGTGTCATCATGGCGAGTTACCTCACTCTTGTATGGGTTGAAAACTTAGTGGACATCTTTCCAGTAATTCTTTTTGAGTGCATAAGTCAGAACAAAAAATAGAAACAGAAAAATGAGCGCAACCGTACCCACCTGCGCGCGCGACTCGCGCACGGGTTCCCCCATGAACACCAGATAGTTCACCAGGTCGCGAACCAACGCGTCGTATTGGGTCGGCGTGAGTGTGCCCGGCCGCGCCAGCGTGAGCGTTTTCTTCACCTGCTTTTCTTCATGCGCGGAGCCGGATTCTTCGATCTTGAGAACTTGCGAGCCTTGCAGTTCCCACAACGCGTGCGGCATGCCTACATTCTCGAATACGAGGTTATTCCATCCACTCGGCCGCGTGTCATCGCGATAGAAAGTTCGCAGATAGGTATACAACCAGTCCGGCGTGCGTGAACGCGCGATCACCGACAAATCCGGTGGCGGCACGCCAAACCACTCTTTGGCGTCTTTGCGGCCCATCGCGGAGGTCATGGTGTCGCCGACTTTTTGCCCGGCGAACAGTAAGTTGTCGCGGATCTGCGTTTCGGTCAAACCAACTTCCGTGTGGCGGTTGTAGCGCATGTAGGCCGCGCCGTGGCAACCGAGACAATAATTCACGAACACTTGTGCCCCACGCTGGATCGACACCGCATCATGCGTGTCGATCGGCGCGCGGTCGAGCGCCGGCCCCTCGGATGCGAATGCCACTGCCGGTGAGAGCAGCAACATAATCAGCAGGCATTGTTTCATGTCAGCCTCTCCGGTTCCGGCTTGGTGCGATCAGCCTTGGTATACCAAGGCATCAAGATGAAAAACAGGAAATACACGAGCGTGAATATGCGTGCAAAAACGGTGGCGCGGTCGGCATTGCCAAGCCACGAACCGAATTGCCCCCACACGTTGGTCGGTTCGGTTCCGAGGTAGCCCAGTATCAAGAATGCGATCACGAACAAAGCGAGCGCGGTCTTGAAGTGGACACCGCGGTAGCGGATCGATTTCACTTTGCCGCAATCGAGCCAGGGTAACAAACAGAAGATCATCACCGATGCGCCCATCGCAATTACGCCGGGGAACTGCGACCCAAACATCGGCGGCACCGCACGCAACACCGAGTAATACGGCGTGAAATACCACACCGGTGCGATGTGCAGCGGGGTTTTCAGCGGATCGGCCGGAACAAAGTTGTTGGCTTCCAGAAAATATCCGCCCATTTCCGGCGCGAAGCAGACGATCGCAGTAAACACCATCAGAAACACCACCACGCCCATCATGTCCTTGACCGTGTAATACGGGTGAAACGGAATGCCGTCGAGTGGTTTACCCGCCGCGTCTTTCTTCTTCTTGATCTCCACGCCGTCGGGATTATTCGAGCCCACTTCGTGCAGTGCCAGCAGATGCACCACCACCAGACCGAGCAAGGCCAGCGGAACGGCGATGACATGGAAGGCGAAGAAGCGGTTGAGCGTTGGGTCGGAGATCACGAAGTCTCCGCGAATCCAGATCGCCAACTCCTCGCCCACGAAAGGCACCGCGCCGAATAAATTGATGATCACCTGCGCGCCCCAGAATGACATCTGTCCCCAGGGCAAGAGGTAGCCAAAGAAAGCCTCGGCCATCAGACACAGATAGATCGCCATGCCGAACAGCCACAGCAACTCACGCGGTTTGCGATACGAGCCATACAGCAAGCCGCGGAACATGTGCAAATACACCACGATGAAAAACATCGAGGCCCCGGTGGAATGCATGTAACGGATCAGCCATCCCCAGGGCACATCGCGCATGATGTACTCGACCGAGGCAAACGCGTGCGCCGCGTCGGGCTTGTAGTGCATGGTCAGCATGATGCCGGTGACAATCTGCATCCCCAGCACCAGCATCGCGAGCGAGCCAAAGTAATACCAGAAATTGAAATTCTTCGGCGCGTAATACTCAGAAAGATGCTGTTTCCAGGTGGAGGTCAGCGGGAAGCGCTCATCGACCCAGTTGAGCGGTGCGTTGAGTTTGCTCATGTCTTCAACTATCCTTGTTGTCCGCACCGATTAATAACTTGGTGTCGGATAAAAACACGTGCGGCGGCACGCGCAAATTCAAAGGCGCGGGAGAACCTTTCAGGACCCGCCCGGCTAAATCAAACTTTGAGCCGTGACACGCGCAGTAGAAGCCACCGGCCCATGCGTCGCCCAAGCCGCTCTCGGCCCCAGCTTTGAGTTTTTCACTGGGCGAACAGCCAAGGTGCGTACACACGCCTTCGACCACCATC
>JAYUZG010000162.1:0-4700 GCA_043751985.1 Betaproteobacteria bacterium
ACTCAGAAGTCGGTAACTTGTGCGACACACTGCCGTCTCCATCATAGAGCGCCGAAGCTTGGAATGTGTCGTCTTAATTGGCGACTGCTGAGTAATACAACGTCATAAACCTGTGCTTTCGACAGGATTGATGCGAGGAGGCTACAGGCCGAACGAGGCTGATAACTCAACGCCGAAGCCCGCGCAACAATGTAAACGCAGGAATGGACACGAGCATTCGCTGAATGCGCTGTTGGTGGGCGGTACTGGGATCGAACCAGTGGCTTCCACCGTGTGAAGGTGGCACTCTACCGCTGAGTTAACCGCCCGGTGAAGAGAGGCCTCTTCAAGGAGGGGCGCATTTAATCATAGCGGCCGGTGATGGTCAATCACGTACAATACCGCCCCTTTCACACGCCTCGCCGTCTCTCAAACTCATGGTCCGCACCCGCTTCGCACCGAGCCCCACTGGGTACCTCCACATTGGCGGCGCCCGCACCGCGCTTTTTTGCTGGGCGTTCGCGCGCAAGCACGGCGGCAAGTTCATTCTGCGCGTGGAGGACACTGATCGTGAACGCTCCACAGAGGCGTCGGTACGCGCGATTCTGGATGCGATGGATTGGCTAGGCCTCGACTACGACGAAGGTCCTTTTTATCAGATGCAAAGGCTGCCGCGTTACCAGGAAGTAGCGCAGCAACTGATTGCCGGCGGACGCGCATTTCCCTGTTATTGCACCAGGGAAGAACTGGAAGCCACACGTGAGGCGCAGCGCGCACGCGGCGAGAAACCGCGTTACGACGGCCGCTGCCGCGAAGGCCGGGCGCCGGTGGCTGGTACTCTACCGGTGATTCGCTTCAAGAACCCGCACGATGGCGTAGTCGAATGGAACGATCTGGTCAAAGGGCCGATCACGATTGCCAATGCCGAGCTCGATGACGTTGTTATTCTGCGCGGCGATGGTATTCCCACGTACAACTTCGGCGTGGTGGTGGACGATATCGACATGGCGATCACCCATGTCATTCGCGGCGATGATCACGTCAACAACACGCCGCGCCAAATCAATATTTATAGCGCGCTCGGCGCCGCGCTGCCGTTGTTCGGGCACTTGCCGATGATTCTGGGCGCCGATGGCGAGCGCCTGTCAAAGCGCCACGGCGCCGTTAGCGTGATGCAGTATTTCGACGATGGTTATCTACCGGACGCGCTGGTAAATTACCTGGCGCGACTGGGTTGGAGCCATGGCGATGAAGAAATATTTGCACGCGCACAACTGGTCGAGTGGTTCGACCTCGCGCACGTGAGCCGCTCGCCGGCGCGCTTCGACAAAGAGAAGCTCGCATGGCTGAATCAGCACTACCTGAAGAATTTATCCATCGACGAGTTGGTCGCGCCAGTGGTGCGCATTCTGAAGCAACGCGGCGTGGACATCGAAGACGGCCCCGAACTCGCACGCGTCTTGCCGCTGTTCAAAGACCGCAGCGAAACCCTGCTGACCTTAGTCCATGAAGCGATGTTGTTCTACGAGAAACTGCAACCGTCAGCCGAAATGTTAACGACCTATCTCACTGCGCGAGTGCGCCCTGCGCTCAGCGCGTTGGCTGGAAAGTTTGCGCAAAGCCAGGAAGATTTGACGCTGGGTTGGAACGCAAACGGCATCAGCGAAATGATCAAGGTAACCCTGCAAGAACATTCGCTCAAGATGCCCGAACTCGCGGTCCCGGTGAGAGTGTGCCTGTTTGGCCGCCCGAAAACTCCAGATCTGGTTCAAGTGCTCAACGTGCTCGGCCGCGATCGCACCGTAAAACGACTGCGCCGCTACCTCGGATAACGCAGCTTTACACTCTGTACCTTGATCCGTATAATTCGCGCCTTCGCCGTGGGGGTATAGCTCAGCTGGGAGAGCGCTTGCATGGCATGCAAGAGGTCAGCGGTTCGATCCCGCTTACCTCCACCAAAGACGGTCCCCATCGTCTAGAGGCCTAGGACATCGCCCTTTCACGGCGGTAACCGGGGTTCGAATCCCCGTGGGGACGCCAGTAATAGCAAATGGTTAGGTGGCTTCCTCGGCCACCTAACCCGTGTTTGTCAACCCGTTGTCAAACTCCTCGGTTTGCGCGCGCCACGCGCCTACGTTCGCTCGATGGGGATACTTCGATCAAGAGCTTCTCGCCTCCCTCGGAGCGAAAATCGGGCACCACGGAAAGATGCCTGATGTTGCAATCTATTATCGAGAGAAGAACGGGTTAGTTCTGGTCGAAGCGGTAGCCGGCAGCGGGGCTAGCGATGGAGGCCGTCACGCGGAACTTGCCCAACATCTTTTACGAAAGTTCAAAAGCGGGTGTTGTCTATTTGACCGCGTTCCCAAACCGCGGCGATGTCTTCAGGAGGTTTCTTGCTGTCGTAGCATGGGAAACCGAGGTTTGGTGTGCGAGCGATCCGACGCATCTTATTCACTTCAACGGCGTTCGTTTCCTTGGCCCACACAATGTGCCGTAACCTCGAGTTGAAACCCATTTGCGAATGATTTTTGCTCTAAATTGTTCTCCATGGTTTTCTCCCTAAGAACTAACTCGACGCATGAGGCGCTTCTCAACGTGGTGCCCGCCGTGCCGCAGAAGAACACACCCTTGCTGTTCAATCTGGCGGATTAGCTCGCTGCGTTTCACGGCGCGATTTGCTTCGTCCTGCAGTCTGCGGCGCGTCGTCTAACGCCATCAGCGGGATGCCTCTTTGAGGTTTTCCCCAAGCTCTTCGATCGTCGTACTTTGCGTCATGATTTCGGGGTGTTCCAGCAATTTACCAAGTCA
The DNA here is from genome assembly GCA_043751985.1 of Betaproteobacteria bacterium. Lineage (GTDB taxonomy): Bacteria > Pseudomonadota > Gammaproteobacteria > Burkholderiales > JAYUZG01 > JAYUZG01. Next base: position 2,791 of record JAYUZG010000162.1, read on the forward strand.
GAGCTGCTCGCCCTTCCAGTAAACCATGGTCATATTTTGGCTCATAGAACTTCGCCTCTCTAAAACCTCTGAGCTGGTTTACCCCGACGCCCCAGATGTGCGCCACGTCAGGCGCCCTGCTTCGGTCGTAACTCTCTGCGCAGCACTTTTCCGACCGGGCTCTTCGGCAGCGCGGTGATGAATTCAATCTGGCGCGGCATTTTGTAGCCGGTCAATTGCGCGCGGCAATGTGTCATGACTTGCTCGACTGTCAGCGACGCGTCTTTCTTGACTACGAAGGCTTTCACCGCTTCGCCTGAATTCGCGTCCGGCACGCCGATCGCCGCTGCTTCCAGCACGCCGGGGCATTGGGCCAGCACATCTTCTACTTCATTGGGATAGACGTTGAAGCCGGACACCAGAATCATGTCTTTCACGCGATCGACGATTTTCACGAAGCCGTCTTCGGTCATCAGGCCAACGTCGCCCGTGGCGAGAAAGCCATCGTCACCCAGCACGGCCGCGGTCTCTTTCGGTTTCTGCCAGTAACCGGTCATTACGTGCGGGCCACGAACGAAAATCTGACCTGGCTGCCCGCTTGGCAACACCGTGCCTTTGTCATCACGGATTTCCACGTCGCAACCCGGAACCGGAATGCCAACCGTGCCGTTGAACTCTTTCACGGTCGTCGGGTTGATGGTTGCCGCGCCGGATGTCTCGGACAAGCCATAGCCCTCCAACAAAAGCTTGCCGGTTCGTTGCTTCCAGCGTTCGGCCACTGCTTGCTGAATCGCCGCCGCGCCGCCGCAGCTCAATCGCAGCGTCGAGAAATCGACCGTGCCGATATCCGGATGATTCAGCAGCGCGTTGTACAGAGTATTCACGCCCAGCAGATAAGTGAATTTGCTCGTTGCAAGCACTTTGACCAGCGCGCCGATGTCACGCGGATTGGCGATGAGAATCTGCTTGCCGCCCATGCGGAACATCGCAAGGCCGTTCAACACCAGCGCCGCGATGTGATACAGCGGCAACGCGGTGATGCAAGTTTCCTCGCCATCCGCCAGCGTTCCGCGGCTGCACAGGCGCATTTGTTCGACGTTGGCCAGCACATTGCGATGCGACAGCGCCGCGCCCTTGGAGACGCCCGTGGTGCCACCGGTGTACTGAAGAAACGCGAGATCGGTCGCGGCCATCGGGACGGACTTGATCTTGTTCGACGCGCCTTGAGCGAGCGCGGTTTTCAATCGCACCGCCTGCGGCAGTTGATACGCGGGCACCAGTTTCTTCAGCTTGCGAATCACAAAATTGATGATGCAACCTTTGAGGCTCGGCATCAGATCGCCAATCGACGTCAACACCACATGTTTGACCGGCGTGGTGGCCAGCACTTGCTGCAAGACGTGCCCCGCGCCTTCGAACAATACCAGCGCGGACGCGCCGGAGTCTTTGAGCTGATTCTCCAACTCACGCGCTGTGTAGAGCGGATTCACGCTCACGACGATCAGGCCGGCGCGCAGAATTCCAAACAGCACCACCGGGTAAGCCAGCATATTCGGCATCATGATCGCGACCCGATCGCCTTTTTTCAAGCCGAGATCGTGTTGCAGGTAGGCACCGAAAGCCTCAGACAGACGCAGCGTGTCGGCGAAACTCAGCGAAGCGCCGAGGCTCTCAAACGCCACCTTGCTTGCGTATTTTTTCGCCGACACGTCGATCATGTCTGGCAGGGTCGCGAACTCCAGAGTGCCAAGATCACCGGAGACTCCGGGCGGGTAGTGTTTATTCCAGGGACGTGCCGTCATGTCATTTCCTCTCTTGAAGTTGCCCACGCTCTAATATCGGCCAGCAAGAATCATCTTGACGACTTTTCCGGTGGCATCATGCCATTCGGTACGTTGACTGCACGCAGCCCTGCCCGTATCCTTGCCGCC
>JAYUZG010000163.1:0-2971 GCA_043751985.1 Betaproteobacteria bacterium
CGGATTTCGCACCTTTCGCATCACAGAAATCTCGCTCTATCATGCGCTTGGCAAATTACCTGAACCAAGACTCGCCCACGATTTTTACTGACGAACCAATTAATTCAGGCGCTGTTGCTAAATACTATCTGTCCTATTTATATCATGGTGGGCGCAATAGCAAAGCGTGTTGTGCCGCTTGGACTCATTTGATGCGCATGCCGGGTTGTGCGCCGGAATCTGCGTCGAGCAGAAAAATTCCTGGCCCGTCACCGCTCGCGGCAAGCACCATACCTTGCGATTCACCGAAGCGCATCTTGCGCGGCTGCAAGTTTGCGACCAGTACGACCAAGCGGCCTTTGAGAGCTTCCGGGTCGTAAGCGGACTTGATGCCGGCGAACACTTGGCGTGTGCCGCTCCCGATATCCAGCGTGAGCTTGATCAGCTTGTCCGCGCCTTCCACGTGTTCGGCGTTGGCGACTCGCGCGACTCTCAAATCGACTTTCATGAAATCGTCGATGGTGATGGCGTTGCTCTCGGTGATGACCGTAGGCTGAGCAGGCACGGAGGTGGTTTGATTCACGACATTCTCCCGATGCTGGGCGTGACGTTGCGGCGAGTGTTCTTGCACTGAAGGCGGGAGGCTTTCTTTGTTGGCGACGACCAGCGCCGCGACTTGCTTGGCATCGACGCGAATTATCAAGTGTGCGTAGGCGTTGATCTGGTGTGCTGCGGGCAGCAGCGCACTCGAATCGGACCATGCCAGCGAGGGGACTTGAAGGAATTTCTCCACTTTCGCTGCCAAAACCGGCAGCACGGGTTTGAGATAAATCGTCAGCAATCGGAACATGTTTAGCGCTTCACTGCACGCGGCGTGTAGTCTGTCATTTGAGTCGGCAGAGCGCGCAAGCTCCCATGGCTTGACTTGGTCGACAAAACTATTCGCGTTGTCCGCATGCAACATGATTTCGCGTAGCGCCTTCGCATACTCGCGCCGATCGTAGAGGTCGCCGATTCGTGAGGAGTCTGCCTGCATGGCGTCGATGATTTTATTGCCGGAGTTCGCTGCGAGTCTCCCACCAAAACGCTTGTCGATGAAACCCGCGCAGCGACTGGCGATGTTGATGTATTTGCCGACCAGGTCGCTGTTGACGCGCGCCACGAAGTCGTCGAGATTGAGATCGATGTCTTCCATCGTTGCGTTGAGTTTGGCGGCGTAGTAGTAGCGCAGCCATTCCGGGTTGAGTCCCAGTCGCAGATAGCTCTCCGCGCTGATGAAGGTGCCGCGGCTCTTCGACATCTTCTCGCCGTTGACGGTGAGGAAGCCGTGCGCGAAGACTTTCGTCGGTGTGCGGTAGCCGGAAAATTTCAGCGTCGCCGGCCAGAACAGCGCATGAAAGTAGAGAATGTCTTTGCCGATGAAGTGCACCATCTCGGTCTTCTCCATCTCTGCTTTGCGCGCGTCGGTGAACGCGGCGAAATCAAGGCCGCTGCGGTCGCATAAATTCTTGCAGCTGCCGAGATAGCCGATCGGCGCATCGAGCCAGACGTAAAAATATTTTCCCGGCGCGTCGGGGATTTCAAAGCCGAAGTAGGGCGCGTCGCGCGAAATGTCCCAATCGTTTAGCCCTTGATCGAACCATTCGCGAATCTTGTTGCGCGCTTCGCTCTGTTCAAGAAAGTATCCATCGTCGGCCTGTGAGGACTGTGTAAAGTCGGTGAGAAATTTTTCGCAGTGGCCGAGCTGAAAAAAATAATGCTCTGAACTCTTGCGCACCGGCGCCGCACCGGAGACGACCGAGTAGGGATTTATCAAATCGGTCGGTGCATACGTCGCGCCGCATACCTCGCACGAGTCGCCGTATTGGTCCTTGGCGCCGCACTTCGGACATTCGCCTTTGATGAAACGATCCGGCAGGAACATTTCCTTCACCGGATCGAAGAATTGCTCTACCGACCGGGTGCTGATTAGTTTCGCCTCATCGCGTAGTGTCCGGTAAATGTCGTAGGCGATGGTGCGGGTCGCAGCGTCATCGGTGGAGCCGTAATGATCGAAGGCCACGCCAAAGCCATCGAAGTCGCGTTTGTGTTCCTGCCACACGCGCGCGATGAGCTGCTCCGGGGTGATGCCTTCTTTCTCCGCGCGCAACATGATCGCCGTGCCGTGCGTGTCATCGGCGCAGACGTAGTGCACTTCGTGTCCCTGCATCTTCTGAAATCGCACCCAGATATCGGTCTGGATGTATTCGACCAAGTGGCCGAAATGAATCGCGCCATTGGCGTAAGGCAAGGCGGAGGTGACGAGTATTCTTCTTGGCATGGGGAGCGCGGAACGAAACGGCGCGAACGAGGACTAATGATCGATTGTAACAAACGGTCTTCGCGCGATGCCTTCGTATAGAATGGCGCGCACTGAAATTTGGAGCGCCCCAGCAGTGGCAGTGAGCAAGGAGCAAGTCAAAGAAGTCCTGTCGAAAATCGTCGATCCCGCGACCGGCCGCGACTACGTCGCGTCCAAGGAGGTGAAGGATGTGCGGGTGAATGGCGAGATCGTCGCGATCGATATCGAACTGGGTTACCCCGCTGACAACGTCTTGGAAACGATCCGGCAGCAAGTGGCCGGCCCGGTCGCGGCGCTCGCTGGCGTGACCCGCGTCGATGTGGCGATCACCGTGAAGATCGTCGCGCACCTGGCGCAACGCGGCTTGAAGCTTATTCCCGGCGTGAAGAATCTGATCGCGGTGGCGTCGGGCAAGGGCGGCGTCGGCAAGAGCACGACGGCGGTCAACCTCGCGCTCGCCCTTGCCGCGGAGGGCGCAAAGGTCGGCATCCTCGACGCCGACATCTACGGACCGAGCCAGCCGATGATGATGGGCATCGTCGGCCGGCCCGAGTCGGCCGACGGCAAGACCATGGAGCCGATGGAGAACTACGGCGTCGAGGTGATGTCGATCGGCTTCCTGGTCGAGGCCGACAACCCGATGATCTGGCG
>JAYUZG010000164.1:0-5499 GCA_043751985.1 Betaproteobacteria bacterium
GCGCTGCATTCGTCTACGTGCGGTCCGAGGGCGCGACGAAATTCTTCGCTGTTGGCGTGATCAATGCGTCCGAGCGGGGCAACAATGTTTGCCTCGCCCACGCGGCGGCTTTGAATCTGCATGAGCAACTATTCTCCAGAGGATTTTTGGAGGATATCGGTCGCGCCGGCGGCGACCTGAGGGTTACGCCCTCTGCGTCAGGCTTATCCGAACAGGGGGAAGGGCTCAAACTGCCCGCCCAGCAGCGCGGACGGATTGCTGACGCCCATCCAGCCCCCCATCAGACTCGCGTAGACGCGGCGGAAGTCAGTCGTATGGATCAAGTTATCTCCGGCGTCAAGCTGACTCAGGCTTACCGGCGTTCCGTACAAACCGCCTTTCACGTGTTTGCCGGCGACAAACATGTAATTCGCAGTGCCGTGATCGGTGCCGAGGTTGGCGTTCTCCGGCACGCGGCGGCCGAACTCGGAAAAAATCAGCATAGTGACTTGATCGGCGCGGCCGATTCGCTCCATATCGCGGAAGAAAGCAGCCACCGCGTCGGACACGTAGGTGAGCAGGCGCGCGTGCAAATCGCCTTGCTGCACGTGAGTATCAAACGCGTTATTGCGATAGGCAACGTAGTAGAAGCGGCTCGGCATGCCGGCTTCGATGAGAGCTGCGACCTTTGCCAATTGCCCGGGAACAATGCCGTAATCGACCGGCGACTTGTAATGCGCCCATGCGTCGCGCACCAGTTGCGAGGCGTCGCGCGCGCCGCGCGCTACGTCGTTCAAATAACGCAGCGATGAATTGCCCGCGTCCTGCACATCACTCACCGCGTCGAGCAAGGGTTTTTCCTGGAAAAAGGCCTCGCGCACAAATCGCTCCGGGTCATCGAATACCACCGGCGTGTGCACTTGACTCTTCACCGCGAGCGACTGCGTGTTATCGACGTTGACGATCAGATTGGATCTCGGCGCCGGATACATTTGATCCGCCAGCCGCCCCACCCAGCCGTACTCGCCGCCGCTGTTAGGCGCGGCGGTGTGCCAATACGCCATCGAAGTGAAATGCGAGAACGAAGGATTGGCGTAGCCGCAGCCATTTACCACCGCGAGCTTGCCGTCTTTGTACAGGCGCTCGAACCCGGCCATCCCCGGACTCCAGCCCAAGTGCTGGTCGATTTTGCGCAGCTTGTCGGCTTTGATACCCAGCTTGGGACGATGCCGGTAATAGTGGTCATCGCCGTAGGGCACCAGCGTATTCAGTCCGTCATTTCCGCCGGACATCTCATACACCACTAGAATGCGCTCATCGTTTTGCGTTGCCGCTTGCGCGGCGCGCGCCAGCGCGAGTTGTAATCCCGGCGCCGCGCCCAATGCCATGGTCGATAGAGCGCCGCGCATCAAGGCACGACGCTTCGTGCTCGTCGATCGGTCGAATAAAGTCATGATGACTCTCCTGAATATTCGTGAAGCGGTTTGGCCTAACCGAGTTGGTATTCGGGCAAGCTCAACATCAGATGCAACAAAATTCGCAACGGGTCTTCCATATACGAGGCAGCAGCCCGCACGTCGCTGGTGCCGAGCTCCGAGTCGAGGAAAGCGATGAGACGCGCGCGCGCGTCCGCCGGCATGGGCAGCGAGAGGAAACGCTTGCCGAAATAGTCCACGACTTGCGTCGTGGTGGCGAGCTTCTGTATCGCGACCATGTGCGTGAGATCGACACGCGCGGTATGCCGCGGTAGCGGCTTCACTCTTTCGATCGCCATTTGCCAGCCGCGATAACTGGCGTAGCGAGTGTTGAAGTCTTCGTCGTGGTCGACCATCTTGTTGCTCATCGCCATCATTTCCGAATTACTCCCCATGTCCTTGCCTTCGGGAATGGTGGCGGTGGAAATGTCCATGCCGCGAATGATGCGTTCGTGAACTTGCTTGATCGCATCACCGGGCGGAAACGTGGCGTAGCGGTCAGGCGCGATGAACAATACGTCGGGGAACAGCACTTCGCGCGCGAAGTTGCCGCGTTCGATCAACAAGCCGGGCGTGATCCAGCTCTTGCCTTGCGCCCAACCTGCGACCGTGGGTGGCCGCAACAGTTGCTGGCCGAGCGCCGCGGTCACTTCGTTGAAATCGGGAATGCCCGGAACGTCTTTGAGACCCAGCTTGCGGCAGGTTGAGACCACCAGTTCGACCGGACTCTTAATATGCGTCGCGACTGATGCTTCAGAGTAGAAATCACGCGACAGGAAAATTGCAGAGAGTAACGGTGCCAGCTCGTAATTGTTTTCGCGCAATAACGTGCCGAGTTGTGCTTTGGTCACACCGGATAATTCTTCACGCACAAAGTAGCGGTAGAGTTTTCCGGCGATAAACTCGGCGCTCACCGGCTGCGCCAAGATCACGTCGATTACGTCCACGCCGTCGAAGCGACCTTGTTTGCCGAGCACGGTTTTCTCGCCCTCGTCGTGTTGCGCCGGATTGACCACGAAATCGAGATTGCGATAGTTCCAGCCGGTGAACGCGCGCGCGGCTTCGCGGATGTCTTTTTCACTGTAGTTGCCAACACCCATGGTGAACAATTCCATGATCTCGCGCGCGAAGTTTTCATTCGGCGCGCCTTTCACGTTCACTCCCGCATCGAGGAAGGCGAGCATCGCCGGATCTTCGGCCGTGGCAATGAGCAGATCACGAAAGTTGCCGCTGCCGTGCGCTTGAAACAATTCAAGTTGCCGCAACATCTTGCGGTAGTCGCGAACTTTTTCTTCATTGGTGGCGAAATGGCCATGCCAGAACAGCGCCATTTTCTCCTGCAGCGGTGCAGGCGTTGCCACCATGCGATTGGCCCACCAGTAGGCAACGCGATGCGTCTCCAGCCGGCTGGCGCGCAGCCAGTAAAAGAATTTGTTCACCACCGGTTGCATGCGGCGATTGCCCGCTGCCTTCATGTTCACGCCGAGCGCAGTGCCGGTGTCACGCGCTTGGTCAGTGGTAGCAGGCCGGCTCACCGGAAACGGGTCGAGTCCTTCCTCGAAAATGCCGGAATGATCGAAGGGCGGTAACTGAGCGCTGCCAGTCTTGTCGAAGTACACCAACTCGTGCACCGCCGCGTCCGGTGTCATCGCGGCGATGCGCGCAATTTCTTCCGGTGTTCCGCCGAAGCCGGCCCGTTCCAGCAAATGCGCGGCGCGCTGATAGTTCCAGTCCGCTTGCGCGATCGGCGCGAGGTCGTCCACCCAGCGCGGTGCGGCGTAAGCGAACGGTGCGACGCACAGCAACGCATACAGAGAAAAGATGCGGGTTCGAATAGAAGCGTTCATGAGAGGATCTCCAGTTTTCACGGCGTCATACCGAATAATCGCGCTTAAGTAATCGCGCCTTGCAGCCGCGCCACGCTGTAGTGCAGCAGTCTAGCAGCCGGACATCGCAATGCGGCTACGAAAAATCATGAAATTACTTCAGCGTGGCGATCATCACCGCCGCGTTGAATGTGAGCACCACACCGACCACAATAATCAGCAGCGAAGTGGCGATTTGCAGGCGCATGGCCCACGACCCGGCCAGCCAGTCGAGAATGCGCTCGCCGACTTTCGCGGCAACGATTCCGACGAGTACCAGAGTAGCGGCAAACCCGATGCTGAAGATCACGACACCGGCCAGTCCGAGCATCACCTTGCCCTGCGCCAATTGAGCGAGCAGCAATCCCAGCGCCGCCGGATCGGGGAGCAAACCCCCGGCGATGCCCAGCCCCATCAGCACCAGCATACTCGGGCGATGGCCGGTGACGAGAGCTAAATCGTGCGTGTGTTGCATGCCCCAACCATGACTGTGGAAAGCGTGCTCGCCGTCCTGCTGCGAATGCGCGTGAGCGTGGGCGCCGTCTCCTGCGTGCGAGTGCGCATGCGGGTGGGCAGGGTCATGTGAATGCGCGAGGTGTGCAGGCAGGTTCAACTGAATGATGAGCGCGCGCTGCTGCCACAGCGTCCACAGACCGATCAGGATCACCAGCGCGCCGGTGACCAGCGCCAGCCAGGCTTCGATTTTTTGCGGAATAAAGCCGGGAAGCCCCAGCGAGGCCAGCACGCCGACAATGAGGATGCCGCTGGTGTGCGACAAGGTGACGAACACGCCGAGGATGAGCGCATCGATTGGCTTGCCGCGCGCGCCGACGATATAGGCGGCGGCGATGGTCTTGCCGTGGCCGGGGGTGGCGGCGTGTACCGCGCCAATCCAGAAATTGGCCATGAGGACGGTGAGAGCTTCAATCATTGGAATTCCAAACTGGCCGTCGCACGCCGGCCAAGGCTGTCGTCGAGCGGCGAGGATAGAGAGCGGGATGGGCGGCGTCAAGAATAAAGACTTTGGATGGTGTTCTTCGCGGGCAGATGAATCGCGCTAAACTTGTGCTGAAGCGCCACGCTACTGATGCGGAGTGGCGGCGACGCAATTTCGAACGGGGAGAGGTGCGATGGGCCGGATGCGGTTGTTCTTGGTGTGGCTGCTGGCGACGGGCGTGGCGCAGGCCGACGTGCACAAGGGCTACGAAGCCTACAAGAAAGGCGACTACAAAGCCGCTTACGAGGAATTCAACAAAGCCGCGCAAACCGGCGATGCGCTGGCGGCTTTTTATTTGGGCGAGAGCTACAATCTCGGGCGTGGCGTGGTGCAGGATTTCTCCGAGGCGCAGAAGTGGTATCGCAAGTCCGCGGAAACGGGACAGGTCGAGGCGAACGAGATTCTCGGCGAGTGGTATTTCTTCGGCAAAAATGTCAAACAGGACTATGCGGAAGCGGCGAAGTTCTACGCTGTTGCCGCTAACGCGAGCAAAGCCTATCCTCAATATATTCTCGGTTACATGCTGGAGAACGGTCGCGGTGTCGCGCAGGATTTGAAGGCGGCCGCGGAGTGGTACCGCAAATCCGCAGAGCAGGGCAATATCGACGCCACTGAAGCGATCGGCCGCATGGCGTTCTTCGGTCAGGGTATGGCGGTGGACTACGCCGAGTCGGTGAAGTGGAACCGCAAGGCCGCGACGGATGGGCGCGCGTTCCCGCAATATCTGCTGGGCTTCTGCTACGAGAATGCGCGCGGCGTGGGCCAGGACCACGCCGAGGCCGCGATGTGGTATCGCAAGGCGGCGGATCAGGGCGATGCGCGCGCGCAAAGCAGTCTCGGATATTTGTACTCGCAAGGCATGGGTGTGCCGAAGGACGAGGCGGAGTCGGTCAAGTGGTACTTGAAAGCAGCCGAGAAAAATGAAACCTCGGTGTACGGTCCCTTGGGTTGGTCTTACTACCAGGGCCGCGGCGTGGAGAAAAATAACGCCGAAGCGTTCAAGTGGTTTCAGAAGGCAGCCGAACAAAACGAAGCCAACGCGCAGTACATGTTGGGCGTGCTGCTGGAAGATGACAAGGGCGTGAAGCAAGACCTGAGCGAGGCCGCCAAATGGTATCGCAAGGCAGCGGAGCAGAATTATCTTTACGCGCAGGAGAGTCTCGCGCGGCTGTATTTTTCCGGA
>JAYUZG010000165.1:0-14319 GCA_043751985.1 Betaproteobacteria bacterium
GGCATGGCCGCGCCGCCGCCACCGATGCGACGCAGGCTGGACAGGTCGTACCGATCGAGTCCCGGGTTGGCTAAGAAATCAATCGCCATGGTCGAGATATTGGTCCACGACGTCACGCCGTGATCCTGAATGAGTCGCGCCGCCGTGTCGCGATCCCAGCGCGTCATCAGTACCACCGTTGCGCCGTTGAAGATCGGCGTGTTCATGCTGCCCTGCATACCCGTCACGTGAAAATAAGGCAGCGTCGCCAGTACCACCGATTCTGGCGTGCCACCAAACCACGCCGAGCCGATGACCACGGTACTCATCACGGTCGCGTGCGTATGCGTGCAACCTTTGGGCTTCCCGGTCGTGCCCGACGTATAAGGCATGACGCATAAATCATCCGCGCCGGCTAGATGTGGGCGTGGCACACATTGCGCTCCGAGCGCATCGCGCCAGCGGGTCGTTTGCGCATGATGGATAGTCGCGCGCGGTGCCTGCAACACCTCTGGCAGGGCGACAGTGCACGCCGGGTCGATGTAGTCGGAGTAGGTGGCGACGATCGCGTGTTCCAGTCCTGCGCCCAACAACGGGCTCATACACGCATAGACTTCCTCGCCGCAAATCGCGACGCGTGTTTGCGCGTCTTCGATATAGTGGTGCAATTCGGCGGTGAGATTCATCGGATTCACCGGTACCACCATCGCATCGGCGCGCAGGATGGCGTAGTAGGCGATGATAAATTGTGGACTGTTCTGCATGTCGAGCAGCACGCGTTCACCGCGTGCGACGTCGAGTTTCTGTTGCAAAAAGCCGGCAAGCGCGTCAACTTGTTGCTTCAGTTCTGCGTAGGAGATCTGGCGGCCGTAATAAATAATGGCGGTCTTGCGCGGATAGCGCGTGGCCGAAACTTGCAAGTTGTAATAGAGACTGGTCTCGGGAAAATCCAGATTCAATGCGAGATTCTTTGGCCAGACTGAATGGTGCGAAGTGAACACGAATCTACTCTCAATATAGTGTGCTGCAAGTCTTGCTTCCGCGTCCTCTTCGATACGCGCTGTTTACGCGCGAGATCTTCCGCTACACCAACTCTGCCAATCGCCCGCTGGTCATGCGCAAGCGCCGGCTCATCAGCCGCATGATTTTCAGCATCAAGCCCGCCGCGAGAGAAGGGTTTTCCCGCATGATGCCGCCGAGATGATCGCGTGTGATCGCAATCAAGATGCAGCGCTCTTTCGCCACACAAGTGGCCGAGCGTGCCTGCCCGTCCACCAGCGACATTTCGCCGATCAGCCGCCCCGGACCTTCCACTGACATCATCAGCGTCTGACCATCGCCGCGTTTTTTTAGAATTTCCACGCCGCCTTGGGCCAGAATCGCCAGCCAAGTGCCGGCGTCCCCTTCGCGAAACACCACTGTCTTGGGCGCGATGCTGAATGCTTCGACGTGCTCGGCGAGATGCGCAATTTCGCGCGCCGGAATCTCCGGCCCCAGCTTGGCGCGTTTCAGCAGCGCAATCAGTTGCTGACGCGCGGCGCCGCCGCGGCCTGCCTTGGACTTGAATCCCTTGCGAGCCGCAAGGCGCGATGAAATTGTCATAGTGTCTCCATAGCGGTGGGTCGTTGCGCACGTGCAAGCCTAGATCGTTGAAGCGCAAAGCATTCTACTTTATTGAAAAACCCTTCGAAAAGATCAATAGGCGGATGCCCATGGGTCGTCCTATACTGCGCGCCGGGAGGAGTAAACCATGAAAACACACAGTAACGGCGTCAATCTTTATTACACAATCGACGGCTCGGACGGACCCTGGGTCACCATGAGTCACTCGCTCGGCTGCAACTCGACGATGTGGGATGAGCAATCGAAAATTCTGCAACAGAGTTATCGTGTGTTGCGGTTTGATACCCGCGGACACGGGCAAAGCGACGCCCCGGTTGGCGCCTACACGCTGGACGAATTAGCCGAAGACTTGGCCGGGCTGCTGCGCTCGCTGAACGTCAGCGAAACGCATTTTGTCGGCTTGTCGATGGGCGGAATGATCGGGATGACGTTTGCACTGAAATATCCCGGCGTGTTCTCTTCTCTGAGTTTGTGTGACACCACCAGCCGTGTGCCCACGGAAGCGGCGCCGGTGTGGGCGGAACGTATCCAGCTCGCCAGCACGCACGGCATGGAGCCACTGGTCGAGCCGACCTTGAAGCGCTGGTTCACCGATCCATTTATTATGGCGCAGCCCCGCGTCATGCAACGGGTAGGCAACATGATTCGCGCCACTCCGGTAGCCGGTTACGTCGGTTGCTGCGAAGCCATTGCGAAAATGGATTGCACCGACCGGCTGCGCTCGATCGCCTCCCCGGTGCACGTCGTCGTCGGCGAGCAAGATGTCGGCACGCCGGTAGAAATGTCGCGCAATATCCAGCGCGCCATCGCCGGCTCTGAACTCACTATCATTGCGTCGGCCTCGCACATCTCAAACATCGAGCAACCCGAAATATTCAATCAGGCCTTAACTGGATTCCTGGCGAAGCATTGAGAGCAGCGCGCGCAGGCATCGGTAAAATCTCCAGTTCCGCGCGATGCTTTTTGAAGTAACGCGTGAGGATTTGATAGGTATCCAGGTCGAACGCCGGCTCGCACTGCGACTCCAATTTATCGAATAAATCGAGTTGCGTGTTCAGGGTGCCGAGGTAACACCAGCGATCCAGCAAGTGAATTTCCGAACGGCCGGTTGCGCGATGCGTTTCCTTGACACCGATACGGCCGTGGAACGGCCACGATTCAATGCGTAGCCGGGAAAACGCCATGCTCACGCGCATCGCGTGATTGAGCTCACTTTCCTTGCCCATGCAGGCGCCTTTGCATTTTTTCAACTGATATGCGAAGCACGGACCTTTGCCTTTTTCCAGACCGAGCAGAATCCGGCATAAGCCGAACTCGTCCGCCAGGTCATGCAAAGTCTCCTGCGCCTTGCGCCGGCTGCGGAACAAACCATAAATGTGTTCAAACTGCAGCGTATTGAGTTCCGCGGCCGACACCATCGCGGGAATTTTCGGCCCCTGCACCGGGTCCCAGTGAAAACTCGTCAGTTCAAAATTGCGGCGCAGCTTGCGGTTGTGCACCGGCAGCAAGCGCTTGACCAACTGCGCCTCCTTGATGAGCGCGCCGAGTTCGCCCGCGGTTTCGACGTATTCGAGCCGTCGCACTTCTTGCCCGAGGCGCATGTCTTTGCTTATGCTGTGATCGCTGGAAAAATGCGACATCACGCGCGAGCGAATGTTGATGCTCTTGCCGACGTAGAGCGGAACATCGTTCTCGCCGTAGAACAGGTAGATGCCGGGACCTTCCGGCAAGTCGTCCAGCACGTTGCGTGGCAAACCCGCGGGGATAGTCGGGCCCTTCAGCAGGTCGTCGACGATCAAGCGAATCGCAGCGTGATCGAGGTCCAGATGAATCTGCCGGGTAAAGTCCCACAGCACGCGCGCATCCGCCAGCGCGCGGTGTCGCGTCGCGCAAGCGAGCCCGTGTCGCGCGATGACGCTGTCCAGGCTGTGCGAGCGTTCGGCGGGAAACAAGCGCCGCGACAATTTAACGGTGCAGAGAACTTTCGGCTGATAGTTCAAGCCGACGCGTTTGAATTCGTTGCGCAAAAATCCAAAATCGAAACGCGCGTTGTGCGCAACCAGCACTTTGCCGTCGAGACGCGCGAATAAATCTTGCGCTAATTCGGAAAACGTCGGTGCGCCCTCGACCATCGCGTTACTGATGCCAGTGAGCATCTCGATGTCGGGCGGGATGCGCCGTTCGGGGTTGACCAGGCTGCTCCATTCGCCGAGGCATTCGCCTTGATCCACTTCGACCAGACCGACTTCGGTGATGCGATCGAAGTGCGCGGTGGCGCCGGTGGTCTCCAAATCAAGAAACACAAGAGGGCGATCGAGCACGAGTGAAAAAATACCAGGCAACGGAGCGGGACATTGTAGCTCTATCGAGAAAAAATCAAGCTGCGTCGTATAATCCGGCGCATTCAACGGCATCGAAGAGGACGACATCATGCGGCGGATATTCTGGATGAGCGCGCTGGTTTTTGGATTGACCAGTGTGACGGCCGCATACGGCCTCGGCGGCGAAGCGGAGGCCGAAGGTCCGCAGCCCATGGACTGCGAGCACCCGCCGGCGGATGCCGTGAGAGAAGTGCCGGAAGCACTGTCGGATTGGATCGCGCTGGACTGTGCCTACGAGGGCGCGCGCCTGGTCGAGGCGACGGGTTGGCAGTGGCGTTATCCAGGCAGCTTTTTCGATCACCCGTTGGTGACCGCCGGGCTCGGCGAGGCGACCGAACGCACGCATGACGGCCCATGGTATTTCAAGCGTGTCGAAAAAATAAAGCTGTCCGAGGCCGAACGAGAAGCGCGTCACCAGCAATTGGCCAAAGAAGTTCCGGCCTATGGCGAATACATTTACAAGTTGCACGCGCTGGTGTTGGTCAACGCGGTCAACAATTACGATGAGACCATCACGCTGAACTTGGCCTTCGATTCGAGCGGCCACGTGATGGGCGTGCCGTGCAGCAGCAGTTGCAGACCGGAGCATGCGTTTTATATGGAGCGACGCAAATGAGCCTGGTCGATTTATCCGTGGAGCGAATCCTGCCCGCGGATTCGCAACGCGCAGCGCTGGTGGGGCGGGCGTGGATTCCCGGCCGCCACGGCGGACCCAGCCCGGTTTGGCTGCGTGACGGCAAAGTGTTCGACGTTTCGCACATCGCGCCGACATCCAGCGAGCTACTCAACCTGGCGGAGCCAGTCAAGGCGTTGCGTGAGGTGCGTGCGCGCAGCGTTGGAAACATCGCCGATGTGCTGCTGAATTCGCACGCAGACCGGCGCGATCCCGCTCAGCCTTATTTTCTGGCGCCGTGTGATTTGCAAGCGGTGCGCGCGTGTGGCGTGACTTTCGTCTCCAGCATGGTGGAGCGGGTGATTGAAGAGGCCGCAAAAGGTGACCCCGATAAGGCGCAACAAGTGCGGCAGGCGATTGGCGCGGAGATCGGCGGTGAAATTAAGCACGTCAAACCCGGTTCGCCCGATGCGAGCAAATTGAAACAGTCTCTGATTGCGCGCGGCCTGTGGTCGCAATATCTCGAAGTCGGAATCGGACCTGACGCGGAAGTGTTCAACAAGGCGCAGCCGATGTCCGCGGTCGGGGTGGGCGCGGAGATCGGCATTCGCGCCGACTCGTCATGGAACAATCCCGAGCCGGAGGTGGTGCTGGCGATCAATCGCGCGGGCGCTATCGTCGGCGCGGCGCTCGGCAACGATGTCAATCTGCGTGACTTCGAAGGCCGCTCCGCGCTGCTGCTCGGAAAGGCGAAAGACAACAATGCGAGCTGCGCCATCGGGCCGTTTATCCGCTTGCTCGATACGCACTGGACTCTCGACGATTTGCGTCGCACGCAAATCAAAGTGAAAGTCACCGGCGGCAACGGCTATTGGTTGGACGGCCACAGTGATATCGCGAACATCAGCCGCGACCTGCTCGATCTCGCCGGTCAGGCGGTAAACCGGACACATCAATATCCTGATGGCGTCATGTTGTTTCTCGGCACTCAATTCGCACCGACGCGAGACCGCGATCACACAGGCAAAGGCTTCACTCACAAGTTGGGCGACGTGGTGTCGATTCACGCGGCCGCGTTCGGCACCTTAGTCAATCGCGTCAATCATTGTCACCTCGCAACGCCGTGGACTTACGGGGTCGGCGACTTGATGCGTAACCTCGCCCGGCGAGGGTTGCTCTAACTACCAACGAGACTAACCTGTGCAACAGCTTACTGTCGGAACTGATTCCAGGGACGTCGCGATGAAATTCTCTTAATCTCTCCCGGATTCCATTGCACTTCATCCAGGCTACGACAACCGGCGCTGCGCCGTAGTTCGTAGTTTTTGTAGGGCGGGTGACACCCGCCGCAGCGAGATTCAACTTGCGATGGCGGGTGTGACCCGCCTTACCGGTTCAGGCGTGAATCCGGATTTCGCCTGGATGCCGCGCGGCGGAATGCAGGAGGAACGGCATCCGTCCTAAAGCGACCGCAAGTATTCCACCATCTTCTTGCGCGTCATTGCGTCTGGCAGCGGATCCTTGGCCGCGCGCAGATTCTCTTCCATGTGCTGCGGATTGCCGGTCGCGGGAATGACGCAAGTTACCGCGCGATGACTGAGCACAAACTTCAAGAAATACTGACTCCACGTGTGGCACTCGATTTCCGGCGCCCACGGCGGCAAAGGGTCTCCGTCGACGAAGGGAAACAGCGCGCCGTCTGCGAAGGGTCGATTGACGATCACCGCGTGCCCGGTGTCCATCGCCAACGGCAGCAGCTTCTGCTCCGCCTCGCGTTCCAATATCGAAAAGTTGATCTGCAGAAAATCGAACTGCTTGGCTCTGAGGATATCGCACAGCGTGTCATACGCATCTTTTTCGTAATGCGTGACACCGATATAGCGCACGCGGCCTTCAGCCTTCCATCCCTGCAAGGTGTGCGCGTGGGTGCGCCAGTCGAGCAGATTGTGAATCTGGATGAGGTCCATGCGCGACACCAGTCCGGTCGCCTCGTTGAGGCGCGAGGCTTTGATCTTGCGCATCGAATCCTGCATTTGTTCGATGCCTTCCATGCGCCCGCGTGCCCACACTTTGGTGGCGTAAAAGAGAGAATGTCCGAGCCTTAGGTCCAGGCTCAACTTGCCGACCACGCCCTCAGTACGCGCATACATGGTCGAACAATCGACCAGGCCGCCGACGCCTTCGCCGAAGATCTTTAGCGTCGCCCTGAGCGGTGCGCGCGCCTCCAAATCCTCCCCTACGTCGAAGCACTTGTCGGTGCCCAGTCCGAGTACCGGCAGCAGTTCCCCCGTTCCAGGGATGGCACGTTGCAACAACTCGCCCGCCACGAATTACTCCCCCGTTTCTGTTTGCCCGAAATCTTACGAAGCTCCAGGCGTACCGTTAAGTCGCGACGCAAAAGAATTCATCGCCGTGCTGCGCCGTTTCGGGCGAAGCAGCACCTGCGAGTTGGTTCGGCCGTCGCGGTGCTGCACTACTTGTCGGGAACTACATTGTCGGTTACCGTGTTGTCGATCATTACGGTTACCTTAGTTTGCAGCATAACTCATTCGCATATTTCTACGCTAGCCAATCAGGGCGATCATCTTTTTCCGCGTCGTTTCATCGGGCAATTTACCGACGCCGGCCAGCGCATTGGCTTGCATATGTTTCGGATTGTGAGTCGCGGGAATCGCGCAGGTAACCGTCGGATGCGCGAGAATGTACTTCAGAAAAAACGCCGCCCATGACGTGCAGTCGAACTCCGCGGCCCAAGCCGGAAGTTCTTTCCCTTTCACGCGAGCGAAAAGACTTGACTGGGCGAATGGGCGGTTGATGATGACCGCGTGCCCGGTGTCAAGCGCGAGCGGCAGAATCATGTCTTCGGCTTCGCGCTCGGCGATGGAATAATTGAACTGCACGAAGTCGAATTCCTTGGTCTTCATAATTTTCGCCAGATCGTCATACGCGCCTTCGTGATAGTGGGTGATGCCACTGTAGCGAATTCGGCCGCTCTCTTTCCATTCTCGTAAAGTGTCGGCGTGCGTGCGCCAATCGAGCAGGTTATGAATCTGCATCAGGTCCATTCGATCAACTCTCATTTTGCGCATGGAGTCGTGCATCTGCGCGATACCAGCCTCGCGGCCGCTGGTCCAAACCTTGGTTGCCATGAAGAGAGACTTGGTGAGGGCGGTATCGGTTGTGACATCGCCAACCACGCTTTCCGCGCGCCCATACATGGGCGAGCTGTCGATCACGCCGCCACCGTGCCGCACCAGTTCTCGCAACACCTCCTTCAGTGGCTCGCGTTCAGAGGGGCTCGGTGCGGCGTCGAATGATTGGTAGGTGCCGAGTCCGACAACGGGGAGCATCTCGCCGCTGCGCGGGATCGGGCGTTTCATCATGGTGGGGGTCATTGAGCGTTCCTTTTCTGCGTCGGCCGCGTGAACGGGTGTGCTTAAGGTCGTGTAACGCAACGCCGCACCAACCGTCACCAAATTTTGCATGAAGCGGCGGCGGGAAGTCATGGCGATTCTCCGTGCGGCTCTCTCGTGGTTCGAGCGTTTTGCGTCGCTTTCGCCCCATGCAGACGGCCGAGTAGAAAAGCAAGTCCTATCCACGCAAGGGAAACCGGAATCGCGATGGCCGACATGCCGGCCAGCGCGAAGCCCGCGGCTTTGAGTCCCTGCGCGATCCATCCGCTGGCTGCGTCGCCGGCGCGTGCCACCACAGTATCCAGCACGTTCTTGGCTTTGTACTTTTCCTCGCGGCTTACCAGCGTGAACAACACTTCTCGGGCCGGTTTAGACAGCGCGTATTCGGAGGCGCGGCGCAGGACCGCGAAGACGATGAGCGCGGTGAGGGTCGGCCATACACCCAGCAGCGCAAATCCGGCGATAGATACGCCAGGCAGAATCGCCAATGCGAATGTCATCCCCAGTCGTCGCATGACCGCCGAAATGACCAAGGCCTGGCCAACCAGAGCAAGAATATTCACCGCGAGATCGAGCAGCGCAAACAGATGCGTGCGTTCGGCGGGATCGGAATAAGTCTGCGCGACGATAGTCTGCTGCTGGAAGTAGAGCAGCGTTCCGAGCAGAGTGTTGACCAGCACGTACCCCGCGATGCTCAGCAAGTACGGCGAGCGCACGAGGGTTGCGAGCCCTGCCCAGACACCGCCGCCGATCAGCGAGGGGGCGCCCGGTTTGGATGGCGACGCGAGCTTACCGAGCTGGAGAATGCAGACCACTGCGAGCAAGAGAAACGCAGCGGATACGGGCAACAAGTTGGCGGGCCCAAGGCTGCGCGCAACGGAAGCCGTGATCGTCGGGCCGGCCAGCGCGCCCGCACTGCCACCCGCTGAAATGAGGCCAAACAGCCGGCGTGCCTGTTCATGGGAAAACAGGTCGGCCATAAAGCTCCAGAAAACCGAGACCACGAACAGGTTGAACACCGAGAGCCACACAAAAAACGCGCGTGCGACCGTGGCGACCTCAATATGCTCTTGGAATAAGACATAAAAAATCAGAAGGTTTGCTACAAAGAACGCATAGACTCCCACGAGAAACTTGAGCCGCGGGAAGCGAGCGGCGGCCCAGCCAAACAGTGGCACTGCCGCCAGCATCACGACGAAGGTCGCGGAAAACAGCCACGGCAGATTACCCACTCCGCCCTGGATGCCCATTTCATCGCGTACCGGCCGCAAGACGTAATAGCCGCACAAGAGGCTGAAAAAATACAATGCAGACCAGACGACCAAGCGGCCTTCACCTGGACGCACCTGCACAAGACGCGAAGAGAAAAAGTGCATGGGGTGAGTGTCTCATTTATTTCAGTGCGTCAATATAACTAAAGTGGTAGTTGGTTTTTTCATGCACAATCCTCGAGAGGATTTCACGCACAAATCCGCCAGAATCTGGCGTATGATTCTTTTCCCGTTGAGGAGGTCGAATGCGATTGTTGCGGTAGTATCACCAGGTGCGGGAACTTACCAACTAGAACTGTATTGGGGATTTCAGCGATGGCGACTGGCAAAGTGAAATGGTTCAACGACTCGAAGGGCTTCGGTTTCATCACACCCGATGAAGGTGGGGAAGATCTGTTCGCTCATTTTTCATCCATTAACATGCAGGGATTCAAATCTCTCAAAGAGGGCCAAGCGGTTTCATTTGATGTGGTAACCGGACCCAAGGGAAAGCAAGCTTCAAATATTCAAGCGGTATGACTAAAACCGCGTCAGGCGAATGAATAAAAAAACCCGCTGCGGCGGGTTTTTTTATTGGTGCTATTCGGAATTCCGGATGCAATGAAATGGGGTTTGTGGAATAAGTTATGGAGAAGGCAAAACCGACCCCCCGAGATTCTGCTGACGCTGCATACAGGTTACGAAGACGCTAAGAGCAATTTATGATTGCGTCCTGGGAGCGCGAGAAAATTTTTGATGAACATCACACTCGGCAATATTACCGAAGCGGCGCGCGCGATACGTGGCGAGGTGATCGACACGCCGTTGTTGCACGCGCGTACGTTGTCCGCGTTGACCGGCGCGCAGGTCTATCTCAAGTTCGAGAATCTACAATTCACCGCATCATTTAAAGAACGCGGCGCGCTGGTGAAGTTGCTGTCGCTGTCGGACGCGCAGCGCCGCAGCGGTGTCATTGCCGTGTCCGCCGGCAATCATGCTCAGGGCGTGGCCTACCATGCGCAGCGCTTGGGTATTCCGGCGGTGATCGTGATGCCACGCTTCACGCCGCACGTGAAGGTCGCGAACACTCAACACCTGGGCGCCGAGGTTATTCTTCAAGGCGATGATTTCGACTCGGCAAAAGTCTTTGCGTTATCGCTGATGCGGAGCCGCGGATTGCTGTTGGTTCATCCCTACGATGATCCGCAGGTAATCGCGGGCCAAGGCACGCTCGCCCTGGAAATGCTCGCAGTGCAACCGCGGCTAGATGCGCTGGTGATACCTATTGGCGGCGGTGGACTTATTTCGGGAATCGCGGTCGCGGCGAAAGCGTTGAAGCCTGATATCCGAATCTTCGGCGTGCAGACGCTACGCTTTCCTTCGATGTACAGCGAGATCAAACATACGCCGGTTCAGTTCGGCGCCGACACGATCGCCGAGGGCATCGCGGTGAAAGAGCCGGGGCAGATCACCCGCGAAATCGTGCGCGCATTGGTGGATGACATTGTCCTGGTGGACGAAGGCGCGATGGAACAGGCGATCGTGCTGTTGCTCGAGATCGAGAAAACCGTGGTAGAAGGTGCAGGTGCGGTAGGGTTGGCGGCGCTGATGGCACATCGGACGTTGTTTGCCGGACGCCGTGTCGGCCTGATCTTGTCTGGCGGCAATATCGACCCGCTTACGCTGGCGGATATTATCCAGCGCGGAATGGCACGCTCGGGACGCCTCGCGCGTTTGCAAGTGCAACTGCGTGATTTACCCGGATCGCTCGCGAAGATCACTGCGTGCCTGGCCGAGGCCGACGCTAATATCGAAGAAGTGCATCACCAGCGCGCGTTTTCAAATTTGCCGGTGCAGAGCACGGAAGTGGAGTTCGTGCTGGAAACGCGCGGCCATGAGCATGTGCGGCAAATCATCGCGGCACTCGAAGCGGCGGGGTTTCGCGCGCGCCTGCACGACGCGAATCCATCTGGCATTGCGTAACCTTCGTAGCTTGGAAACAGCGCGACGGAGTTGTATCGAGCAGGTGCTGAATGGGTGCCGCTCATACCACCCAAGTGGCGCGCAGCGTTCTTCCGCCGGTGTCGTTGCCAACCACGGTGAAGACGCCGCCGGACAACAGCGTGCGTTGCTTCATCGTGGACATTTCCATGTCGCGCTCGTCGCGTGAGCGTCGTTCGTCGCGAACACCGCCGGTCATCGACTCTTCGATGCTGAACACAATGGTATCGGCCGCTCGAGCCAAGCGTAACGAAACCTTAGCTATGTATCGGTTCTGCGCCAGCCATTTCAATGCGTCGGCGGCAATGCGATAGATGATGATCACCAGCGCTGGCGGAACGTCAGATTCATCGATCACCAACTGCCGTTCCGTACTCACGCCGGGTCGCAATGCTTCGAATTCACCACACAACCATTCCAATGCGGCGTACAGGCCGAAATCGTCAAGGACCGGCGGGTGCAGATCCATGGCGATGGCGCGCACTTCTTGGATGGCGACTTGAATGGCGTGCACGGCGGCGTGCAGATGTTCCGGCGGGTGTGTCGTGTCCGAAGCCGAGCGCAACGTGCCTTCTACGCTGAGCTTGATCGCGGCTAAGGTCTGCGCCACGCCCTCGTGCAGATCTTTTGCGAGCTTGCGTTTCTCCGACTCCTGATTGCTGAGAATCTGCGAGGTGAGCAGTTCCAAGGTAGCGGTCCGCTCACGAATCGTCTGTTGCTGCGCCTCGATGAGGCGCCGTCCGTAGTGCACCATCAACACCAATGCGGCGTAGAGCAGCAACAACAGAGCAAGGCCACCTCCCATTAATCTGAAAGTGGTGCGCTCAATGGCGTGTGCCAGCGGATTCATGTCGGTGTAAATCTCAAACACTCCGTCCGCGGGGGACGCGACATTGCGCCGCACCGGGAGATAAGTCTCAACCAGGTTGTCTTCTTCGGTTTCCTTGCCCCACGGGTTAAAGCTGTCACGATAGATCAGGTCGGTTCGCACAGTGCCATGGATGGCGGAGACGAAACCGTCGTCGCGCGACTGATCTGCGCCGATCTGCTCCGGTAAGGTTGAGTACACGACGATGCCATCGCGGTTGAATACCTTGACTCGCACCACTCCTGGTCCAGCCATGATTTGTTGCACGGATTTCTGCAACGTCAACGGAAAGCGCTCGCTTGGTAACTGGCTCGGCTTGATATGCTTGGCGCTGTCCAGGTACACGCATAGAGGATGCAACATCGAGCTGAGAGCAACTTGAGCAAGCCGCACATTGTCGTGTTTGCGAATCTGCACCAGGCTATCAATGGCGACTTGGCGATAGAACACCGCCAGTAGCGCCGCGGTGGCAACGATGCCAACAAAGCTTGCAACATAGAAGAGACCGACAACTCGTAGTTTGGACATGGCCGGTGCGGCGAGGTCGAATCGTCGCTAGTTGAGCGACCGCGTTGGCCGAGAGCGGCGAAGCGGATGCAGGGTGATATCCAAGGCGTTGCGACAGATCATTATCTTGATTCGAGGTACGTTGTCCGCGTTGGCCCCCGGCGCGATTCCATTGGTGCGGTAACTGCAAATAGCCAATTGGGTTGACGCGCATAGCATAGCAAGTTAGCGACGGGTTTTGCGCACCCGTCACGTTCTTCAATTATTCGTCCGCGCGAGGGCGTCGCTGCCCGAATCGTGCGCGCAGCCTCGGCATCCACAGGAGGCCAGGTGTTGTGGCGCCTTTCGACGTCTTTGTGTTGCAGGTGCCCTGTCGAAATTCAAGCACATCGTCGAAATGTCACCCGGTTATCGCTCTCATGGGTGTGGCCGCGCGCCCGTGCGGCATTGCAATTACTTGATACGGCAGCACAAAAATTCCGAATCGCGTGTTTGGGTTTCAGGCGTGAATCATGCGCATGCTCCGTTACCTTGCACGATAGAGGTTCGGCGCGTAATCGGATAGTAGGTCGCGCCATTCACCGCCAAAGCGGTCCGATTGATCGCTGCGGCACGAGAGTAACCAAAAAATTACTTGGACATTACCGTGATCCGTGATGTCCGTGGGGTGGAATGAAATGTCTGATTTGGGATACCAGTCTTGGCCTGATTCAAGCGACGAAGATTTCATACACGCAGTGCAAATAGAACAAGCAAAACAAGAGTGGGAATCCGCCGTTGATTCGATGCTCCAGTTGATTTGTCTGCTGGACAGCAATGGCAGGGTAGTGAGGGTAAATCGGACCGCCGAGCTGTGGGGGCTGGGGCGGGTAGAAGACTGCGGTGGCAAGTCGCTGCATGATCTATTGCACCCCGGGTGCAAGTTGCATGATTGTCCGCTGCAAGGCCATTGGCCTGCGACGCACCTGGAGTTACTGCAAGGCCGCCGGGTAAAGCGTGAACTGGATGATCCGCTCCTGCGTCGTTCCGTTGAGGTGTTGATTCACCCGACCCGCTTCTGGCCGGGCATGGATTCGATTGCGGGGCGCGGGTTCGCGGTGGCCATCATCGACGATGTAACTGAGATCAAGCAGCGCGCGGAAGCGCTGATCGCGGTAGTCGAGCAACGGAGTCAGGAACAGCGTGCGGCGCAGAGCGCTCTGCGCGACAGCGAGGAGAAATACCGTTTGTTGGCGGAGACCATCAATGAAGGCTTGATCGTCGTTGACGGCGAAGGCGTGATTCGGTTTGCCAACACGCGATTGAAGGAATTATTTGGTTACCAAGTGGAAGACGTGGTGGGCCATCCTGCCATTGAGTTTGTCTCGCCGGCCGCGCGTGAGGAATGGTTGAATCATTGCGCCGCCGTGCGCCGCTCTGTCTACACCCCGTATGAGCTGGTCATGGTGGGTGCGGAGGGGCGTTGCTATAACGTGCGGGTATCGCCGCGCGCGGTGATGGGTGCTGATGGTTCGTTCCAAGGTCAAGTGGCGGTGTTGATGGATGTGACTGAAAAAGTGCGTGCGGCAGAGGCGCTGCGTCGCTCAGAAAATGAATTGCGCGAACTGTCCGGGCAATTGCTGACCGTACAGGAACTGGAGCGCAAGCGGATTGCCGCAGATTTGCATGACGGATTGGGGCAATC
>JAYUZG010000166.1:0-11924 GCA_043751985.1 Betaproteobacteria bacterium
TTGGCCTTCTCATCACCGCTCCTTTGTCGGGCAATTCTTTCGCCCATCAGAGCAGGAACTTCACTTATCCGCCAGTCCTAATTTCCGGGGCCACCTCTGCCGCAGCGGGCAGATGGAATTCATCATTCGAACTGCGGATTTCTTCAAACGAAATCGCAATATTGCCTCTTTACGGTCCCGTTGCAAATAGCATCTCGTAGAATGATCGGATCACTTAATCGAGAGAATCGTCATGACCAAGGCAGCTCGTTTAATTTCTTCAATATTAATGCAATGAACGTGTCTTCAACCCGCCGGCTTTAGCCGGTAGTTGTTGAGTCGCTTCGGCTTAATCTTCGCAGGAATAGCCAAGCACGATTCGTCGATTTCGCGCAAGGTAGCTTTGCTAATGGCCCTCACCTTAAGCAAGCCTTGCGCCGAGGAATAAATTGCCTCGAAAGCATCACTCTTGAACTTTAGTTTTGTCGTCATGACAGATCTCAATTAAGGCATTGTCAATGCAAAGCGCACAAACGATTAACGATGCACCGTCAACGCGAGCGCGGCACAATCGCCAGACTGAGCGCTTTGCAATTGAAACTGTCTGCCATTTGGAAGGTTCGGGTAGTGTTTCCCAATCGACTTTTGATACGACGGATCGTAGTGTTGTGTGAGGATGGTTTCCACGAATGCGTGCCAGTCTCCGCCATCCGCGAGAACTTTCCACACTTCGATTCGTTCACGGCCATGCAGGGGAATCAGACAATCGAGTCGGTCATGCAATAGCGCGCGATCAAGTGTGAGATGGCGGTATTCGGACAGTAGCAATTCAACGCGCACGTTCATTTCCGCATGGATGACGATGCAATCCGACGACCACATGCGCGTGAGCAAAGATTCCGGAGTTCTCACGTCGCCGATCTTGCGGCTCTCGGATTCGACGTACACCGGCTGCGCCGGGTCGAGAGCACGCAGCGCTTGCCACAATCGTGTTTCGAACATTTTCTGTGACGGCTGCGCGATACCGGGCATGCTGCCTAACAGCGAACCACGGTGCTCCGCCAGCGCTTCCAGGTCGAGCACTTGCGCGCCGCGCGCTGCCAACTGTTGCAGCAATTTGCTCTTACCGGTGCCGGTCATGCCGCAGATCACGCGGAACGTTAAGGCGGGAATTTTCTGCTTCAGATCCGCCACGACTGCGCGGCGAAAGGACTTGTAGCCGCCTGCCAATTGCCGCGCATCCCAGCCGACTTGTCGCAGGATGTGCGTCATCGCACCGCTGCGTTTGCCGCCGCGCCAACAATAAACCAGCGGCCGCCACTCGCGCGCGCGCTCGCGGAATTGCTCTTCGATGTGCCGCGCGATATTGCGTGCCACCAGCGCGGCGCCCACTTTGCGCGCTTCGAAGATGGAGACTTGCGTATACAGCGTGCCGACGCGCGCGCGCTCTTCGTTGTCGAGCACAGGGCAATTGCGCGCGCCGGGCACGTGGTCGAGCGCGAACTCGGCGGGCGAACGCACGTCGATCAGTTCGTCAAATTCGCCGAGCTGTGCTACGGTCACCGTGTCGTGAGTCATTTCTTCAACAACGGTTTGAGCGTGGGATAAACAGTGTCAACAATGCGTGACTGTGCCGCGGCGGTCGGATGCAATCCATCTTGTTGAAACATGCTCCGGTCGGTTGCGAAGCCCGCCAGCATGAAGGGAACCAAGGGCGTGGTGGTACGGGTGGCGGCTTCGCTGAACGCGGCTTCGAAGCGGCGGTTGTAAGCCGCGCCATAGTTGGGTGGCAAGCGTTGTCCGACCAACATCACTCGCGCGCCGCGTTTTTGCGATTGCTTGATCATAAATTCCAGATTTCCGCGCAGCATTGCGACCGGCTGCCCGCGCAAGCCGTCATTGGCACCCAGTGCCACGATGACCACCGCGGGACGATGCGCAGTGAGCGCCTCGCGAATGCGCGCCCGCCCGCCGGCAGAGGTTTCTCCGCTGATGCTGGCGTTAATGACTTGGTGCGCGAATCCATCTTGCGTGAGCTTATGTTGCAGCAGGGCGACCCAACCGGTCCCTGTCGCCAGGCCATATTCCGCGGACAAGCTGTCGCCCATCACCAGCAGTACCGATTCGGCGTGAACCGTTGTCACAAAAAGCAAGCACAAGCAAAGTATCGTGCGTGCCCAAGATTTGCTGCATCTCAATTGCATTTTGTCCGTCAACGTAATTTCTTCCTGCGAAGATTATTTTCCACGATTTGATGAACACTGAAACTCGACCCACTATTGTGCGGGCAGTCGCGCTGTCCAGGCAAATTTCCGCCGGAGAGGTGATGGTCTCCATCTTGAACGATGTGTCGCTGGAGATTTTTGCCGGCGAAGCGTGCGCGATTCTCGGCGCGTCGGGTTCCGGCAAGACCACTTTACTGGCGTTGCTGGCCGGCCTGGACACGCCCAACTCGGGTCAGGTGTACCTCGACGGACAAGCGTTGTTCGATTTGGATGAAGATGCGCGGGCGCGCTTGCGCCAGGGGCAAGTCGGTTTTGTGTTCCAGTCTTTCCAGTTGTTGCCGGCGCTGACCGCGCTGGAAAATGTGATGTTGCCGCTGGAACTCGCGGGTGTACGTGACGCGCGCGACGCGGCCGCCGCGCTGTTGCAACGAGTCGGGCTCGCCGCGCGCTTGCACCATACACCGCGCCAATTGTCGGGCGGAGAACAGCAACGCGTCGCTCTCGCACGCGCCTTCGTCACGCAGCCGAAAGTGCTGTTCGCGGACGAGCCAACCGGTAATCTCGATGCGGCGACCGGAGAGGAAATCATTTCGCTGTTGCTGAGCCTGAATCAGGAACGCGGCACCACGCTGGTGCTGGTGACTCACGACGAAACGTTGGCCAATCGTTGTTCGCGCCACGTGCGGCTGGCGGCGGGGCGAATTGTCGCCGACGAACGAGTTGCGTAGTAGCAATTGAACTCGAGCGGACAGATCGT
The DNA here is from genome assembly GCA_043751985.1 of Betaproteobacteria bacterium. Taxonomy (GTDB): domain Bacteria; phylum Pseudomonadota; class Gammaproteobacteria; order Burkholderiales; family JAYUZG01; genus JAYUZG01. The sequence goes on from JAYUZG010000166.1 coordinate 2,962, forward strand.
CGTGAATGGCAAAGTTGCCGCGTTGCCGAAACGTAGCACTCGTGCCACTTTCCGTTTGGCGTTGCGACTGCTGGCACGTGACTGGCGCGCAGGAGAGTGGCGGGTGTTGTTCGCGGCACTGGTGGTGGCCGTGGCCAGTCTGTCAACGGTGAATTTTTTCACCGACCGAGTGCGCCAGGCGTTGGTGCTGGGAGCCAATCAACTGCTCGGCGCGGATCTGGTGATTTCTTCCAGCGAGCCGCTTCCGGAGATTCTCGCAGAGCGCGCACGCACGAGTGGCCTTCAGTTTACGCAAGGCGTGCGCTTCCCCACTATGATCGCCGCGCGTGAGCAATCTTTGCTGGTCGAAACGCGTGCGGTCGAGGCGGGCTATCCGTTGCGCGGAAGACTGCGCGTGCGCGACGCGACGGGCGTGGTGGACGGCCATACGCCGCCCAAGCCCGGGGAAGTGTGGGTGGACGAGCGAGTGGCCGCGCGGCTGAACGTCGCCGCCGGAAGCGAGGTGACGATCGGCGCGCGCACGCTGCGCGTTGCTGCGATTGTCGTCGAGGAGCCCGAGAGTTCGACCAGCTTCATCAACATGGCGCCGCGCCTGATGATGAACCAAGCCGACCTGGCATCGACCGAGCTGATTCAGACTGCCAGTCGCGCGACGTGGCGATTGTTCGTGGCGGGCGAAGCGGAGCAAGTGCTGCAATATCGATCCGACATCAGCGCCTTGCTCGCGCCCGGCCAACGCGTCGAAGATGTGCGCGACGCGCGGCCGGAAATTCGCGCGGCACTGGCGCGTGCAGAGCGATTTCTCGGCCTGGCCGCGTTGCTCACGACGGTACTGGCGGGCGTGGCGGTGGCGCTCGCCGCGCGCCGCCATCTGGAGCGTCATCTCGACGGCTGCGCCGTGATGCGCGCGCTGGGTGCGACGCAAGCGCAGATTTTCTCGTTGCAGGCGTGGCAGATCGTCATTCTTGGCGTCGTCGCGAGTGCGTCGGGAATTGCGCTCGGCTTCGTCGCGCAGGCTGGCCTGAGCCGCATTCTTGCGCCGCTGGTCGCAGTGCAACTCCCGGGCGCGGGCTGGTTGCCGGTCGCTCAAGGTTTCGCGGTCGGCGTGATACTGCTGCTGGGCTTCGTGTTGCCGCCGCTTGTGGCGCTGCGCCGTGTGCCGACGGTGCGCGTCCTGCGGCGCGATCTCGGCGCACCCGACGGGTGGCAAGCGGGCGCGTGGCTGGCCGCCGCGCTGGCCGTGTCGTCGTTGGTATTGTGGCAGGCGCAGGACTTGAAACTCGGCGGCTACGTTCTCGCAGGCGTGGTGGGAATGATGCTGGCGACTGCGGCCCTCGCCAGCGGGGGTATCGTTGCGATCTCGTCGATCACGCGCAAAAGTTTCTCGTTGCGATTTGCTCTGCGCTTCGGCACGGCCAATTTGCGCCGGCGCCTCGCCGCGTCGGTGGTGCAAATCATCGCGCTCGCTTTAGGGATCATGGCGTTGATCCTGTTGACCCTGGTGCGCGATGATCTACTGACTAACTGGCGTAAGTCGGTGCCGGCCGATGCGCCGAATCGCTTCCTGGTGCAAATTCAACCGGAACAGTGGCCGCAGGTCGAGACGTTTCTGATTGCCGAAGGCATCCCGGCGCCGAAATTTTTCCCGATGGTGCGCGGCCGTTTGGTCGAGATCAACGCGCAGCCGCTACAGCCCGAGAAATTCACCGATGAACGGGCGCGCCGGCTGGTCGAGCGCGAGTTCAATTTATCCTGGGCGAGCGAGCTTGCGCCGGGTAACACGCTGGTTGCCGGACGTTGGTTCGATGCCGCGGACCGCGGTCAGCCGGTGGTGTCGGTGGAAGACGGTATCGCGCAGGCTCTGAATCTTCATCTTGGCGACACGCTCACTTATAACGTAGCAGGGACGCGCGTCAGCGCACAAGTCATCTCGCTGCGCAAAGTCGAGTGGGATTCGTTTCAGGTGAATTTCTTCGTGATGCTGCCACCGGGCGTGGTAGATAATTTTCCGCGAAGTTTCATTACCAGTTTTCACCTCGCCATCGACAAGGCTGCGGTCTTGGACCGGCTGGTAAAGCGCTACCCGAACTTGCTGGTGATCGATGTGTCGGCGATTCTGGTGCAAGTGCAGCGCATGATCGACGACGTGGTGCGCGCGGTGGAGTTTGTGTTCCTGTTCAGTCTGGTGGCAGGCTTACTGGTGTTGATCGCCGCGGTATCGGCCACGCGCGACGAGAGAATTTATGACGCGGCGGTACTGCGCACACTGGGCGCGAGTTTGCGTCAGGTACGCACTGCGCAGTGGGTCGAGTTTTCTTTGATCGGCGCCGGCGCCGGGCTGTTGGCCGCGTTCGGCGCCGGCGCGACCGGCTGGGTGCTTGCCGTGCGCGTGTTCGAGTTTCCGTATTCAATCAATCCGTGGGTGTGGCTCGTCGGCTTGCTGACGGGAGCGGTTGGCGTGGGCTCCGCGGGGACGCTGGCCACCTGGCGCTTGGTCGGAACCGCGCCGGTACAGGTATTCAGAAATCAATAGAAAAAGCGCTTTTATGTAACCCTGGCCGTGATACACTGCGCGGCTTTTTTTCCCGGTCCCTCCCATGCGTCGAGATATCCGCAACATTGCCATCATCGCCCACGTTGATCACGGCAAGACTACTTTGGTCGACAAACTGCTGCATCAGTCTGGGACCTTCGCCGCGCACGAGCATATCGCCGAGCGGGTGATGGACAGTAACGACATCGAACGCGAACGCGGCATTACGATTTTCGCGAAGAACTGCGCGATGGATTTCGAAGGCGTACACATCAACATCGTCGATACGCCCGGGCACGCGGATTTCGGCGGCGAGGTCGAGCGCGTACTGGGGATGGTGGACGGCGTGCTGCTGCTGGTGGACGCAGTCGAAGGCCCGATGCCGCAGACGCGCTTTGTCACGCGTAAGGCGCTGGCGCTGGGGCTCAAGCCGATCGTCGTGGTGAACAAAGTCGATCGCCCCGGTGCGCGGCCGGATTGGGTGGTGAACCACACTTTTGAATTGTTCGATAAGTTGGGCGCGAGCGAAGCGCAACTGGATTTCCCTGTGGTCTACGCGTCCGCGCTGTATGGTTACGCCTCGTTGGACCCCTCAGTACAGAGCGGCGATTTGCGTCCGTTGTATCTGGCGATTCTTGAACACGTGCCGCCACCGGAAGAAGTGGAGGTTGACGGTCCGTTGCAAATGCAGATCAGCGCGCTCGATTACTCGAGCTACGTGGGGCGTATCGGCGTCGGCCGTATCCGCCGCGGCAAGCTGCGCCCCAACTCGGACGTCATCGTGCGCTTGGGTGACGGTGCGATGGTGAAGGAACGCGTGAATCAGGTGCTGGGCTTCAAGGGCCTGGAGCGTGTGCCGCTGACCGAGGCCAGCGCGGGCGACATCGTGTTGATCACCGGCATTGATGAGATCGCCATTGGTGCGACGTTGTGCGACCCGGATCACCCGGAAGCGCTGCCGCCGTTGAAAGTCGACGAGCCCACGCTGACGATGAACTTCCAGGTGAATACGTCGCCGCTCGCCGGCATCGAAGGCAAGTACATGACCAGCCGGCAGGTGCGCGATCGCCTGCACAAGGAGCTGTTGACCAATATGGCACTGCGCGTCGAAGACACCGACGACACCGATGTGTTTCTGGTGTCGGGGCGAGGAGAGTTGCATCTCACTATCTTGATCGAGAACATGCGGCGCGAAGGTTACGAAGTGGCGGTCGGCCGTCCGCGCGTTATTACGCGCGTTATTGATGGCGTGACCTGCGAGCCGTACGAGATGCTCACGGTCGACGCTGAGGCTAATTACCAGGGTGCGGTGATGGAAGCCTTGGGTTACCGGCGCGGCGATCTTCAGGATATGCAGCCGGATGGTCACGGGCGCGTGCGGCTGGATTACCGCATGCCGGCGCGTGGCCTGATCGGCTTCCAGAACGAGTTTATGAACTTGACGCGCGGCACCGGGCTGATGAGCCACGTGTTCGACGACTATGCTCCGGTCAAGGGCGACATTCCCGGGCGCCGCAACGGCGTGCTGGTGTCGCAGGAGCAAGGCGAAGCGGTGGCGTTTGCGTTGTTCAATTTGCAGGAGCGCGGCCGCTTGATGGTGGCGCCGGGTGAGAAAGTTTACGAGGGCATGATTGTCGGCATACACAGTCGCGACAACGATCTGGTGGTGAATCCGATCAAGGGCAAGAAGCTCACCAATGTGCGCGCCGCCGGCAAAGACGAGAACGTGATCCTGACGCCGCCGGTCAAGCTCAATCTCGAGTACGCAGTTGAATTCATCGCCGATGATGAGCTGGTGGAAGTGACGCCGAAGTCGATCCGCATTCGCAAGCGTTATCTGAAAGAGCACGAACGCAAACGTGCGGGGCGCGGCGACGTAGCCGCGGCCTGAGCTTGATTCGCGGGGCGCCCGCGTTCTCCGGATATCAGGTGTAGTGATTGGGGGGCCTTCGGCTATACTGAACTCCGAAGGGTGAGCCATGCCGGAAATATCTGTCGCAGTCGTCGTTGTTGTCACGCTGGTCGCCGTGCTGTGGATGGCACTGCGCTTGTCTACGCTGCTGCGCCGCCAGGATGTGCTGCCCGAGGTAGTGGCAAAAGTTCTGGAAAAGAAGCACCTCGCGGTGCTGAAAGACATCAACGACGGGCTGAATTCTCTCGGCGACCGTCTCACCCATACCGTCGCTGAATCCTCCGAGCGGCTGCGCAATACCGTCTCGCAAGACCTGAAACAAACCCGCGATGCGATTCTGACTCTACAGCTCTCACAAGCCGAGGAGCTCTCCACCAGTCGCGAAAATATCGCCGAGCGATTGACCGACATGAGTACGCAATTGCAGTCGAAGCACGATCAACTGCGCGGTGAGCTATTGGCCAGAGTGACCGAGACTTTGGCGGCGCAAGGGCGGGCCGAGCAGGAGTTGATTCAGAACACGCTGCGTCATGCCACGCAGGTGCTGACCAATTCGATGGACGCCATGGCCAAGTCGCAGGATGCGCGACTGGAGCATATGACCAAGAGCACCGACAGCCGCCTCACTGAAATGGGCAAGAGCACCGAAGGACGGCTGACCGAAATGAGCGTAACGACCGATGCGCGGCTGGCCGAAGTCAGCAAGTCGATCGAAGGCCGGCTCGCCGAAATGACCAAGACCATCGATGCGCGCCTCGATCATCTGATCCGCTCCAACGATCTGCGCCTCGAACAGATGATGAAAAGCACCGATGGACATCTGGACAAGATTCGCAGCAATGTGCAAGAGCGCCTGGAAGAAGGCTTCAAGAAGACCAACGAGACTTTCGCCAGTGTGATGGCGCGACTCGCAACGATCGATGAAGCGCAGAAGAAAATAGATGGCCTGGCGAGCAATGTGGTGAGCTTGCAGGAATTGCTGGGCGACAAGCGATCGCGCGGCGCTTTCGGTGAGGTGCAATTGGAGAGTCTGGTCAAGAATATTCTGCCGCCCACGGCGTACGAATTTCAATTCACTCTCAGCAGCGGCGCACGAGCGGACTGCATCCTGAAACTGCCCGAGCCGACCGGCACGGTAGCGGTAGATGCCAAGTTCCCGCTCGAAAATTACCAGCGCATGTTCCAGTCGGACGTGGGCGAACTCGACCGCGCGCAAGCGAATCGTCAATTCCGCACCGACGTCAAGAAACACGTAGACGACATCGGCGACAAATACATCGTGCGCGGCGAGACTTCGGACTGGGCGGTGATGTTTCTGCCGGCCGAAGCGATCTTCGCCGAGATTCACGCGTATCACCCGGAAGTGGTCGATTACGCGATGAACAAGCGCGTTTACATCGTCTCGCCCACAACTCTCATGGCGGTACTGAACACCGCGCGCGCAGTGTTGAAGGACGTTGAGACGCGCATGCAGGTGCATATCATCAAAGATGAACTAAGCAAGCTCGGCAAGGAATTTGGCCGCTTCGACACGCGCATGAAAAAACTCGCCGATCACATCCGGCAAGCGCACGAAGATGCGCAACAAGTGTCGATCACCAGCGACAAGATCACACGCCGTTTCAGCCAGATCGAGCGCGTCGATCTGGATCAACTCGCACAAGTGGAAGAGTACGAACAGGCCTTGCTCAGGGCGCCGCTGGAGGAAGAGAGCGGCAGTTGATGTTCGATTGGCTGCGTGCCTGGCGTCGGCGTCGCATCTTACGACGCGTCCAGATTTCCGACAGTGCTTGGCGCGCGACCTTGTCCCGCTTCGCCTTCGCGCGCGGATTGAGCGACGAGCAACGAGCACGGCTGCGCGAGTTCAGCATTTTGTTTCTGCACGAGAAGGAATTCTCCGCCGCGGCGGGTCTGCAACTGAGCGGTGAGATGAAACTGGCCATCGCGGCGCAGGCCTGTGTGCTGATTCTCGAGCTCGATCTGGATTACTACCGCGATTGGGTCGGCATCATCGTCTACCCCGAGGCGTTCGCACCACGCCGTCAAGTGATGACCGAGGGTGGAGTGATGCACGAAGACGGTACCCTGCATGCGGGTGAGGCTTGGTTACGCGGCCCGCTGGTGTTGTCCTGGGCCGACGTGCAGAGTTCCGGTGCGCTCGACGGTGTCAATGTGGTGATCCACGAGTTCGCCCACAAGTTGGACATGTTGAACGGCGCACCCAATGGATTTCCGCCGTTACATCGGAACATGAGCCGCGAGCGATGGAGCATGGCGTTCAGCGCCGCGTTCAGTGACTTCGGCAGGCGCGTACAGGACGGTGAACGAACTCGCATCGATCCCTACGCGGCGGAATCACCGGCCGAATTCTTCGCGGTGATGAGCGAAGCGTTTTTCGAGATTCCGCACGTGGTGCGCAACGAGTATCCGAAGCTCTATGAGCAATTGTCACTGTTCTATCGACAAGATCCCGCTGTGAGAATTCCGGACGGAGAAGACAAGGATGATCGTGATGCCGGGAATTCGCCCGTTTCTGATTATGTTGCCGTGTGGCGCATCCACTCCGGGTCGCGCCGAAGACATGGTGACTGACGTACCGTAAACTTGGGGAATCATCGGACCAAATCTGCATCCGCGAGATTTTGGCATCTTGCCCTGGCTTTCTACGTTGCAGCAGAATATGAGAAGACAAAACCCCATTCTTGCCATAGAATTTTCATATCACACCCAATAACGAGGCAAACGGTGACCCATCCAGCGAAAATTGCGGACTGCTCGGCGGAAGACTATCTTCGCTGGGAAATGGAGCAGAAGGAAAAGCACGAATACTTCCAAGGTGAAGTCGTCGCAATGGTGGGCGCGACAAGGCAGCACGTCACCATCGCAGGGAATTTGTTTACGCTCATCTCGATGCAGCTGCGTGGAACAGGCTGCCGCGCATACATGTCTGATATGAAATTGAGGGTGGATGCGGCCAATGCGTTCTTCTATCCGGACCTGTTGGTGACGTGCGATGCCGCAGATCATATTTCCGAGAACCACCTTAGTGCGCCGGTTCTGGTAGTAGAAGTGCTATCGCCTTCGACAGAGGCGTATGACAGAGGCGAGAAATTTGCTGCCTATCGACTGATCCAATCACTGAAAGAGTACGCGCTGATCGATCCCGATACCCGCCGGATCGAAATCTACCGTCTCGCCGCTGACCGTCGATGGTACCTGCTGGAACCGGACGTGGCCGGTGACTTTGAGCTTGAGAGCATTGATCTTCGAGTGTCGTCGAGCCGGATTTTTGAGAACGTCTAGCAATCGTAAGGCGGGTTACACTCGCCGTTTCGCAGAATTTTCAGCGATGACATGCAAAATTGTCTTTACCTTTATTACTCTTATGACGGGTGTGACCCGCCCTACCGGCTACCGATTGAGAGAACCGATAATTGCCGATCCACGGTGCACCGATGCCGGAAAAGAGATGGCCATTACCAATGGTATTTCCTTGCCGCAAGTAGGATGACGGTTGTCGTCACAAGGACAGATCGGAACGACAACCGCAGCTAGCTTGCAAGGCCGTATTGTTTGGCTTTACTTAATCCACGCGTTGTCGTCACCACCCACATTTTTGATGTGGCCAACGGCTATGAACGGCGCGAGCCCGGAACGCGCATTGCGGCTTGATACTTGAATATCGGAGGGTAAGAGCTCCTGCCTGCCGTCGTCGTACACGAACAACAGCTTGGACCACGACGTGCCGCTCGGGCCCAGTCTCTTGATTCCGCGCCATTGCAACAAGATGTCAAACTTTCCCGCTGAGCTCAACTCGAATTCGTTGGCTTCGATATCAATCTTGCTCGGTGGATTGCCGGCAACCGGAAAGACGTTAGATCCGGTTGGTCCAGGCGCCATGGGCGCGCCGGTCCAGTAGATCTTGAGCTTCTCAATATCGAGACGGGGGTTGACGTTCAGGTACAACGTGTCGAGAATTTCTTGACCGGTGAGGTTTCCCTTGCCGTGTACCTCGCAGCAAGTGTGCGGGGTATCGTCATGAACGATCCTATCGGTTGTGACCTGCACTTCAACCGTATAACGAATCCATTCGTAAGTTCCGAAGCTTCCGGCAGGAGCGTCGGAAAAGGTTCTATAAAGGACATTGATCCACGCAGGCGTCCCCTCGGGAGCGGTACCTTTCCACAGCGTACCTAACTGCAGGTCGGTATCCGCGGCGAACCCCACCGATGAGGTGAGGAGCATCGTAATCCCCAAAGCGATTTCGCTCAGCCATTTCGATTTCATTTTATGCCTCCATTCTTCTTGCTGGTTAATATTACCGGACTTGATTTTCCAGTCCGATCGAAAAACGAATTTCTTGTCTTGAATTTTTGCGCTGCGGAAATAAACAACCCCGCGCCAAGAGCGCGGGGTATTATTCTAATTCGCAATAGAAAGTGCATTAATAATCCACTCCCACTGGCAAATGCCTTTCACCCTGTGCTGATCGAGTTCCAATGTTCGCAGACCAGATAC
>JAYUZG010000167.1:0-11309 GCA_043751985.1 Betaproteobacteria bacterium
TACTCAGCAGTCGCCAATTAAGACGACACATTCCAAGCTTCGGCGCTCTATGATGGAGACGGCAGTGTGTCGCACAAGTTACCGACTTCTGAGTAAGAGCGACACGGTGGATTGCGCCGGTGCGCGAATCCACCCGTGATGGGTTATCGAGGCCAGGGCGTGACTCGCCCTATCGTTTCATCTTTCGTAGGAAAGATTCGGAGCCAGCCAGCGCTCGACTTCTTCCACGGACCGGCCTTTGCGCTGCGCGTACTCTTCGATCTGGTCACGATCGATTTTGGCCACGGCGAAATAACGCGCCGCGGGATGCGAGAAATAAAACCCGCTCACCGCCGCCGCGGGCAACATGGCGAAGCTTTCGGTCAACTGCATCGACGCGTTGTTCTCCGCGTCGAGCAATTTGAACAGCGCGGCCTTTTCCGTGTGATCCGGGCAGGCCGGGTAACCCGGCGCGGGCCGGATGCCGCGATATTTTTCCGCGATCAGATCGTCCACGCTCAACGTCTCGTCTGGCGCGTAACCCCAGAATTCCTGCCGCACTCTCAGGTGCAAGTGCTCCGCAAAGGCCTCGGCCAGACGGTCGGCCAGTGCTTTAAGCAGAATCGCGTTGTAGTCGTCGTGCTGCGCCTCATAGCGTGCCACTCGCGCATCGATACCGATGCCGGCGGTGACAGCAAACGCACCGAGATAATCGCGCACACCGGAGACCTTCGGCGCAATCAAGTCCGCCAGACATTGATTCGGATTGTCTTGCGGCTTGACCATCTGCTGGCGCAGGAAATGAAAAGTCGCGATGGGCGCTGCGCGCGATTCGTCCGCGTAAATCTCCACGTCATCGGTCTGCGTCGCGTTGGCGGGAAACAAACCGAACACCGCGTGGGCGGTCAGCCATTTCTCGCAGATGATCCGCGCCAGCATGGCCTGCGCATCGGCAAACAAACTGCGTGCGCTCTCGCCAACCATTGCATCCTGCAGAATCTGCGGATAGCGGCCGGCCAGTTCCCAGGTCTGGAAAAACGGGGTCCAGTCGATACAGCGCGCGATCTCGGCCAAAGAATAACCGCGCAGAATTTGCACGCCGATTTTTTTTGGCGTCATTGGCGCGGTTTGATTCCAGTCTGTCACCAGGCCATGGCGGCGTGCTTCGGCAATTTTGTGATGCGGACCCTGGCCTTTTTTCCCCGCATGCTGCGTGCGCACCCGCGCGTGCTCTTGCTTGACCTTGTCACCATATGCCGCGCGGAGTTCCGCGGAAATGAGACTGGTACACACGCCGACGCTGCGTGACGCGTCCGGCACCCAAACAGTGACGCCCGAATAATTTGGCTCGATCTTCACCGCGGTGTGAACGCGAGAAGTGGTGGCGCCGCCGATCAACAAAGGAATAGTGAAACCCTGGCGTTGCATCTCGCGCGCCACTTGCGCCATTTCCTCCAGCGAGGGCGTGATCAAGCCGGACAAGCCGACGAAGTCGGCGTTCTCTTCACGCGCGACGCGCAGAATTTTCTCCGCCGGCACCATCACGCCGAGATTAACTACGTCGAAGTTATTGCACTGAAGCACCACGGCGACAATATTCTTGCCGATGTCGTGCACGTCGCCTTTCACCGTGGCGATGACGATTTTGCCTTTGCTGCGGGTGTCGCCGCTGCGAGTCTTCTCCGCTTCGATAAACGGGATCAAGTGCGCCACCGCTTTTTTCATCACGCGCGCGCTCTTCACCACTTGCGGCAAAAACATCTTGCCGGCACCGAACAAGTCACCCACTACGTTCATGCCCGCCATCAGCGGGCCTTCGATGACGTGAATCGGATGGCTGCTTGCGCGCCTCGCTTCCTCGGTGTCTTCCACCACGAAGGCGTCCAGGCCGCGCACCAGCGCGTGACTGAGCCGCTCCTGCACCGTGCCCTTGCGCCAGCTCAAGTCTTCGACGCTGTGCTTGGCCTCTTGCTTGTACTGCTCGGCGAACGTCACCAGTCGTTCGGTGGCCTCCGGCCGGCGGTTGAGTAACACGTCTTCCACTCGCTCCAGTAAATCGGCGGGAATATCGGCGTACACGCCTAACTGCCCGGCGTTGACGATGCCCATGGTCATGCCGGCGTGCACCGCGTGATATAAAAACGCCGTATGTATCGCCGCGCGGATTGCTTCGTTGCCGCGAAATGAGAACGACACATTGGACACGCCGCCGCTGATTTTCGCGCCGGGCAGCGAGTCGCGAATCTGCCGCGTCGCCGAAAAATAGTCGAGCGCGTAGTTGCTGTGCTCTTCGATGCCGGTGGCGACAGCGAAAATATTCGGATCGAAGATGATGTCTTCGGCCGGAAAGCCCACACGGTCCACCAGCAAGCGATAAGCGCGCTGGCAGATTTCCACGCGCCGCGTTAAGGAGTCGGCTTGCCCTTGCTCGTCGAAGGCCATTACGATCACCGCCGCGCCGTAGCGGCGGGCAAGTTTCGCCTGGCGCAAGAACTCTTGCTCACCTTCCTTCAGGCTGACCGAGTTCACCACCGGTTTTCCCTGCACGCACTTGAGCCCGGCTTCGATGATCTCCCACTTGCTCGAATCGATCATCAGCGGCACGCGCGCGATATCCGGTTCGGTGGCCACCAGGTTGAGGAAGGTCGTCATCGCCTGCTTCGAGTCAAGCATGGCTTCATCCATGTTGACGTCCACTATTTGCGCGCCGTTGTCCACTTGCTGCCGTGCCACCGCCAGGCCTTGATTGAAATCTCCGGCGAGAATCATGCGCGCGAAAGCTTTGGAGCCGGTGACGTTGGTGCGTTCGCCGACGTTGACGAACAGCGAGTCGTCGCCGATGTTGAGCGGCTCCAATCCGGCTAATCGCAGGCGCGGTTCGATCACCGGCAGCGCGCGCGGAGGCAGCGCCTTGACTCGATCGGCGATGGTTCGAATATGCTCCGGCGTGGTACCGCAGCAACCGCCCGCGATATTCAGAAAACCACTGCGCGCGAATTCTTCCAGAAACGACGCGGTGTAGTCCGGCGTTTCGTCGTAGCCGCCGAATGCATTCGGCAGGCCAGCATTGGGATGAATGCTGACAAAGCAGTCGGCGATTCTCGACAACTCCGCGATGTACGGCCGCAAGTCCTTGGCGCCCAGCGCGCAATTCAAGCCGATGGAAAACGGCGCGACGTGCCGCACCGAATTCCAGAACGCCTCCACCGTCTGGCCGGACAAGGTGCGGCCGCTGGCATCGGTGATGGTGCCCGACACCATCACCGGCAAGCGCACCTGTTCGCGTTCGAAATATTCTTCGATCGCGAACAGCGCGGCCTTGCAGTTGAGCGTATCGAAGATGGTTTCTACCAACAGCAGATCCGCGCCGCCTTCAACCAGGCCGCGCACGCACTCGGCATAGCCTTGCATCAACTGATCGAAGGTGATATTTCGAAACGCTGGGTCGTTGACATCCGGTGACATCGAAGCCGTGCGATTGGTCGGCCCCAACACACCCGCGACGAAACGCGGCTTGGCGCGCGAGTCGAACTGATCGACCGCGGCGCGCGCCAACTTGGCCGCCGCGAAATTCAACTCGTGCACTCGCTCCACCATGGCGTAGTCGGCCATGGATACGGCGTTAGAGTTGAAGGTATTGGTTTCCACGATATCGGCGCCCGCTTCCAGATACGCCGCGTGAATGTCGCGGATCAACTTTGGCTGGGTCAACGTCAACAGATCGTTGTTGCCGGTCTGATCGCAATGGTGATCGTGAAACAAAGCGCCGTGATAGTGCGCGGGGTCCAGTTGGTGACTCTGGATCATGGTGCCCATCGCACCGTCCAGAATGAGAATGCGCCGGGAAGCCAGCGCTGCGAGCATGCGGCCGCGGTCGGAGGTAAAAGTAGACTTTGAAGGCATATATCAGAAACCCGTTGCGCTGGTCAGAATGAAGTCGGCGACGGGCCTGGTTCACGCTTTAGCGAAATTTATTAAGCGCCCGCAAGCTATGCTTCAAATCGGCGCGACCGCTCGAACATTAGCGATTCGCCAATGGGCTGTCAATGACGACGACTCGCGACGGGTCTAGAATGAGCGCGGTGCTCACCTGGGTTTCACTTTGGAGGCAACGCTGCCGTGCCGCGTCACGTCGATAATTTGCAATTTTCGGGATCACGCGACCTGCAAGCGATGCAAGGCGAAGAAGCACGTGACATCTTCTGGGTGCGCAACGCCCCCGAACTCACATTCCAATACGCGAGCGCGACTTTTTCCAAGATTTGGGACGTGCCGGTTGAAGAGCTGGAGGTGTCACCTGACGCGTGGCTCGCGCACGTGTACACGCATGACCAGCCGATTCTAGTCGCGGCGCTTGAGCGTTGGGCCACTTGCGAGATTCACCAGTTTCGCAATTTGCCCTACCGGAAAGTCTGGCGCGGCAGCGAAGTCAAGGTCATGAAAAGCTGGGTCGAGAACATGTCCAACGCGGAACGCGCAATTGAATATCGGATTGTGCGGCCGGATGGCGTGACGCGCTGGATTCACGATCGCATTCTGTCGGTGCATTCGGTCGATGGCCGCGTCGTGCAAATGGACGGCATTGCCGAGGACGTGACGTCTCTCCACAAAATGGAGTCCGCCCTGATCAAGAGCAAAGCGTGGAATCAGCAGTGTCTTGAATACGGCGGCATCGGTACCTGGGAGCGCGAAGTCGGCGGCAGCGAGGGCGTGTGGGGCGGCGTGATCCGGGATCTGCTCGGCTTGCCAGGAAATTCGCCGGTGCTTCCGCTCGATCAAATTCGAGCGATGATTCACCCGGACGACCGCGCGGCGGTGATCGCCACGCAGAATCGCTTGCAGGCGAGTGGCGGCGAGTTCGATCTGGAGTATCGCCATCTTCTGCCGGACGGCAGTGTGCGGTGGATCAACAACCGCGGCAAATATGCCGTCGATGCGGATGGCGGACCCAGAATGATGGGGGTGTTGCTCGACGTGACTCGGCGCCGAGAGTCGGAGGAAAACAGCCAACGCTCCGAGGCATTTTTCCGAACGCTGGCGGAGAACGTGCACGAAATGCTCTGGTTGAGCGACCCGCTGCTGCACCAGGTGTATTACCTGAGTCCTAACAGCGAAACCCCCCTGTTTCGGGACATCTGCGGGGTATTTCGCGATCCCTGGGATTGGCAAGTCGGCCTGCACGCGGAAGATCAGGATGCCGCGGCGGAATTTCTGTTGCGGCAGGCGCGTGGACGCGCCGCGCAGATGGAGGTGCGCGCCGCCGATCCGGCCGGTGCCGCGCGCTGGTTTTGGTTTCAGTCTTTTCCGTTCAGCGGCCCCGACGGCACGCGCCTGGTCGCCGGCGTCGTGCGCGACGTCACCGAGCGGCGCCAGCACGCAGGTAAGCTGGTGGAAGATGCGGAAACGCGGCGCGACGCCCTGGTTGCGGAAGTACATCACCGTATCAAGAATAATTTGCAAGGGGTGATCGGCCTGCTGCGCCAGCACAGCACCAACGTTCCCGCAGTGGCCCGTGCGATCGATCTAGCGGCGGCGCAGGTGCAGTCCGTGGCCCTGGTTCATGGCCTGATGGCGCGCGACGTGAATGGCGGCGTGTGCGTTGCTCAGTTGCTGCTGGCGGTTGCCGGGAGCATCGAAAGCATCCTCGATGCCCCGCTTGACCTTGAAGGCAGCGAAGGCATCGGGAAACGGCTGCAAGTGGCAGAGGGCGAGGCGGTTGCCCTTGCCTTGATCTTCAATGAGTTGCTGACCAACGCAATCGAGCATCGCGCCAGACACGAGCAAGGCACGCCGATACAGGTTCGTGTCGAGGCGGCAAACCATGGCGTGCGAATTCGCATTCGCAATCGAGGACAGTTGTCGCCCGCGGTCGATTTCGCCGCCGGCAAGGGATTGGGCAACGGCCTCGGCTTGGTGCGCGCGCTTCTCCCCGGCAAAGGCGCAGCGCTGTCGTTGTTAACCACCGATGGCAACGTGGTGGAGGCGATCCTCAAGCTGACTGTTCCGGTCATTCGCTTCACGTCTGGGCAGGCGATTGCGTCAAGCGTCGCTGCGTCACGTCAGGGGCAGGCGTAAGGTGGGTCCCTACCTATGTATTGTTGCTTTAGTTGCAAGGGTTGGTGGAGAATGCCGCCATCCTTCCCCAGAATCCGTCGGGCTGTCGTCCGCGGTCGTGGAGGCCACCCAATAAACTCGCGGGAATTTCTTTAGGGAGATCAGAGATGCTGGACGGAACGGAACGGCAGGTTCGGTTGCTATTGGTCGACGATGATCGTTTGATCCTGGCAACGTTGACGGATGGCCTGCGGCGGCAGGGCTATGGGGTCACGCCCGTGGCCTCGGGCAAGGAGGCGCTCGCCGCCTTCGCCGACGCCGAGTTCGACCTGGCTATCCTCGACGTGCGCATGGCGGACATGGACGGGCTCGAATTGTCACTGCGATTGAGAGCCGAGCACACTGTTCCGGTGATGTTTCTTTCCGCGCACAGCGATATAGAGACGGCGCGTCAGGCCGCGCAAAATGGCGCCTTCACCTATATTGTCAAACCGGTGGATGTTCCGCAGTTGATGCCGGCGATCGAGGCCGCGTTGGCGCGCGGCGCTGAGGTAGATAACTTACGCGCCTCCGAGTCGCGCCTGAGTCATGCGCTGGGGATGGAGCAGAAGACTCGCATGGCGGTCGGCGTACTGATGGAGCGCAGGCAGTTGGACCGGCAAGGCGCGTTCGAGGCATTGCGTGGCTATGCGCGCTCGCACCGTCGCAAAGTCAGCGACGTCGCGAGCGAATTGCTCGATTCGATCGAGTCGCTGAATCTGCAACTGAAACCGGCGAGCGGCAAGGTGGAATCCGACAGTCACGGTTCCTAGCGCGAGTTGAATATATGCCGCGCTCAGGCGAGACTGACGCCCAGCGCGCGGCCGATCACGAAAGTTAACGCGCCCGCCGTGGCGCCGATTGCCAGCATGCGCAAACCGCCGCGCCAGGCGTGACGACCGGTAAACAACGATAACGCGGCGCCGACCGCGAATAGCGCGATGGCGGTGAGCGCGATACTGGCGAAAAGACTGGTGCGTCCCGCGCTGAAGAAATACGGGCACAGCGGGATCAGCGCGCCCAGCCCGAAAGAAACGAAGGAGAACATGGCGGCACCCCAGGGCGATCCAAGCTCATCCGGATTAAGGCCCAGTTCTTCGCGTGCCAAGGTATCCAGCGCACGTTCAGGATCGGCAATGGCCGCGTCGGCAAGACGTTGCGCTTCTTCGCGCGGCATCCCGCGCGCGGCGTAAATCAAGGCGAGTTCGTTGGCTTCTTCTTCGGGATATTCAGCCAACTCATCGCGTTCCAGGCTGATCTGATATTCGAACATTTCGCGCTGCGAGCGCACCGACACGTATTCGCCCGAGGCCATTGAGAATGCGCCCGCCAGAAGCCCCGCTACACCGGACAACAAGATCAGGCCGTTGTCGGCGGTCGCGCCGGCCACGCCGAGGATCAGGCTGGCGTTCGACACCAGGCCGTCATTCAAGCCGAATACCGCGGCGCGCAGATTGCCGCCGCCCGCGAGGCCGCGATGACGGCCTTCCTGACCGGCACTGGACTCGGGCACGAAGTGGCGCGGATCGCCTTTGGTGTACAGCGACATGCCGCGCACTTTCATCGCGCCGAGTACGCCCTGCATCGCGCGCGGACCGAATTTTCGCGTGAGCTTCGCCACCAACCGCGCGCGCAAGTCCGGTGAGAACTGCGCCGGCAGAGTCGCGCCCGCGCGTTCGACCAGACGCGCCCAGATCAAGGCTTGCTTTTCCGCTTCCTCGGCCAGCTCGGAGAACAGCGCATGGCGCGGCGTGCCGTGTTCGCACTGCGCCACGACGCGATACAGATAGGCCGACTGCTTCTCTTCGGTCCAGCTCTCAAGCTCTTTCATGAGTTGATTCTCATAGAACGGGTAAGCCGTAGAATACGACAACTCATTCACTTTTCAGCCCCACGACATGAAAACTATTTTGATCACCGGCGCGGCCGGCGATGTCGGCACCCAATTACGGCGCGAACTGGCGGGCAAATACACTTTGCGTTTGTCCGACCTGCAGCCGGTCAAGAACATGGCGCCGAGCGAAACTTTTGTTGCGGGAGATATCGCCCGGCTCAGCGACATGAAGCGCGTGACGCGCAACGTTGACGCCATCGTGCATCTGGGGGGCTTCTCGGTCGAGGGACCGTGGGACGCCATCCTGCGCGCGAATATTGTCGGCTGCTACAACGTGTTCGAAGCGGCGCGGCTGAACGGTGTGAAACGAATTTTGTTCGCGACCAGCAATCACGCCACCGGCTTTTTCCGCCGCGACGAGAAAATCGATCATCAGGTCTACCCCAGGCCGGACAGCCGTTACGGTGTGTCCAAAGTGTTCGGCGAGCAACTCGGCAGTTTGTACGCGGATAAATACGACATGGAAGTCCTCTGCATGCGCATCGGCAATGTCGGTGCTGTTCCGGTCGATCGGCGCCGGCTGTCGATCTGGATCAGTCCGCGCGATCTGGCGCAGTTGGTGCAAATCGGCGTCGAGCATCCGGATATCCGCTTCGAGATTGTCTACGGCGTTTCGGGGAATTCACGCACCTGGTATGACAATCGCAACGCGACGCGACTGGGATATCGTCCACAGGACAACGGCGAGTCCTTCGCCGCAGAGGTGCTGGCAAAAGAAAAATCTGGCGACGCGCGCGCAGAAAAATTTCAGGGCGGAAATTTCGTGTTCGCGGAAATCGGCGGCGACCCAAGCCGTGTGCCGCCCAAAGTGAAAACGCGCGGTAGCAAAACGAAAGGTTCGCGAGCGCGCTGACGCGCGACAACTTAGGTGCTTTGGGCAAAGGTAGCATAGAGATAGTCGAACCATCGGCTGACTTCTGCCAGCAGGACGTCGTCATCGCTAAGTACCGTGCGTGCGCCGCGCAATAAGGCCTCGAGTCCGGCTGCTTCTGGCGTGGGAACGCCACCGACATCCAGGAAATGGATGAGATGCCCGATCTTGCCGAGCGACTCGTCTTCGGTGAGTCCAAAGCTTGCGAGCAAGACCTCGAAAGTTACCTTGGCGCCGACATGAGTGAATACGGCGTTGTCGAAATCGAATCCCAAAGCCCTTTTGGGACAATCCGCTGGGTTTTTTAACCACATGATTTTCGCTTGCGGGTCGATGAATCGCCGAATGAGCCATGCGCTAGCCAGTCGATCTGCCCAGGGTCGTGCGCGGGTTGCCCAAAGGCGGCCGCGGTATTGAGCTGGGTCGCGCCGCATGATTCGCCCCTCTGTCGCATGCGGTTCGTCAGGAGAGAGCAGCGCGGATACCGCCGCCGCCAGTTCCATCAATGCCTCTCGCGTCTGGTCGTGCGCCGAACCGGGAAAGAAATCCTGCAGCGCGATTTCCTCGTACCCGCGCCGGAGCCGCTCGACACCGGGTACCCAAGAACTCACGTCACTCTGCGCGAGAGCCCGTTTCATTCCTGCAATCTCCTGCATCAACCGGCCGTATTCGGCGGTTCGATCAAACTGGGTCCGAAATTCCTGCTCTTGCGCCGTGTCGCGAGCACTTAACTCCATGATCTGCGCACTGCCACCTGAATCAATGACCTCACGCGCCTGGGCTTGTAAAGGCGCCATGAAAGCCTCGATATTGGGCAGCAGATAAACACCATCGCGCAACACCGCAGTACCGAGCGCCTTCAATGCACGCCAGACGCGCATGCGTACGGCAGGTTGATGACCCTGCAAGGTCAAGATAAGGAGCAACCAGCCTGGACTGGTTGATTTGATTTCCTTCGCGGGCATCGCGTGCGTGGATTCAGTTGTGATGTTATAGATGTTACGTTACAGTTATATATGCTTCAAGCACGCATTAGGATTTTTCTTGTTCGTGTTCGCAGAAAAACCTCTTGATGTTCGAGCGCGCCTCCACTGGTATTTCATTCCATCCGGCTACAAGGAGAATTGAACATGACTATTCCGATGATATTGCTTCGTACATTCTTGACACTTATTTTCGTTGCTATCTTGCCGACTGCCGGTTGGATACATTCGGCTTCGGCCAAAAGCTATGATGACGAGGAGGTGGCCGCGCTGCTGAAAGTCTTGAGTAACAGCAAATTAACGCTCGTTCAGGGTGTTCGGCAGGCGGCGAAAGAGGGTGAAGCACCGATTTCCGCGAAATTCGAGCTGGATGACAACAAGAAGCTCTCGCTGTCGGTCTACACCGCCGGAAAAGGTCTCTCCGTCGATCCTGAGGGAAACGTCCTGAAGGAACTCAGTGGCAGCCCTGAACAGGCGGCGTGGACACCGGAGACCGAAGTGTTCAAGGATCTCCCGCATGTTGCGCGCGCCTCCGGCCACCTGACGTTGATGGCCGTGACAAAGCACTCCCTCGCATCGCTCATCGCAACCGTGCAAAAGGGCACCAAGGGAACGGTGTTCTCCGCAATACCGGCCGTTGAACATGGACACGGCGTGCTGATTGTCCTGGTTTCCAGCAAAGGTCATGTCAAGGAAGTAAGGGTTCATCTACGTGACGGGAAAATACAGGGAACGAAGTGATTGCCCGTTACTGCCGGAGACGAACATGCAGATGACCCACCGTCACTGGCGTGCGCTTGTCCACGGAGCGGCCATCGTCGTTTTTGCCTTGACTTTGGATACAGCCTATGCCGGGACCGCGCCAGATGGCGCCCGCATCGAAGAATTCACCGGACTCAAGGGGAAGCTCAATGAGCAGGAGGGAGTCTTCAAGGTGACCTTTCCGCGTGGTGACATCAAGGCGTCGGTGGGCGGAGTCAAGATGATCCCGGATATGGGACTTACCGCTTGGGTTGCCTTTACCCGCACGGGCGATCACACGATGGTGATGGGCGATATTGTGTTGCTGGAGAACGAAGTGAATCCAGTGATGAGTGTCGCGCTCGACAATGGTCTTGAGGTCACCGCGCTTCACAATCATTTCCTCTGGGAAAGCCCTCGCGTCATGTTCATGCACATTGGCGCCATGGGCAGCGAGGAGAAACTGGCGAAATCCGTGGGTCGCGTCTTCGCCAAATTGAAGGAAGTCATCCGCAATCCGCCCAGTGCGCCCACGGCGAACATCGATCCGTCTCAGACTTCGCTCGATCCCGAGGACATCGAGCAGATTCTGGGGTCCGGACTGACCGGAAAGAATGGCGTCTATAAAGTAGTGCTGGGTCGAACCACAAAAATGGACGGTCATGACATGGGCGCCGAAATGGGAGTCAATACCTGGGCGGCGTTTGCGGGTTCGGAAGACAAAGCAGCGGTGGCTGGAGATTTTGCA
>JAYUZG010000168.1:0-2911 GCA_043751985.1 Betaproteobacteria bacterium
GCCGCGCTGGTGGTGTGGATGTTCCTGCGCAGTCTGCGCTCGACCTTGATCATCGCCACGGCTATTCCGGTCAGCCTGTTCGGCGCCATCGCGGTGATGTATTTCGCCGGTTTTACTTTTAACTCGATCACCATGCTTGGTCTGCTATTACTGATCGGTGTGGTGGTGGACGACGCTATCGTGGTACTGGAAAACATCCATCGTCATCGTGAACATCTGGACGCCGACCCGGTGTCGGCGGCGATCAACGGCAGCGGCGAAGTGGTGTTCGCGGTGCTGGCAACGACGTTATCGCTGGTGTGTATTTTTGCGCCGGTGATTTTTCTTGCCGGCATCGTCGGCCGCTTTCTCAATTCCTTCGGCGTGGTGGTGGTCGCCGGCGTACTCGTATCCTGGTTCGTTTCGCTCACGCTGACGCCGATGTTGTGCTCGCGCTTCCTTGAGGTGGGTACGCAACACGGGCGCGTGTATCGCGTGTTCGAGGCCGGCTTTAACGGCATCGAGCGGGTGTACCGCTACTTTCTGGACCTGGCACTGCGTCATCGCTGGAAAGTCGTGCTGCTCGCATTACTGGTATTCATGTCGAGCGGATTTTTCTTCGCGAATGTTGGCAAGGCGCTGGCGCCCGACACCGATGAGTCGCGTTTCAATGTCAGCCTGCGCACGCCGCTTGGGTCGAGCATTCAATATACCGAGGGCAAGATTCGAGAAATCGAGGCGATTCTCAATCGCTATAAAGAGGTGCACACTGAGTTTTCGCTGATCGGCTTGGGTTCCGCCGGGCAGGTGAATCAAGGCACGGTGGTCGCGCGCATGCTGCCCAAACACCAACGCACACGCTCGCAACAACAAGTGATGGCGGACGTGCAAATGGACCTGGGCCAGTTGGCCGGGGTGCGTGCTTTCGCGGCGCCGCTGTCGTTTGTTGGCGGTGGTCGCGGCGAGCGGCTGCAGTTCGCGGTGATGGGGCCGTCGCTGGAAGACCTGGGGAAACACGCGATCAATCTGCAACGTAAGCTGCAAGCCAATCCCGCGATCGGCCGCGTCGATTCGGATTTGCAACTGGACTTGCCACAAGTGGTGTTGAGCCCGGATCGCACGCGCGCCAATGCGCTTGGCATCTCCACCGAGGAACTGGCGCTCGCGGTGAACATGCTCACCGGCGGCATCGATGTCGCGAGCTATAGCGACGAACCGGGTGACGGGCAACGCTACTTCGTGCGGCTGAAAGCCGGCGAGAACGAATTCACCCAACCTGCCGATCTGCGCAAGATTTTTCTGCGCAGCAAGGACGGCAGCTTGGTGCGGCTCGACACCATCAGCGCGTGGAAAGAGACGGTAGGTCCCGCGGTGGTAAGTCGCCTCGATCTCCAATACGCCGCTAATTTTTACAACAATCCCATGGTGCAACTCGGCGAGGCGGTCGAGGCAGTGAAGCTCGCAGCCAAAGAGACGTTGCCGTCGGGCTATCAACTCAAATTCACCGGCCAGGCGGAAGAATTCCAGAAGACCATGGCGTACATGGCGTTCGCCTTCTCGCTCGCGCTGGTGCTGCTCTACATGGTGTTGGCGAGTCAGTTCAATTCTTTTTTGCAGCCGGTGATCATCATGATGGCGCAGCCGCTCGCCATCGTCGGCGGCGTGATGGCGTTGTGGCTCACCGGACAGACGCTGAATATTTACTCGATGATCGGATTGATTCTGCTCATCGGGCTGGTGGCGAAGAATTCGATCTTGCTGGTTGATTTAACCAACCAGCGCCGCGCCGCGGGCATGGACGTGGGCAGCGCGCTGCGCGACGCGTGTCCGATCCGCATGCGCCCGGTGCTGATGACCTCGCTCACCATCATCCTCGCCTTGCTCCCTGCCGCGCTGGGCATCGGCGCCGGTTCCGAGACCAACCGCCCATTGGCGATTGCGGTGATCGGCGGCATGATCACCTCGACGCTGCTGACCTTGGTGGTCGTGCCGGCCGTGTACTCGCTGATGGTGAGTTTCCTCGTGTTCGAATCCGAGTTGTTCACTCGCGTGCGCGCGCGGTTGAGTCGAAATTAAGAGATGAGTTGTGCAGTTGTACTGCGACGGTTTGGGCAGGGTTACATTAGAATGACCTTCTGATCCGGCAGAAAAAATTCGTCATGTTTCCGATTAACCTACGCCCAAAAGTGGCGGTTGCGCGAGCACTCGTAGCGATGACTTGCGCGGCGCTGGTTGCCTGTTCGCGCAATGACGCCGCGCCGGCGCCGCCCAAGGCACCGACCGTACCGGTGACGATCGCGCAAGCGGCGAAGAAAGCGATGCCGTTGCGCTTGCACGCGATCGGATCGGTCGAGCCGCTGAATACGGTCGCGATCAAGGCGCGTATCGACTCGCAGATTTCCGCAGTGCATTTCCATGATGGTCAGGATGTGACGCGCGGGCAATTGTTGTTCGTATTGGACGCGCGCACGCTCAACGCACAGGTGAAGCAGCTTGAAGCCGCCAGTGCACGCGATCGCGCGCTGCTCGGCAATGCCATCGCACAAGAGCAGCGGCAGCGCGATCTACTGGAGAAGAAATTTATTTCCGACGACGCTTACGCGCAGACCCGTACCAATTTGGAAGCGGCGCGCGCCACGCTGGCGGCGAACGAAGCGGCGCTTGAATCGGCTCGCACGCAGTTAAGTTATACGCGCATCGTGTCGCCGATCTCCGGCCAGGCCGGAAAAATTCTGCTCCAGGCCGGCAATGTGGTGAAAGCCAACGACGCCAATCCACTGGTAGTCATCAACGAGATCGCGCCGATTTATTTAAGCTTTGCGCTGCCGGAGCAATATCTCGCGGAGATTCGCGCCCATATGGCGAAGACCGCGTTGCAAGTCCAAGCCGCGCCCAGCGGCGGCGCGACGATCGTGGACGACGGCCGACTGAC